>NZ_JARDAN010000002.1:0-57077 GCF_040560085.1 Paenarthrobacter sp. CC6 | reverse complement strand
CCACCGGCGGCACCAGCGGCTCCACGGGTGGTTCGGCTCCTGCCGCTTCGGGTGCTTCGACGTCCGGGTCCGAGGGCATTGGTTCGGGGACGCAGGTTGTTGCTCCGATTACTGCTCCGGTGAGCGTTGGTTCAACCTCTGCTGGCGTGCTGGGTGACTCGTCAGCCACCACCGGCGGCACCAGCGGCTCCACGGGTGGTTCGGCTCCTGCCGCTTCGGGTGCTTCGACGTCCGGGTCCGAGGGCGTTGGTTCGGGGACGCAGGTTGTTGCTCCGATTACGGCTCCGATCAGCCTCGGTTCAACCTCTGCTGGCGTGCTGGGTGACTCGTCAGCCACCACCGGCGGTACCAGTGGTTCCACGGGTGGTTCGGCTCCTGCTGGTTCGGGTGCTTCGACGTCCGGGTCCGAGGGTATTGGTTCGGGGACGCAGGTGATTGTTCCGATCACTGCTCCGGTGAGCGTTGGTTCAACCTCTGCTGGCGTGCTGGGTGATTCGTCAGCCACGTCCGGTTCCAACGGCTCCACCGGCGGCACGACCGGCACCACGCCGGGTGCCAGCACGTCAGGATCCGACGGACTCCTTGCAGGCACCCAGGTGATCGTTCCGATCACCGCTCCCGTAACCATTGGCTCGACTTCAGTAGGCATCGGTGGCGGTTCTGCCGGTAACGTCACACCTCCCGTTGTTACCCCTCCGGTTGTTACCCCTCCGGTTGTTACCCCGCCGGTAGTCACCCCGCCGGTTGTTGCTCCTCCGGTAGTCACTCCTCCGGTTGATACTCCGCCGGCCGAGTCCCCGATCACCGGAAGCCCCTCGACGGGCGGAGAACCTGGCGTTGACGAGCCCGTTGCCGGCGCCGTGACCGGAAGCCTCGCTGGCGGAAGTATCGTGACCGCAGGCAGCGTCCACTCGGCTGTTGGCACCAAAGGTTCGGTGACTGCGGCAGCTTCCACAGCCGTCGGAAATGCCAAAACCCTGGCCGCTACGGGACTGGACGGCAGCTTCGCACTCTGGGCAGGAGCGTTGCTCGTGATGGGCCTGGTCCTGACCGCCCTTGGCCGTCGGAAGGCAGCAGCCATCCGCAGCTAGGGCCGAGTGGTAATTCCGCTTCGCATGTAGTTGTTGCGGCTCCGGTCTTCGGAGCCGCAACAACTGCGCCGCACCCGTTGGCGCACCCAAGGCAGGGTGCGCGGTCAGTGAGGCTCTTGACGAGTTCTAGGATGAAAGGGATGACCACCACCCAAGCAGACAAGAACTTCAGCCTTCGCAGCATTGCGCTTCCGGCCTTCGGGCCCGCTCTGCTGTTCTGTATAGGCGAGGGGGCGGTCCTGCCGGTCATTGCGCTCTCGGCCCGGGAGCTGGGCGCTTCGGTTGCTGTGTCGGCGTTGATCGTGACGCTCATTGGGCTCGGCTCGTGGATCTTCAACATTCCGGCGTCGATCATCACCGAGAAGTTTGGTGAACGATGGTCCATAGTTGGCGCCGGTGCCTTGGGAGCCATGGCCTTGGGCGCTGCGGCTTTTGCCCCGCAGGTGGAGCACGGACTCTGGTTGCTGGCGGCGTCCATGACGTTGGTGGGCATGTCCGCAAGTGTCTTCAACCTTGCCCGGCAGAAGTACCTCACCGAGGCCGTGCCGGTCATCTTCCGCGCCCGGGCGCTGTCCACTCTGGGCGGTGTCACCAGGATCGGCATCTTCATTGGACCGTTCATTGGTGCCGGCGTGATGCAGTTCGCGGGCATCAGCGGTGCGTACTGGGTGGGGTTCGCGGGAATGATGGCGGCGGCTGCCTTGTCGCTCACCATCCCGGATTTGGTCGCCCCCGACACATCCGACGGCGGTCCGCGCCCTCCGGCGTCGACGCTGCGGAGCGTAGCGGTGTCGCACGCGGGGGTGTTCCTGAGCGCCGGTTTCGGCATCCTGCTGCTGAGCGCACTGCGGGCTTCGCGCCAGGTAGTCATCCCACTGTGGGCCGACCATCTGGGCCTCGACGCCACCCATGCTTCACTGCTGTTCGGCTTGTCCGGAGCGATCGACATGCTGGTCTTCTACCCGGCGGGAAAGCTCATGGACAGGAAGGGCCGGCAATGGGTGGCGATACCGTCCACGGTGATCATGGGGTCGGCACTGATCCTGATCCCGTTCACGGCTGGTTTTGTCCCGTTGCTCCTGGTTGCACTGCTGATCGGCTTCGGCAATGGCATCAGTTCCGGATTGATCATGACGCTGGGCGCAGACTTCTCGCCGGACAACGGGCGGAGCCATTTCCTGGGAATCTGGCGTTTCATCGCGGACTCCGGCGCCACCGGGGGACCTGTGCTGCTATCGGGGCTGACTGCTGCGGTCTCGCTCTCGGCCGGCATCTGGGCCACAGGAATACTTGGCTTCGCAGCGGCAGCGGTGTTCGCCGTCGCAATTCCGAGGCTGAAGCACCGCCGCAACTACTGAAGCGCGAGCCTTCGCTACCAACTTTTATCGTGTCCTCGCCTCAAATCAACCCCATTAGGTTGTTTCAGCGCCGATCCCGCCCCAAAGTAGGTCAGGAAGCCACGCGTCCCGCGAGCGGACGCTTCCACGTCCGGTCTGGCACCTTGCCCGTCACCAATGCCACAGCGATCACCAGCAGCACCAGCCCCCACGTCGCGTTCGCTGTGTCGAGGGCCGTCCGCATCACCACAAAGGGCGGAATGACAGCCAGAACAGTGGCAGTGATGATCCGCCACATCGCCGGCCTCGACGCACCCGGGGCCAGGGCAGTGCTTGCAAGTTCCAGCCGGACCAGCGGCATGGAGGCCAGCAGCACCAGGGCCCACGCTGCCACATAGAAGAGGGGACGGCTGAGCCACCAATCCAAGCCCGCAGGCTCAGGGAACGGAAGCCGCAGCTGCAATGCGATCCCGAACATGGCAATGATCAACGGCAGGTGCCACAGGTAGATGGTCATGGCCCGGCTGCCCACAACGAACATCACTTTCTGCACCCAGCCACGATGCACGCAGCGCTGCAGGGCCGGGTACGCAGCCTTGACCAGCAGCACATGCGCCAGGCCCACAAGGATCAGCGGAAACATGGGCGGGTTCTGGTTGGTCAGCATATCCACCGGGTACGGGCCTGCGTGGGTGAGCAGAACCATCGCCGCGTAGCAACCGACGGCAGCCAGAACCAGCTGCCAGCGCGCAAAGCGGTCGAAGAACCCGTCGGCGTAGAAGAAGCCAAGCTGCTGCAGCAGTCCCCAAACGAACACCATGTTCAGCAGCCCGATCGGGTTGGAGTCGAAACCCCAGGGATTGTGCTCCAGGCCCAGGCGGAGGACATCGACGACGACGGCGCCCGCGGCCAACGCGGCGATGGTCCGGTAGGGCGCGGCTTCGTGGAGCTTGGCCATGGTGGGGACCATGGCCTGGCAGATCAGGTAGGCGGCAAGGAACCACAGCTGTACTCCTGCTCCTGCGGCGATCACGGTGAGCAGATCGCCCGGGACGCCGGCCGCCGTCGCAATCCAGAGCGCAATGGCGAGGAACGCGTACAACGCAACCGTAGGACGAACCAGGCGCAGCACACGGTTCCTTAGGTAGTCGCCGGCATCGCCTCCCTTGCGGCGCAGGCTCCGCCACGAGGTCAAGGAGGCGAAACCGCCGACGATGAAGAAGAGCGGCATGACCTGGCCGAACCATGTGCCTTGAGCAAACCAGCTCAGGGAAGTCAGCGGATTGCCGACGCCGATGCCGGATTCGTCCACGCTGATGCCCATCATGAGCAGGTGCACGGCCACCACGGCGAACATGCAGGCAACCCGGATGAAGTCGACCACCAGGTCGCGTGAGGCAGGGGCGGCCGGATTGAGACCGCGAGGGCCGTGCTTAAGAGTGGAAGACATGGGAGCTCCTGGAGTTAACCGCTGTTTGTCCATCGAATGGACTAACTCTATCGCATGCGGTCACATCCGTCGACGTCATTCGCGGAAACGTTGCGTCTTACCGGGTTAGTATTGCCGCTGCCGGGCGTAGCCTTGATGGGAGGGCCCGGCCAATTTCCCGATTTTGAGGCAGTGCATTGAGGGTCCCGCCACATCCCACCAATCAAGAATGGCAGCGCTGATCACTATGCACATCAGGGAATTTTGGAATCAGCTTTCTTCCGAAACGCAGCAATGGCTCATCAACAATCCCGGCAGTGTCATCGTGCCGCGGACAGTCACGGCAATCATCAAGGGGCAGACGGGTGAGGACGGTGCCGTAGACGGGCACGGGGGCACGGTGCTTACGGATGAGGACCGCGCCTTCATCCGGGAACAGGCCCACCGGACCCGCAGCGAAGCTGTCGAGGGCTGAGCCGTTCGGTGGGCGGGCGCCGTCGTCGGGTTTTAAGCCTTACGGGGGGCTTTAGGCCTTACGGGGGTCAGGCCTTGCGGGCCGCCAAGCCGAACAGCCATGTACCGCCGAGCGCTGAAAGATATCCGGCGATCACGATGAAGGCCGTGCCCGCCCAGAAGTAGTCGATGGTGCTGTCGGTGCTGAGTCCGGGCATCACCTGGAGCAATGAATAGGCGGCCACCATCAAGGCGGCCAGCAATGCGGCGACGGTGAGCCAGACCCAGATCCGGGAGGCGGCCCAATGCTCGCCGTAGCCCTTCCATACGTTCCATGTGCTGCCTGTCCGTAGGACCAGCCATCCCGCCGGCAGCATTACTGCGCCCACCACCAGGAACGCGGCGATGACGTCGGCGGGGCGGTGCCATTGGTTGATGAGGGTGGAGACTCCGGTAGCCACCGCGAAGGTGCTTCCGAGGAAACCAGCCAGTGGACGCCAGCGTGGGGACACCATGAGGAAGACGGCTGCCGCGGCGGAGGCGGCCAAGGTGGTGTGCCCTGACGGGAGCGAGTTCAGTTCCAGTGTCTGCACACCGCGGTCGGGCCGGTCGGGGATGAAGAATTTGAGGATTTGGGTGGCCAGGTTGGCGGCGACGCATGCAGCCACGGCGATCCCCGCGGCCTTCCAGCGGCGGCGCGCCACCGTTACGAAGAGCACCATGATGGTGGCTATTGCCAGCGAGAGCATGGGGAGCATGTCCAGGAATTCCGTGGAGGCGCGGCCGGCGGTTCCGCTAAGGGCCGTCGCTTCGACCAGTGCCGACTCGTCGATGAACTGTCCAGGCGTGGTGCGCACAAAGAAGTAGTACGTCGCGACGAGGCCCACGATGCTTGCGGCCGTGGCCAGGCAGAAGAGGAAGCCTGTGCCTGCGCCTGCGTCGCGTGCTGGAAGCGGCCGTTTGCTCGGCCTCCCGCTGGTGCGGAATTGCTGGGAACTCATTCTGACTAGACTGCCACAATTCGCTGGACGCCTCATGTGAGCTCCTCCCGCGCGTTGCGGGGTTAGTGAGACACAAGCAACATTCCTGTGACACTTGACACGTGTTAGGCACTCGTCATACGCTTCCTAACACGTGTTAGGGAAGGAAATCTACATGTCGGGAACCAATGGGGCTTTGCGCGAATTCACACGTAGAAGTGCCCTCACAGCCCTCGGCGCCGGGATCGTTGGAGTCACTGCGGCATCGTGGCCGCGCCTGACCGGGGCCGATATCCCAGGCCGGGGCGACAACAGCCTCAGCATCGCCATCATGGGCACCGCCGCAGACGCCGCAGCCCGCCAGAAGGTCATCGACGCCTTCGCGAAGGTCCACCCGGAAATCAAGGTCAAGGTCCAGGCCATCCAGGCAGTGGACTGGAAGGACTTCTTCACCAAGATCCTCACCATGGTGGCAGCAGGCACTCCGCCGGACGTCGTCTACGTCGCAACCGAAGGCGCCCAGCTGTTCGCCGAGAAGTTGGCACACCCGCTTGACGAGTACCTTCGCCGGGATGCCGACCACATGAAGGAGTACTTCGCGGACGTCCACCCCAGCCTGGTGGAAGCGTTCATGTACAAAGGCAGCCTGTTCCAGCTTCCCATCGACTGGAACGCGGCCAACATGTACTACAACACCACCGCGCTCCGGCAGGCCGGGCTGGACAGGCCGGCCGACGACTGGACCCACACCGACTTCCGGGCCACCCTCGCGGCCATGAAGAAGGCCAACCCCAAGGACTTCACACCGTACTACTGGACCAACCGCCTGTTCGGCGGCGTGGTGCCATGGCTCTACGCCAACGACACCAGCTTCCTCAAGGAAACCAAATCCGCGGGCGGCGAATGGCTGTGGGACGGCTTCTACGCCAACGACCCCTCGCGCGGCCTCCGCTCTGGCGGCTACCAGTGGCTGGAACCCAACGCCGACGATCCCCGGGTCTTCGAATCCTTCGACTACCTCCGTGGACTGGTCAAGGACGGCCTTGGCGTCCGGCCCGAGGAAGGCGGCGGCAGCGCGCTGATCGGCCTCTTCGCCTCCAACAGGATAGGTACGACGCCGGCAGGCGGCTATTGGGTCCAAGGCCTCCATGAAGCGGGGATGACAGAGGACGAATTCGATGTCCAGTTCTTCCCGAAATGGCGGACACAGCGGCACCAGTTCGGCACGGCAGGCTACGCGATCATGAAGACCGCCAAGGACAAGGACGCAGCCTGGGAATGGGTGAAGTTCAGCTCCAGCCTGGAGGCCATGCGGATCGTGTTCCCCACACCAAACACCACCCCCGCCCGCCGATCCATGGTCAATGAGCAGCTCTATGCAGGAACCGGTCCACGGAACTGGAAGGTCTTCTACGACACCTTGGACAAGTTCCCCACCACAGGTCCCATTCCGGCGCCACCCCAGCAGGCCGCCGTCGAGACCGCCCTGATGAAAAACGTAAGCCTGGCTGTCAGCGGCGACGAGCGCCAACTCAAGGACGCTCTCAACTCCATGCAGCGCGACCTTGAACTGGCCCTGAGGAGGCAGCCATGAGTACCGCAACCAGTACCTCCACGGGGACGGGAAGTGAGCCGGGCCGCCGGCAAGCGGCCCGTAAGAACGCACAGGGGACCAAGCGCGGCCGTGTGCAGCAGCGCTGGCTGCCGTGGGCCTTCCTGGCCCCGACCATCGCGGGCATGGGCATCTTCACCCTGCTCCCGATCGTCGCTTCGATCGCGCTAGCCTTCTTCCGCTGGGACATCATCTCCGCGCCGACGTTCGTTGGCTTCGACAACTTTGCCGAGGTAGTCCAGGACCCCACCGTCCGGGTCTCGTTCCTGAACACCATCGTGTTCGTGGTGGTGGCGGTGGCGCTCCAGCTGGGACTGGCGCTCGGCCTGGCGATCATGGTGCAGGAGAAGCTCCCGGCCTGGCTGCGGGTGTTCTTCCGCTCTGCATTCTTCTTCCCGCTGATCCTGTCCGCGGCCTCGGTGTCGATCTTCATGCGCTACCTCTTCAACGAGCAGTTCGGCGTCGTGAACTGGTTGCTGTCCATCGTCGGCATCCCCGCGGTGCCTTGGCTGACGACGCCAGGCGGGTCGGCCGCCGTCGTGATCCTTGTGTACGTGTGGCAGAACTTCGGGTTCTCGTTCCTGCTGTTCATCGGCGGGCTGGCTTCCATTCCCGTGGAGACGTACGAGGCCGCCTCCATTGACGGCGCGACGGGCTGGCGCAAGCACTGGTTCGTCACCCTGCCCCTGCTGAGCCCCACCACCCTGGTGGCCTCGGTCATGGCCATCATCAACGCACTCCAAGTGTTCGACCAGCCCTACGTCCTCACCCGCGGCGGGCCCGGCGACTCAACGCGCACAGCAGTGATGGTGATCTTCGAGTCCGCGTTCCAACGCCTCGAGTTCGGCCAGGCTTCGGCGATCGGCGTGATCCTCACGCTCATCATCATGGCCATCACCGCCGCGCAGTTCCGGCTCAGCAAACGATTCGTCTTCTACCAGTAAGGCCCGCCATGACAACCATTCAAGAACGTGTCACCACCACGGAGCCTGTCGTCACGCGGAAGAAGCGCGATTGGTCAGTGGCCGTCCGCGTCGTCGTCTTGCTGATCGCGTCCGTCTTCGTCCTGGGCCCCGTGCTGTGGACGCTGTCCACCTCGCTGCGGCCGCCGTCGGAATCCTTCAAACTGCCGCCCGCATTCCTGCCGCTGAACCCGGACCTGACCTCCTACGAGCAAGTGTTCAAACAGCTCAACATCGTGGCCCTGGTAGTGAACAGTGCCCTGGTGACCGGGCTGATCGCCGTCGGGCAGATGATCACAGCCGCCCTGGCAGGCTACGCGTTCGCACACCTGAAATTCCGGGGACGCGGCGCCCTCTTCTCCATCGTGCTGGCCACCATGATGGTGCCCGCGCAGGTGACGATCGTGCCGGTCTTCATGCTGATCCGTGGAGTAGGTCTCTCCGACACCTTGCTGGCGCTGATTATTCCGGCCATCCCGACGGCGTTCGGCACCTTCCTGATGCGCCAATACTTCATGGGGTTGCCGGGTGAGCTCGCTGAAGCGGCAGCCATCGACGGAGCCTCGCCATGGCGGACCTTCCGCTCCGTCTACGCGCCGCTGGCCATGCCCGGCCTGGCGATCGTGGGCATCCTGGCGTTCAACTTCCACTGGAACGAGTTCTTCAGGCCCCTCATCATGACCATCTCCGAGCAGAACTTCACCCTGCCGCTGGGACTGGTGTCGCTCCAAGGCAACCTCGGCACCGGAAGCATTTCAGTGGTCCTTGCCGGTGTTGTCCTCTCCATGATTCCCGCGCTGGTGGTGTTCATGTTCGGCCAGCGCGCGCTGCAGGACGGGCTCACCGCAGGCACGGGCAAGTAGTTTCCCACTCACTCTGAAAGGTGTTCCGTTGACGGACCTTGCCCTTGACTCTCTCTCCTCAGCTACGACACATCCGGATGCGGCGTTCCCTCGCTTCCACCCGCGGCCGGCGCAGGGCTGGATCAACGACCCCAACGGCGTCAGCTACATCAACGGCCGCTACCACGTGTTCTTCCAGTACAACCCGGACTCCGCCCGGCACCAGCAGATCCAGTGGGGGCACGTCAGCTCTCCGGACTTGGTCCGCTGGGAAGAGCACCCGGTTGCACTCGTTCCCCAGGCCGATGGACCGGACTCCGCCGGGTGCTGGACCGGCGTGGTGACTTCCGACGACGGAGTGCCCACCGCAGCCTACTCGGGCGTTCAGGACCACGGAGGGCATTCGCAGGTTGTGATCGCGCGCGGCTCCTCGGATCTGGTCACGTGGGAGCAGGACGGGCACGTTGCCGTGTCCATGCCTTCCGACCCGCTGGTTACCGCCGTCCGCGACCCGTTTATCTTCCACTTCAACGGTGCACGCTACGCCATGCAGGGAGCCGGACTGGCCGACGGTCGCGCCGCCTTGCTGCTCTACACGGTGGAGTCCCTGGACGACTGGAAGTACCAGGGGATTTGGCTGACCACGGCTGACCCCGTAGCGGCTGTCCACACACCGGCTGAGATCTGGGAATGCCCGCAACTGGTGCAGGTACCCGCATCTTCGGGTGGTTCCGCATGGGTCATGATGTTCTCGCTGTGGCTCTCCGGGGACGACCACGAGCATGCGAACGGCGTGGGCCACCTGATCGGTTCCATGACCTCGGACCCCGACACCGGTTTGCCCGTTTTCGCGCCCGTGTCCGGCGGCAAGTCCGATCTCGGCCGGGACTTCTACGCTCCGCAGATCATGCAGCTCCAGTACGGTTCCGCAGATTCTGCGCCTGCGGCTCTCTTGTGGGGATGGGCCAACGAAGGCCCCGGACGCGACGGCCGGCGCGGCCGCACCCAGGAAGAAATCGACGACGCCGGGTGGTCGGGTGTCCTGACGCATCCCCGCGTTGTGTCGGTGGTTGACGGCGCGCTGGCAATCACTCCTGCGCCCGAGGTTGAGGCTTACCGGGGCACTGCCGTGGCTTCCGGTGCTGCCGGATCCGTGGCGCTTCCGGGGTTCGCCGAGGTGCTGGTCCGGGGTGCCGTGGCCGGGTCTGGGTCTTCGGGGGCCGGGGCCGGGTCTTTGGGGGCCGTGCAGTTGGTCCTTGGTTCAGGGGATAACGCACAGGTGGTCTACGCAGGTCCCTTGGCCGGGGAGTTGCGGATCTTCATTGATGCATCCCTGGTGGAGGTGTACCAGTCCGGGACCGTGGCCACCACCCTCCGGGCCTACCCGGCTCCGGGGGAGGGCTGGTCCCTCAACCTCCCCGACGGCGCGACTGCCGACGTCTGGGAGTTGGCGCTGCCCGCCGAGTAATCCTTCACATTGCGGGGCCCGGTCTGCGGTCTATCCCTGTCTTTTGGGGCGCAGATCGGGCCCCGCATTGTTGGGCCCAGCAATGCACGGGCCTCATTGTTCAGCTCAGTGAGGTGCCGGGCCGGTCGACTCACGCACCACCAAGCGGCAGGGGACCATCGTCTCCATGGTGCGTGCCGCCGTCGTGCCTTCACCGCTCTCGATGGTGTCCAGCAGGGTGGTCATGGCCGCGCGGCCGATTTCACGCAACGGCAGGGCCATGGTGGTGAGGGCAGGGACCATGGTGTCCGCGATGCGGGCTTCGTCGTCGTAGCCCATGATGGACAAGTCCCGGGGGACACTCAGGCCCAAACGGGCCGCGGCGAGGGCGACGCCGACAGCCAAGCGGTCATTTGCGCACATGATGGCCGTCGGGCGATCGGCCGGGGACACGCCGTCGAGCAGTTTCATGGCGCCGTGGTAACCGGCATCGATGTCCCATCCCGCCATGAAGACCCGCTCGTCGCGGAACGGAACTCCGGCCAAGGCGTGGGCATCCCGGTATCCCTGGACGCGGAGCGGTGCTGCGGGAGAATCCTCGGAGCCGGCGAGCAGCGCGATGTCCCGGTGCCCCCATTGCAGCAGATGCTCCGTGGCCTCCCTGCCGCCGGTGATCTCGTCGGGAATGACGTGGTGGAGCTGCGGTTGCGGATGTTCGTCGTAGCAGTTGGCCAGCACGGACGGAATGCGGAGCATCCCCTGCGGGATCTCGATCGGTTTCAGGCCGACAGTGACGTACATGAGGCCGTCCACCTGCCGGTCCAGAAGCGTCTCGATTGCGCTCGCATCCCGGGCAGTGTCGCGCTCGGTGTCCATGACGAGAGTTACGAATCCACGGCTGCGGGCGATGTCGTCCGCCCCGCCGATGATGTTGCCGTCGAACGGGCTCACCACTACTTCGTCGGACAGGATGCCGATAACCCTGGACCGCTGGTTCCGGAGGCTCAGCGCGATGGCGTTGGGGGAGTAGTTCAGCTCCTTGGCGGCCTGTCGGATGCGGTCCTGGCTCTCCTTGGCCACGTTCCCGTCACCGCGCCCGTTGAGCACCAGCGAGACCGCGCTCCTGGAAACCCCCGCCCTCTTGGCGACGTCCAGTGCGGTGGCCTTGCGGTTCATGGGCTTCCTCTCCTGCCGGTTACTCAGCAGTCTACCTAACGCGTGTGAGGGTGCGGTCTGTCAGGTCGGGTAGCCCAGTTCTGAGAACACAGCCTGCATGAAAGAGAGCGATTTGAGAAGACGTAGCCGGGATCGATGGAGGTATAGCCGCTGCTGTTAATGTACGGACGGACCTCCACACTCCACGTCAGCATCATGGCGCCCACGCCGAAAGGCAGGCAGGCGATGAGCCGGATGAAAGGGTTCTCAACGCCCTGGTCCTTGCCAAGCAATGGGCGTCGGTTGGAATGCGGGCGGTCGCACGCGGTCCGTCCAACCGGTGCCGTTCCACCAGCGCAAACAGCGGGGATCAGCCGGGTCGGGATAGCATCCCGGCGCCGTCACGTGGTGACCGAGTATCCGAACTGGTTGTACATCGACTGCATGAAGTTGGACATCCAGATGCCCGACACCACCAAGCTGATCACAAACACGGCAATGGTTGCCCAGATCGGCCACAAGCCTCTCTTGGGGGCGACCTTATTGACGATGACCGAACGGCCAATCACGTAAACAACGGAATTGAGGAACGCCCAAGCCCAGTGGAAAGGACGCTCGACGCCGGACTTCAGCAGGCGCTGACGGTCCAGGTACGCGAAGAACACCGACAGTCCGTAGGAGACGAAGCCCGACCCCATGAGCAGGAAATACGCCGGGGTGTAAATGGAGAAGGGATCAACGGTAGTGACGCCCTGCCGGGTGGTGATCATCCTGAATTCCGGCTGCCAGGTCAGCATGAAAATGACCGAGACAAGCGGCAGGAACGTGATGACCCAAATAAAAGGGTTGTACACAGGAGTTTGCGCACTTATCTGCGGACGTGGCTGAGGAACCGGCGCCTGGTACTGCATGGTGCGCGGAGCCTGCTGGGCAGTCCACGCAGTGCCGTCCCACCAGCGCACGAACCTCGGGTCCGAAGGGTCGGGGTACCAGCCGGCAGGAGTTGTGGAACCGGGCATTGATTGAGTCATGTTTCCCCCACGTTGTGTTGTGACTTCGAGAATATCGCGGTTGCCGTCTCTCGGTTATCAGGCGACCTTCCCCAGAGGTTATGTGGCGGTGTAAGCATGAATAATGAGCTTCTTTGACGACCTCCCCGAGCCCCCTGTCCGGCAACCCCTGACACAGCCGGCTCAGCCGGAATGGTCGGGGCCGCCGTCGGGCGAACTGCCCGGTGTAGTGTCCCCCGGCGGCTTTGTACTCCGCGGTGCCAACGCGGTGGTGGCGCTGAAAATGGTGGAAGTCTTCTCTACGGGATGCCTCTTGGACCTCGTATGGTGTGTTCGGCGCTCAAACGAATCCGACCAGGAGTGGCGGGACGTCATGGAACGGAGCTTCCAGCGACCCGGGCTGCCGGGAATCATGATCGGGGCAGGGCTCCCGGACGGGCGCAAGGCGTTTGCCGGGGCAACAAGGCCATCCATGTTCGAAGGTTCCGAAGAGGTTACGGGGCCGGTTCTCGTGGAATGGGGAGGTGCCGGCGGCAGTGCCGGGGATCAGCAGGCAGAAGGCTCTGCACGGTATTGGCTGTGGCCGTTGCCTGCAGAGGGGGAGCTGAAAATCGTTGCAAAGTGGGATAACCAAGGGCTGGCCGAAAGCACCTTGACAGTGCCCGGTGAACGTTTGGCAACGGCACGGGAAGAAGTGCGCGGGTACTGGTCGGAGTAGTTGTCCACATAGCCCGTTCCGTTTGTCCTGGGCAGAAAAGGCCGCCGGTACAGTGGCACTATGCCTGTTCGCCTTCCTGATCTCCAAGAACTTCTCGATTCCGCCTACGTCGTCTCGTTGCCCATGCGCGTGAAGTTCCGCGGCATCATGGAGCGCGAGACCCTGCTGTTGCGCGGACCCCTCGGCTGGGGAGAGTTCTGCCCTTTCCCGGAATACGACGACGACGAATCCTCCCGCTGGTTGGCGGCCGCCTTGGAAGCGGGCTGGCTTGGGTTCCCGGAAGCGTTGCGGGACGCAATACCGGTGAACGCCACGGTCCCGGCGGTTTCGGCTGACCGCGTCCCGGAGGTACTCGCCCGGTTCGGTCGCGTAGATGCAGTCAAGATCAAAGTCGCTGAAAAAGGACAGCAACTCGCCGATGACCTGGCGCGGGTAGTTGCCGTGCGCGAGGCCCTTCCCGATGCCGCCATCCGGGTGGACGCCAACGGGGGCTGGGACGTGGACCAGGCAGTGGACGCGCTGGGGAAGCTATCAGCTGTCGGCTTGGAGTATGCAGAACAACCCGTGCCGACCATTGACGGCCTGGCGGAAGTCCGCCGCAGGCTTTCTTCGGCGGGAACACCGGTCCTCATCGCCGCGGACGAGAGTGTTCGCAAGGAAGATGATCCCCTGCGCGTGGCACGGGCCGGCGCCGCCGACCTCATCGTGGTCAAGGTTGCCCCACTCGGAGGAGTACGCCGCGCCTTGGACATTGTCCAGCAAGCCGGGCTGCCCGCCGTCGTCAGTTCCGCACTCGACACCTCCGTAGGTATCCGGGCGGGCCTTGCCCTCGCGGCTGCCCTCCCGTCGCTGCCGTACGCCTGCGGTTTGGGCACCGTTTCGCTGTTCGCGTCGGACATCACCGTGGATCCCCTGGTGGCCGACGACGGCGCCATCCGCTTGCGGGACACGGCCGCGGATACCCGGCTGCTTGAGCAGTACGCAGCTTCGGCGGAGCGCCGGGACTGGTGGCTGGACCGCCTGCGACGCGTCCACTCCGTCGTTGCCGGGAACCAGTACCGTTTGTTCACCGGGTCTTAACCGGAGGGACCTCTCAGCTTTGGATTCCGCTGAAAGGCTCAGCGGGAACCTCGTACACACTCTGGAAGGTCCCCCATGTCTGAAACCACCGGACGCACGTTTCCGCTGCTCCCCATGCTCGGCCACACCAAAGGCAAGCGCAGCGCCGTAACCTGCGCACTCAAGTGTGACAACGCCTGTGCCGGCGATGTCTGCAACACCAGCGCCAACGGCTACTTCCGCGACATCGCCTCCACGGCCATGTCCCGCCGCGCAGCCCTGGGCCTCGGCGCGGCAGGTGCGCTCGCCGTCGTTCTTGGTGGTGCCGTAACCGGTGCTGACTCTGCAGTCGCCGATTCGGGCAACGGACTGTCCAACGCGGCCAAGAAGGGCTTCGAGAAGTCCAAGCTTCAGTTCACGGCCATCAAGCCGGTCGACGCCGCCGTCGACGCTTTCACCGTTCCCGAGGGCTTCGGCTGGAACCCCATCATCCGATGGGGAGACCCGCTGTTCGCCGACTCACCGGCTTTCGATATCACCAAACAGACAGCTGCCGCCCAGGCCCGTCAGTTTGGTTACAACAACGACTACACGGACATCCTGCCGATCCCGGGCTCCAAGGACCGCCGTGCCGTTCTCTTCACCAACCACGAGTACACGAACGAGAACATCATGCTGCCGGTCGGCTTCGACGCAGCAGAAGCCCGTGCCATCGGCCGGGCCGCCCACGGCCTGGCCGTCGTGGAGCTCGAGCGCAAGAACAAGAACAAGCCGTGGAACTACGTCCAGGGTGCTGCCCTGAACCGGCGCTTCCTCACCGACACTGTGTACGAACTGACCGGTCCCGCCGCCGGTACCAACCTCGTCAAGACCATCGATGATCCCGCGGGCCGCTGGATCAAGGGCACCCTGGGCAACTGCTCCGGTGGCACCACGCCGTGGGGCACCATCCTCTCCGGCGAGGAAAACTTCAACGGCTACTTTGCGACACCTGGAACCAGCGACGCAGACAAGCGCTACGGCCTGTCCTCGAAGCCAACCACCCGCCAGTGGGAGCTCGACGAGCCGCGCTTCGACACCCGCAGCTCCGGCTACGCGAACGAAAGCAACCGCTTCGGCTGGATCGTGGAAGTTGATCCGTTCGACCCAACCTCCACGCCGAGGAAGCACTCCGCCATGGGCCGCTTCAAGCACGAGGGCGCCAACGTCATTCTTGCTCCGGACGGCCGCGTTGTTGCCTACATGGGCGACGACGAGCGCTTCGACTACCTCTACAAGTTTGTCTCCAAGGGCAAGTACCAAGCTGGTGACTCCAAGGCAGCACGCAAGAACAACATGAGCCTGCTCTCCGAAGGAGACCTGTATGTCGCCCGCTTCACGGGCGACTCGCCTGCGGCCGAGATTGATGGCACCGGCAAGGTCCCCGCCGACGGAGCCTTCGATGGTTCGGGCGAATGGTTGCCCTTGGTTGTCGGCGGCACCTCAGCAGTTCCCGGCATGTCCGTGGCGGAAGTTTTGGTGTACACGCGACTGGCAGCTGACAAAGTCGGCCCCACCAAAATGGACCGTTGCGAAGACGTTCAGCCCAACCTGCGCACCGGCAAGGTCTACGTGGCCTGCACCAACAACTCGGACCGCGGCAAGGCAGGCAAGGAAGGGGCGACCGAGGTCAACCCGCGCACCCTCAACCGGGATGGCCACATCGTCGAGATCACCGAAGGCAAGGAGCAGACCGGCACCAAGTTCAACTGGACCCTGCTGCTCGTGGCCGGTGATCCCGCCAAGAACAACTCCACGTACTTCTCCGGATTCCCGGCCAACAAGGTGTCGCCGATTTCCTGCCCGGATAACGTAGCGTTCGACTCCGTCGGCAACCTTTGGATTTCCACCGACGGCGCCCCGTCCACCATCGGCTACAACGATGGTTTGTTCAAGGTCACTTTGGAAGGCCCGGAGCGCGGCAAGGTAGAGCAGTTCCTGGCCGTTCCCCGCGACGCCGAAACGTGTGGCCCGATCGTCCACGACGAAGAGCGCACCGTGTTTGTCGCGGTCCAGCACCCGGGTGAGGAAGGCACGTTCGACGCGCCCCACTCATACTTCCCGGACTATGTTCCGGCCGGGGCCACCCCGGCTGCCGGCGCGGTTCGGGCACCCCGCCCTTCGATCGTGCAGGTGTTCCGCAAGTAACTGAAACCCCGAAACGCTCCCTTACCTCCTGGAGGTGGGGGAGCGTTTCTGCACCCCCCAAACGCTTGCTCACGTCCCGCGGGTTTGATCCCGACGCTTGCTCACATCCCTTGGGTTTGGTTCGGACGCTTGCTCACATCCCTCGGGTTTGGTTCGGACGCTTGCTCACATCCCTTGGGTTTGATCCCGACGCTCGGTCATGTTCCTCGGGTTGGTTCGGACGCTTGCTCATGGTTCCCGACAACCACGGATCCATCGCTATTCCGACAGTCCCATTGGGACGTCAACGATGGTCCCGCCAAACACCCGGGGCGTGAGCAAGCGTTTGGGGGAAGCGCACGGGTTGTGAGTGAGGGTGTGGGGGAAGCGCACGGGTTGTGAGTGAGGGTTGGTGGGAAGGGCGCGGGGCGTGAGCAAGCGTTTGGTAGGAAGGGCGCGGGGAGTGAGCAAGCGTTTGGTGGGAAGCACCTGGAATGTGAGTGAGGGTGTGGGTGAAGGGGCCGGGTTGTGAGTGGGGGTGTGTGTGAAGGGGCCGGGTTGTGAGTGGGGGTGTGGGTGAAGGGGCCGGGTTGTGAGTGGGGGTGTGTGTGAAGGGGCCGGGATGTGAGCGAGCGATGGGGGACTGCAGCCCCCAATAGACTGGAGCGGTGACTTCACAGGACTCTCTGACTTCCATCGCCGCCGCCCGGATCGCCGTTACTGCATTGCTCGACGGCGGCGTGCGGCACGCGGTGGTGGCCCCCGGTTCGCGGTCGGCGCCCATGGCCTACGCCCTCGCCGAGGCAGAAGCCGCGGGGCGGGTCCGACTTCATGTCCGGATCGACGAGCGGGACGCCGGCTTCACCGCCCTGGGCCTGGCGCTCTCCACGGAAGCCCCGGTCGCGGTCCTGACTACCTCGGGCACAGCCGTGGGGAACCTCCTTCCCGCTGTGATGGAGGCCAACCACTCGGCCGTTCCCGTGGTGGTCATTTCCGCCGACCGTCCCGAGGAACTGCACGGTACCGGGGCGAACCAAACCACCATCCAACTGGACCTTTTCGGCGACCACGTGCGCTTCGCCGTCGACGTCGCCGCGGGGGACAACCCGCAGAAGGCAGTCGCCACTGCGCTGTATGCAGCCACCGGTGCGTTGGAGGACACGCCGCCAGGTCCGGTCCAGGTGAACATCGCCTTCCGCGATCCGCTGACGCCCGAGACCGGGGATGCCCTGCCGGATACGCAGGGACACGGCGTGTTCCATTACGACGCCGGACCGCGGGCTTTGGAGCTTCCGGCAGCATCCAGCGAACTTGCCGAGCGACGGACCGTGGTCCTCGCTGGCCATGATGCCGGACCGGTGGCGGAGGCCTTCGCCCGGGCTCACGGCCTTCCCTTGCTGGCAGAGCCGTCCTCGAACGCCCGCTTCGGCCCCAATGCCGTTGGTCCGTATCGCGTGCTGCTGGAGCACTTTGGTCCCGGTTCACCCGCTCCCATCGAGCGCGTTGTCCTTTTCGGCCGGGCCACCCTGTCCCGCCCCGTTGCAGCACTCCTGGCCCGCGAATCGGTGTCATCTGCGATCTACCAGCCTGTCCCGGTCGCTTGGTACGACGCTGGCCGACGCCGCGAAACGCCCATCGAAACCCTCCCGGAACTGGCCGCTTTCGCCGGCCGCGGCCCGGCTGAATGGCTCGATACCTGGCTTCTCGCCGGCGCCGCGGCCCAACATGCACTGGACGGCGTGCTCGCGGCGGAGAGCCTTGCCAACGGCCCGTCCGTAGGAGCCGCCGTTTGGGAACACTCCCGCGGCCAACTCGTCCTCGGCTCATCCAACGGCATCCGCGACGTGGACCTCGCCGGACAACCGCATCAGGGCCCGATCGCCACCGTGTACGCCAACCGTGGCCTCGCCGGCATCGACGGCACCATCGCCACAGCTACCGGAATCGCACTTGGCAGTGGGCGCGAAACCACCGTCCTCCTGGGCGATGTCACCTTCCTGCACGACGCCGGGGGCCTGCTCCTGGGCCACGGTGAGCCGGTGCCCGACCTCCGCATCGTGGTGCTCAACGACTCCGGTGGCGCCATCTTCGCACTCCTCGAACACGGCGCCGTGGAAGACTCAGGCGCCTACGGCACCGCCGTCGAACGCCTCTTCGGTACCCCGCACTCAGTGGACATCGCGGCACTCGCGGCGGCGTACGGCGTCGGGCACCAAGCAGTAAGTACGACGGCGGAACTCGCCGACGCACTCAAGTCGCCCTTGAAGGGTCGCACCATCGTGGAGGTACGCGTGGACCGGGCGGGTCTGCGTGGACTCCATGCCCGGATCAAGGAAGCCATCAACGCCGCCGTGGGCCGCGGAAACTGAGGCAGGCCACAGACACTGACGGGGGCCACCCAAATTTGGGTGTCGTCAGTCCGTTTTCCGGGCACTCGGCAGTTTGCGTGGCGAGCGGTGGGTTGTCCACATAGGCCAACTCTGCCCTCGTGCCGCAGAAGCGGCCCACGAAGACTGTTGGAATGCGAAGGCTACCCAAACTCATTCTCGCCAAGGACCTGTCCATCCTCGGAGGCAATTCCAGGCCATTGTCCATGGATGCGAAGGCCGGAAAGCTCGTTCGCATCAGGCACGGTGTCTACGTCGATGCCCCTCAATGGCAAAAGCTGGAGAGCTGGGAACGGTACGCCCTGAACGTAGAAGCGGCAGCCGAGTGCTTAGCGGCTCCGACCATCTTCTCGCACCACTCGGCGGCGTCGATTCACGGAATCCCCACTATCCTGCGCCACCAGCCTGTTCATGCCCTGACGACTTACACCGGAGGAGGCCGTTCGCGTGCGGGGGTGAGACGCCACTTTGTAGCCGCAGGAAGCGAGCGGGCCCAGGAAGTCAACGGCTTCCTGGTCACAGACAGGATTCGGACCGTACTGGACATCGGTGCGTCGGTTCCGTTTGCCGAGGCCGTTGTCCCGGTGGATTTCCTGCTGAACAGAAAGCGAAACTCCCAGCCTGTAACCAAGGAGCAACTCTTGGACGGCATCAGCGGGACTTACTCCAAAGCAGCGGTCAGGCGAATCACAGCGGCAGTAAAGTTTGGTGCCGGGAACTCCGGTTCACCCGGCGAATCCTATGCCCGAGGCTTGATGCACGTCCTAGGATTCGAGACTCCTTTGCTGCAGTATGCGGTGAACACCTCAAGGGGAACGGTGTACACGGACTACTACTGGGAGGGGCTTGGGTTGGTTGGAGAATTCGACGGCCGCGAAAAGTACATGAAGCCGGAGTACTTGCAGGGACGTACGCCTTCCCAGGTCGTGATCGAAGAAAAGGCCCGCGAAGACGCCATACGCGCCACCGGCCGAAGAGTGTTCCGGCTCGTGTGGAGCGACCTGACGGTGAGCAAGCTGGAACGCGTGCTTGAGTCAACCGGGGTTCCCCGCCGTCGTCGTGCTTCTGCAGGCCACCCAAATTCGTAGGCGAACCGGAAACGGGAGGGCGACACCCAAATGTGGGTGTCGCCCTCCCGTTTCTGTGGCGCCAATCAATATGCGCGGCGCCGGCGGCGCCAGCGGCGCCAGCGAAAAGCTACGCTTCCTCGACGCCGATGTGCGTCGGGTCAAGGACGCGGCGCAGGAATTCCTTGGTACGCGGCTGGGTGGGGGCGCTGATGACGTGCTCCGCCGGCCCTTCCTCCACGACAACGCCGGCGTCCATGAAGACCACGCGGTCGGCCACTTCGCGGGCAAAGCCCATCTCGTGGGTGACCACCAGCATGGTCATGCCTTCCTGGGCCAGCTTCCGCATGACCGCAAGGACGTCGCCCACGGTTTCAGGGTCCAGTGCAGAGGTCGGCTCATCAAAGAGCATGAGCTTCGGATCCATGGACAAAGCGCGGGCGATGGCTACGCGCTGCTGCTGGCCACCGGAAAGCTGGTCCGGGAAACGGTCGGCCAAGTGTCCCAGGCCAACGCGCTCAAGGTTGTGGCGCGCAACGTCGGCCGCTTCGGACTTGGAGCGCTTGAGCACTTTCATCTGCGAGATTGTGCAGTTCTCCAGCACGCTGAGGTGCGGGAACAGGTTGAAGTGCTGGAAGACCATGCCTACGCTTTGGCGCATCTTGTTGAGGTCCACGTCGGGGTCGGTCGCTTCGAACTCGCCCACGTTGATGGTGCCGGCGTTGGGGTGTTCCAGCAGGTTGACGCAGCGAAGAAGGGTGGACTTGCCCGAACCTGATGGTCCGATCAGGCACACAACCTGGCCGGGTTCCACGGTCAGTGAGATGCCCTTGAGGACCTCGTTGCTGCCGTAGGACTTGCGCAGGTCTTTGATGTTGACGCCGGCGGCGCGAACGGTGGCCGTGCTCCCAGTGGAGTTATTCATGACTGTCCTGCCTATCGCTTGGTCCGCGCGGAGCGGCTTTCGAACTTCCTGGCAAGGAGGCTCAAGGGGATGGTGATGACCAAGTAGAAAGCACCTGCCACGAGCAGGGGGGTGAGGCCCGCGCCGAGGCTGGAGATGCCGTCGCGGCCGAACTTGGTGAGCTCGTACTGGGACGCCGTGAGGCCCAGGACGTAGATCAGCGAGGAGTCCTTGGTGAGCAGGATGATCTCGTTGGTCAGCGGGGGGAGGACGATCTTGAAGGCCTGGGGAATGACGATCGAGACCATCGCACGCCAGTGCGGCATACCCAGTGAACGCGCTGCTTCCATCTGGCCCTTGGGCACGGCTTGCAGACCGGCGCGAAGGGTTTCAGCGATGTACGCAGACGCCACCATGCCCAGGGAAACCATGACCACGATGTTGACGTCCCACTGCACACCGAAAGCCAGGGGAACACCGTAGCCGAAAGCGATGAAGACCAGCAGGGCAGGGACGCCGCGGAAGAACTCGATGTACCCGGTGGCGATCCAGCGGTACAGGGGGAAGGAAGAGAGCTTCATGAGGGCCAGCAGGAGGCCGCCCGACAAGCCCACCACGAAGGCCAGCGCCGTGTAGATAAGGGTGTTCTTGAGGCCAACCAGGAAGATATCCGGGAACATCGGCCCGATTTTGGCGAAGTTGAAGACGCTGGTGCCGATCGTCTTCCAGTCCACAGCAAGGATTACTGCGGCCAGGACCACAACGAATATCCCGGCCTGGACGTACAAACTGACTTTGGCTCGTTGACGTGCAGTCATTGCCATGGTGTTCTCACATTCATGTTGCGCAGCCGGGCCCCGAAACAACGTATCGTTTCGGGGCCCGCCTGCGTGGATCTCGGGAGAGCCGGGGCTCGGACTACTTGGTGGCTTCGCCGAACCAGGTGGTCTGGAACTTCTTCAGGGAGCCGTCATCAGTGATGCGCTTCAGGGTGCCGTTCACGGCGTCAGCCATGGCGGTGTTGCCCTTCTTGATGGCGATGCCCAGCTTCTCGCCCGTCGCGTAGTCCTCGACGCGCTTGAGGTTGGAATCGTCCTTGATGGCGTAGCCCAGCACGGACTGGTTGCCGATGGCTGCGTCGATGGTGCCGGCTTTGAGGGCCTGGACCAGGAGGCCGGAGTCCTCGAACTGCTGCGCGTCGATGCCCTTGTCCTTGGCGTACTGGGCACCGGTGGTTGCCTGCTGGACACCCACCTTCTTGCCCTTGGCGCCGTCAATGTTGTTAATGCCCGAGGACGAGGTGGCCACCAGGGTCAGGTCGTCATCGAGGTAGGGGTTGGAGAAGTCCATGACGTTCTTGCGGACGTCAGTGATGGAGATCGAGGAGATGGAGACGTCGCACCCAGTCAGTGCAGTGCCGGTCTCGATGGCTTCGAAGGAGCTGTCCACCACGTTGAGTTCTGCCTTGATGTCCTTGGCGATCTCGGCAGCGATGTCCATGTCGAAGCCGACAATCTTGCCGTCCTTCTGGAATTCGAAGGGCTCGTAGGGCACATCCGAGCAGACAGTCAGCTTGCCGGCATTGATGAGTTTCAAGCCCGAGCCATCCGAGGCTGCGGGAGTGGAGGAACCACCGCAGGCGGTGAGGGCCAGTGCGCCGGCTGCGAGCACGGCGGCAATCTTGGTGCCGGACAGAACCGAACGGGAGATCTGCATGTTGTTTACCTTTTGTTGCGGTGGATGCTGAACTGAGTCGGTTTTAGTGTAGCGCCGAACATGAGATGTGCATCACAGGAAACGAAGTTTCACTATTAGATAACTAGTTTACGCACTTATCAACCACCGGAGCCGAGGTCCTGTCTGGAATCCCAGATTCAGCGCTTGATTCCCAAAGCCTCAAGCATCGGCCGGAACTTTGCCCACGTCTCGGCCAGTTCAGCCTCCGGCTGCGAACCCTCCACGATGCCGCACCCGGCATAAAGCCGCACGGTGTTGGCGTCCTCGATCACGGCTCCGCGCAACGCAATTCCCCACTCGCCGTTCCCTGCAGCGTCCAGCCATCCGACCGGTCCGGCATAGGGGCCGCGGTCCAGATGTTCGAGTTTCCGGATCAACGCACCGGCCACCAGGGTGGGGGTTCCGCACACCGCAGCGGTTGGGTGCAACGCGTTGATCAAGGCCAGGCACGTCGGCACGTGACCTTCGATATCGGCCAGTTCCGCCTTCACATCCG
This sequence comes from Paenarthrobacter sp. CC6, assembly GCF_040560085.1. Taxonomy (NCBI): domain Bacteria; kingdom Bacillati; phylum Actinomycetota; class Actinomycetes; order Micrococcales; family Micrococcaceae; genus Paenarthrobacter; species Paenarthrobacter sp. CC6. Next base: position 34,225 of record NZ_JARDAN010000002.1, on the reverse strand, counting down.
ACGCCAGGTGCCACACGTTGGGCAGCTCAAGGATGAAAGGCTCGCTATGGGAGTTCATCGCCTCGGAGAACGGTGCCAGCTGTCGGGTCAGCGAATCAATGGCGATCTCGTGTTCGTGGCGCTGCTTTTCCGAGCCGGCCAGGACCCGCTCCGCATATTCCATGGGGGAGCCGTCCATGCCGTCCGCATCCCGGCGATCCAGCGTCCCGGCCAGGACCCGCGCTTGCGCAGTGCGGCCCTCCACCTGGATGAGCATCTCGGGGGTCGCGCCCACCAGGCCATCAACACCGTACGTCCAGCATTCGCGGTACCTTGCGGCAAGTTGGCGAAGTACCTCAGCAGCGTTGACGCCCGCGGGAAGGGTGGCAACGACGTCGCGCGCCAAAACCAGCTTCTCCAGCTTGCCGGCGCGGATCTCCTCGACGCCGTCGGCAACCGCCTTCATCCAGTTCGCCTCGCTGAGGGAACCATGGCTGAGGTAGCCAGCCGAACCGTTGGCGGCAACAGCCTCAGGTGGGAGTTCGACGTCGGACCCTCCTGCCGCTGAGCCGTTGCCGTCGGGTTCGGTCAGCCAGCGTTCCACGGCGGCGAGCACGCCGGCCTCGGTGAGGGGGCCGTCGTCGAACGTCAATTGGGTGGCCCAGCCGCGGCCGTCGCGGATACCGACCACCAATTCCGGGAGGATCAGGCGGGACACGTGCGGGGATGTTTTGGAGAAGGCAAACGAGCCGAAAGCCACGGGACCCGTGCCCGGGAGCTCAACGTGGTCCGTGATCTCTGCCTCAAGAATCAGGTGCCGCCACCAGATATCAGCCTCAAGGAAGCGCTCCGGGCCGGTGGCGTTGAAACGGGTCAGCTCGCCGTAGCCCACCAGGCCGGCCTCGCGCCGGGACCAGCAAAGGACGTCGTCCCGCACCAGAAACGACGGCAGCCCCCCTGGGGATGATTCAACATCGAGGGGGACTGTCAAGGTGCGGAGCGTGCTCGTCATGATGGAACAACAGTACTCCCGCGCGCAACCAGAACCTGAGCCGACTTCTACAGCGAAGCAAAGTCTGCTGAATGTCTGAGACAATTACTGGGTGAACCGAGCATCCTTGGAAAAGCGTCCGGACGAAGTTGCGACGATGTTTGATGATGTCGCCCCAAAATACGACGTCGTCAATGACGTCCTGTCCATGGGACAGACCCGGCGCTGGCGCCGGATCGTGGTGGACGCCATGGATGTGAAAGCGGGTCAGAAGGTCCTTGACCTCGCCGCCGGAACGGGCACTTCCAGCGAACCCTACGCCGACGCCGGCGTGGACGTGGTGGCCTGCGACTTCTCCCTGGGCATGCTCAAAGTGGGCAAGCGCCGCCGCCCGGACATCGACTTCATCGCCGGTGACGCCACCAACCTGCCCTTCGCGGACAACAGCTTTGACGCCTCCACCATTTCCTTTGGCCTGCGCAATGTCGTAGAACCCCGCAAGGCCCTGGAGGAAATGCTGCGCGTCACCAAGCCCGGCGGCCGCCTGGTCATTGCCGAGTTCTCGCACCCCGTGGTTCCCCTGTGGCGCAACCTCTACACCGAATACCTGATGCGCGCCCTGCCGGCCATCGCCACCAAGGTGTCGTCAAACCCGGATGCCTACGTGTACCTCGCTGAGTCCATCCGCGCCTGGCCGGACCAGGACCACCTGGCCCAGTGGCTCGCCGATGCCGGCTGGACCGACATCACCTACCGCAACCTCAGCGGTGGCATTGTTGCCGTGCACCGTGCGCAGAAGCCCGCAGAGCACCGCGAGAGTGTTCCCGTTGCCAAGCTGCGACGCCAAATCAAGCCGCGCCACCAGGCCGGCTAGCTCCGTACTGCCTGCTGACTTAGGACGACGTGAAAGTACTGATTGTTGGCGCGGGCCCGGCCGGGTCCACAGCCGCGTATTACCTCGCCCAAGCGGGCATCGACGTCACGGTGCTGGAAAAGACGTCGTTCCCCCGCGAGAAGGTCTGCGGAGATGGCCTCACCCCGCGGGCTGTTCGCGAGATCCAGAAGCTCGGCCTGCCCCACGCTGTTGAGGAAGGGTGGCGCCGCAACAAGGGCCTTCGCCTCATTGCCGGCGGTCGCACCATCGAGTTGCCCTGGCCCGAAGTTGCGGATTTCCCCACCTACGGACTGATCCGCACCCGCCTTGGCTTCGACGAGGACCTTGCCCGCCACGCAGAGTCGGCCGGTGCGGTGGTGCTGGAACGCCACAGCGTCACGTCCGCACTGACCGCCGATGACGGACGTGTCATCGGAGTCCGCGCTTCAATCCTGGACGAGTCCGGACGCAAGACGGGCGAAACGCGCGACTTCCACGCCGACGTCGTACTCGCCGCCGACGGAAACTCGACGCGAACCGCCGTGTCGCTGGGTATGCACAAGCGTGACGACCGCCCGCTGGGCGTCGCCGTGCGCACTTACTTCACGTCCCCCCGCCATGAAGACGACTGGATGGAAGGCTGGCTGGAACTCCCCGGCAAGTCCGGCAAGCCACTGCCCGGCTACGGCTGGGTGTTCGGCGTCGGCGACGGCACGTCCAACGTCGGCCTGGGCATCCTGAATTCGTCCAAGGAATTCGGCAAGCTCGACTACAAGCAGGTCCTGCGCGAATGGACCGCCGGTATGCCCTCGGAGTGGGGTTTCACCCCTGAAAACCAGGTGGGGGAAATCCGCGGCGCGGCGCTGCCGATGGGCTTCAACCGCACGCCGCACTACTCGCCCGGGCTGCTTCTGCTGGGCGACGCCGGCGGCATGGTGTCCCCGTTCAACGGCGAAGGCATTTCCTACGCAATGGAGTCGGCCCGGTTTGCCGCTGAGTTCATCATCGACGCCTCCTCCCGTTCGGCTTCAGCCGGGTGGACCGCCGACGACGCCGACGCGCACCTTGCCCGGTACGCGGACTATGTGCGGGACCAGTGGGGATCGCACTTCACGCTGGGAAGGCTCTTTGCTTCCTTGATTGGCAAGCCCGCGGTGATGAAGCTCGCACTGCGCACCGGTATGCCGATTCCCGTGCTGATGCGTTTTGTAGTGCGCATGCTCGCGAACCTGACCGACCCGTCCGCCAAGGGCTTCGAAGACCGCGTGATCCGGGTCCTTGAGATGCTGGTTCCGGCAACGTCCAACAGTTCCTCTGCCCGCGCTGTGACGCCGGCAGGCTCCGACACCGCGGTTTCCGCAACAACTAGTTAGGGTTAACCCGTGACGAACTCTGCCGAACACAGCTGGACGCATGCCGGGCACGGCTTGCCGGACTCCACCGAGCCTTCCTTGAACACCACGGCAATTGCGACGGGCCTCCAGCTGCCCGCAGGTTTTGCTGCCATTGCAGGCGACGCCGAGCTTGGCCCTGCCATCACCAACAACCTTGCCCGGGTGGAGAAGAAGCTTCGCGAAGCCATCTCCAACTCGGATCCCCTGGCTGACGCGACGTCACGTCACCTGGTGGAAGCCGGTGGCAAGCGGATCCGTCCGCTGCTCACCCTGCTGTGCGCACACCTGGGCGATGCTTCCCGGCCCGAGGTTGTCCAGGCAGCCGTGGTTGTTGAGCTCACGCACCTCGCGACGCTCTACCACGATGACGTGATGGACTCCGCCCCGTTCCGCCGTGGAGCTCCCACCGCCCACGAGGTCTGGGGCAACTCAGTGGCCATCCTCACCGGTGACCTCATCTTCGCCCGCGCCTCCATCCTGGTCTCCGAGCTCGGCTCCCGTGCACTCGGCATCCAGGCGCGCACCTTCGAACGCCTCTGCCTTGGCCAGCTGCACGAAACCGTGGGGCCCCGCGAGGACGAAGATCCCGTAGAGCACTACTTGTCCGTCATCGCCGACAAGACCGGTTCACTCGTAGCGGCGTCCGGCCAGCTGGGTGCGATCTTCGCCGGCGCTGATGAGGCATTTGAAGATTTGTTGGTGGAGTACGGCGAAAAGGTGGGCGTCGCCTTCCAGCTGGCTGACGACGTCATCGATGTCACCGGGGTGAAGGTCAAGTCCGGAAAGTCCCCGGGCACCGACCTCCGCGAAGGCGTACCCACTCTGCCCGTCCTGTTGCTGCGACGCGATGCTGCCGCAGGGGATACCTCCGCTGCCGAACTCCTTGAACTGATCGACGGCGACCTCTCCTCCGATTCGGCACTGGCTGAGGCCGTGGCCGGCCTGCGCGAGCACCCCGTGACCAACGAGTCCTGGAAGATCGCCCGCCAGTGGTCCGCCGAGGCCGTTGCTGCCCTGGCTCCGCTGCCGGAGGGTGTGGTGAAGGATTCACTGACCAACTTCGCCCACGCAGTGGTGGACCGCAGCAGCTAAGTCTTCCTGGGCGTGGCTTCCTGACCCGCTTTAGGCGCTTGACGGCCGCTTTGCACCCTTTTCGGGTTGCAAAGCGGCCGTTTTCGTTCCAAAGTAGCTCGGGTCGCCACGGCGGACGGTCGAATCACGACGCCGGCACCCACTTTGGTGTCCACCGCGACGGTCCGAAGTGCCCGGCTTCCCTGTTACCCAGCACGATGAGCACTTCAGCCACCATCTTCCCCGGATGGTGGACGACGTCGGAGTAGTAATAGCGGAGAACCAGCAGCCCGCCACGCATGCTGGCGTTGTTCCGGTACTGGTCCTTCTTAACCTGCCTGCCTTCCAAGTGGGTACCGCCGTCCAGCTCGATCACCAGGCAATCGTTGATCAGGCAGTCGACTTCACCAACTCCGGGTAGCTGCACGTGCATCTTCACCCTGAGTCCTGCCCTGGTGAAGTGGACATGAGCCAGGACTTCCAGCAAAGAATCCGCCCTGGGAAGGACCAACCCCACAACAGCCCGCGCCCGGCCATTGCGGGGACCCGCCAGTTTGGACCTTAGATAATCCGGGCTGAGCAGCGCCTGGCTCACAGCACTCTGGACCATGACCAGGGACTCCAGCTCCGGCCGGCAACGAAGGGCGTGAATGAGAACGTCAGCCACGCCTGCAACAGGTAGATAGGGATGCGGGGGATGGGTCACGCCCGCGTGGTCAACAACCCGCGGGTTGGGCAGTCCGTTGCCGCAGCTTAAGTGCAAAGTTTCTGGTTCGCGAAGTACCCAAAGGCCGTAGAACCTCGCTGCCGAGATACAGGTCAGGCGGCCATTCGCGCGAAAGGCGGCTACGACGTCGGGGTCTGCTCCTTTGGTGACGTAGACGCCTCGCTGCAATCTGGTGATCACCCCGTTGCTCAACGCCGACGCCAGTGTTCGTTCAGAGAACCCGGCCCGCTTCAAGTCTGCGGTTCTGGCCGCGCCGAGTCTGGATCGGAGGAATTGGGTGAGGTCCATCAGGCTATGGTTGCGGCGTTGGAGACTCCCCCGAGCCTGCTTTTCGGCCTATGTGGATAACTACACCGGGCCGTAAAAACGCAACGGCATCTTTGAATTTACGTTGACGCTAAGAGTTGCGCTTGTGACAGGATTGTCATAAGCTATTCACGGATCCACTAAATGCCTCCGGTGGGTCTGATGCGAACGGAGATTGTGGTCCCGGTTCGGTGCAGCGTATGACTCGTAACGTTGCAGCGAGCCGGGGCCATTCCGTTTAAGCCCGGAAACCCGTGGCTTTGTGACCTTCTTTCAACGCAAAACAGCCCCTATGCAATCAATCAAGGTTGCATAGGGGCTGCGCGTCGTTCAAACAAGGTCAGGAAGCCACGGGGGCGCCCTGAAAAAGGACCTAGTCCTCGTCGTCGTTGAAGGCCCACTCGAACATGTCGAAGACGAACTCGGAGAACGTGCCTTCCTCGCTCTTCCACTGGCCGCGGGCATTGTTGCGGCGCCAGACGATGGGATCCGGGATGCTGAGGTCCGCGGTGCGGAAGCCCCAGGTGAACTGTTCGTCCTCGTCCTCAAGGAACATGAGGAAGCCTTCGTCATCGACTTCCAGTTCCTCGGGGTCCCAGAAGTAGTGGTAGGCCTCCATGAGGTCCTCGCAACCGCCGATAGCGAGGTAGAACTCGCGAAGGACCAGCGGGATGGTGAAGGAGTGTTCAGCGAGGGCGTCGTCCAGTTCGTCGGGCGTGAGGCCGTCTTCTTCCTGCCATTCATCCTCGAGATACTTTGGGACCAGCGCGCGGAACTTCTCGAGGAACATGTCAGTCATGCTCTTATCCTAGCTAATCCCGGGGACCCGAAATTGCGCCCCCACCAGTACCGGCACGGTGCCATCCCCGGACAGCCAACGGCACGTACCAGCTGCGTCGCCAGGCCGTCACCCGGAACGCGAAAACGACACCGGCAATGACACAAGCAGTGAGCCCGCTGAAGAGCCCCAGATGCCACATCAACGTGGTCAAGCCAGCGCCCACGAAGGCAGGCAGCGCATAGATGTCGCGGTTGTTGAACAGGGTGGGGATCTCATTGGCGGTGATGTCGCGAAGCAAACCGCCGCCAACGCCCGTGGTCACACCCAGCAAGATCGCAGCCACGGGGTTCATGCCGGCACTGATGGCTTTGAGCGTGCCGGTAATGCAGAACAAGGCGAGTCCGCCGGCGTCGAACAACGTCAAAAGCGAGGTGAAGCGCTGGACGGAGGAAAACAGGTAGTAGACCAGCATGGCTGCGAGCAGCGGCGGCGCCAGATAGGCGGGATTCGTGAAGGCGATGGGAGGCCCGGCATTGATGACGATGTCGCGGATCACGCCGCCGCCCAAGGCAGCGATGGAGGCAAGCAGTATGGAGCCAACAAAGTCGAACTGCTTCCGGGCGGCCAACAGCGACCCGGAAACCGCGAAAAAGAACACGCCGATGAGGTCAAGCCAGAGAAGAACAATGTCAATGGAAATCAAGTGGACTGGTTCTTTCTTAACGTGCTTCACAACAGGTGCTGGCTCAACGTTACGCTAGCTCCCATGAACAGCCCCGTTTTGATCGCTTGCGCCCACGGAACCCGCAACGCTGAGGGCCAGGCGGCCATTCGCCGGGTTATGGCCGAGATCGAGGAACTCCGTCCCGGACTCCAGGTCCTGGAGGCCTATGTCGACGTCCAGGAACCCGAGTTGTCCGGCGTGGTGGAGGGCCTGCCCGAGGGGACTGCCGCCGTCGTCGTGCCACTCCTGCTGTCCACCGGCTTCCACATCAAGGTCGACGTGCCCAAGGCGATCAAGAGCCGGCCCGAAGTCGTGGCCGCCAGGCCGCTGGGCCCGGATCCCCGGCTTGCCGAACTGCTGGCCACTCATCTGCGCGCCTCGGGACTGGAAGAGAACGACGGCGTCCTGCTGGCTGCCGCGGGCTCGTCGCTGCCGGACGGATCGGTGGACTCGGAGGAGCAGGCTCGCCTGCTGGGGGAGCTGCTGCCGAACAAGGTGCGGGTCGCCTATGGTGCCAGCGCCCAGCCCAACGTGCCCGACGGCGTCGCCTCCTTGCGTGCCGAACTCGCCAACGATCCGAGCGGCTCCCACGGCAGGGTCTTCATTGCCTCCTACCTGCTGGCCACCGGCTACTTCCATGACCAATTGGCGAAGGCCGGTGCCGACGTTGTTGCGGCTCCGCTGCTGCCGTCGAAGGTTCTGGCCGAGATTGCCCTGGAACGCTACGACGCTGTGTTGGAAAGCCTCTCCTAACCTTTGTTTGCAAGGAAAACCGCCCTTCGGGGACCTGCATATCAGGCTGTCCGGAACAAGGCCGCTGGCGTGTTCGTGACGAAATGTTTCCCTAGGTGACTCAACATTTCCGGACCTTTGCTGGCGAAATCTGGCCAGACCTACAGTCGATGTATGACAGATACAGCTGTAGCCGGTGCGTCCGCTGACGCCGCAGTCCCTTCGCGCCCAGCACGCACCCGCCCGGCGGCCAAGCCCCATGGCCAGTGGAAGGTTGACGGCACCGCGCCGCTCAACGCCAACGAGACCTGGAAGCAGGAAGACAACGGCCTGAACGTCCGCGAGCGGATTGAGTCTGTCTACTCCAAGGAAGGCTTCGATTCGATCGACGGAACCGACCTGCATGGCCGTTTCCGCTGGTGGGGCCTCTACACACAGCGCAAGCCCGGGATCGACGGCGGCAAGACCGCCACCCTGGAGCCGCACGAGCTCGAAGACAAGTACTTCATGCTGCGCGTCCGCATCGATGGCGGTGCGCTCACCACCGAGCAGTTGCGCGTTATCGGCCAGATCTCCGTGGACTTCGCCCGAGGCTCCGCCGACCTCACGGACCGCCAGAACATCCAGCTGCACTGGATCCGCGTGGAGGATGTGCCGGAAATCTGGCGCCGCCTGGAGGGCATCGGCCTGTCCACTACGGAAGCCTGCGGCGATGTCCCGCGCGTCATCCTCGGCTCCCCGGTTGCGGGTATCGCCAAGGACGAGATCATCGATCCCACGCCGCTCATCCACGAACTCGCGGAGCGCTTCATCGGCGACCCCGAGCTCGCCAACCTGCCGCGTAAATACAAGACCGCCATCACGGGCCACCCGTCCCAGGACGTCGTGCACGAGATCAACGACTTCGCCCTGGTGGGCGTTGTCCACCCTGAGCTTGGCGCCGGCTACGACCTCTGGGTTGGCGGCGGCCTGTCCACCAACCCCCGCCTGGCCGAACGCCTGGGTGTGTTCGTTTCCGCCGACGTCGCCGCTGAAGTGTGGCTGGGCGTCACCAGCATCTTCCGTGACTACGGCTACCGCCGGATGCGCACCAAGGCCCGCCTGAAGTTCCTCATGAACGACTGGGGCCCGGCCAAGTTCCGCCAGATCCTCGAAGACGAATACCTTGGCTTCAAGCTTCCGGACGGCCCTGCCGCGCCCAAGCCCAACGCCCCGGGTGACCACATCGGCGTGCACGAGCAGAAGGACGGCAAGTTCTTCATCGGCGTAACCCCCACCGTGGGACGCACGTCCGGCGAGGCACTGGTGACGCTGGCCGACACCCTGGAAAAGCACGGTTCCTACCGCCTGCGCACAACTCCCCACCAGAAGCTCGTCATCCTGGACGTGGCCAAGGAGCAGGTGGAGCCGCTCATCGCTGAACTGGACACCTTGGGCCTGTCCGCCCGCCCGTCCGTGTTCCGCCGCGGCACCATTGCCTGCACGGGCATTGAGTTCTGCAAGCTGGCCATCGTCGAAACCAAGGTCACGGCAGCTACCGCTATCGCCGAGCTGGAACGCCGCTTGGCCGACCTCGTGGAGACCAAGCAGCTGCCCTCGGCACTGTCCCTCCACATCAACGGCTGCCCGAACTCCTGCGCACGTATCCAGACGGCCGACATCGGCCTGAAGGGCATGATGCTGCCAACGCCCGACGGCGACCCCACCCCGGGTTTCCAGGTCCACCTCGGTGGCGGGCTGGCGAACAACGAGCGCGAGGAAGCCGGTTTGGGACGCACCGTCCGCGGCCTCAAGGTCACGGTGGAAGACCTGCCCGATTACGTGGAGCGCGTGGTCCGCAAGTTCGTCGCCGTCGGCGCCGAGGGCCAGACCTTCGCCGAGTGGGCACACTCCGCAGATGAAGGAGACCTCCAATGACAGATCCACAAACGCTTCCGGCCGTGCGTACCCTGCGGTCTCCGGAAGAGCTGAAGGCACTGGCCGAAGCCGGTGCCGCGGAGCTTGGCTGGAACGCCACGGCCCAGGAGGCAATCGCCTGGGTGGCACGGAACTTCGAACTGCCCGCCATCACCGTGGCGTGCTCCATGGCCGACGCCGTCCTGCCGGCCATGGTCGCGGACCAGCTTCCCGGCGTCGACGTTTTGTTCCTCGAAACCGGCTACCACTTCAAGGAAACCTACGAGACCCGCGACGAAGTAGCTGCCAACCTGCGCGTCAACGTCGTGGACGTCCTGCCGGAGAACACCGTGGAACAGCAGGACCGCCTGCTGGGCAAGGATCTGTTCGCCCGGGACGCCGCACAGTGCTGCGCGCTGCGCAAGGTCCAGCCGCTGCGCCGCTCGCTGTCCGGCTATGAGGTGTGGTTCACCGGCGTCCGTCGCGATGAAGCCCCCACCCGCACCAACACACCGGTGGTCACCTGGGACGAAGGTTTCGGCCTGGTCAAGGTGAACCCGATGGTGGACTGGTCCTTCGATCAGTTGCTGGAGTACTCCGAGGACAACATCCTCCCCGTCAACCCCCTCCTGAGCCAGGGCTACCCGTCCATCGGCTGCCAGCCCTGCACCCGCAAAGTGGCCCCGGGCGAAGACCCCCGAGCCGGCCGCTGGGCAGGTTCCGACAAGACAGAATGCGGACTACACACATGAGCACTCAAACAACCAGCGAGGACCTCGAGTTGAACCAGTTGCAGAGCGAAGCTGAAGGGGCCGCCGCGGCGTGGCGGGCATCGCGAAGCGGGCACGGCGGCCCTTCAGCTGAGCGCCTGAGCTCACTGGACACCCTTGAGTCCGAAGCAATTCACATCATCCGTGAGGTAGTTGCCGAATTCGAGAAGCCTGCGCTGCTGTTCTCCGGCGGCAAGGACTCCGTGGTTATGCTGCACCTGGCCACCAAGGCGTTCTGGCCCGGCAAGGTCCCTTTCCCGGTGCTGCACGTCGATACCGGCCACAACTTTCCGGAGGTCATCGACTTCCGCGACCGCACCGTTGAGCGCCTCGGTTTGAAGCTGGTTGTCGGTTCGGTGCAGGAGTTCATCGACCGCGGCGAACTGGCTGAGCGTGCCGACGGCACCCGCAACCCGCTGCAGACCGTCCCGCTGCTGGACGCGATCCAGCGCAACAAGTTCGACGCCGTTTTCGGTGGTGGCCGTCGCGACGAGGACAAGGCCCGCGCCAAGGAGCGCATCCTGAGCCTCCGTGACGAATTCGGCCAGTGGGATCCGCGCAACCAGCGTCCCGAACTCTGGAACCTGTACAACGGCCGCCACACGGTGGGCCAGCACGTCCGTGCGTTCCCCATCAGCAACTGGACCGAGCTGGACATCTGGCGCTACATCGAGCGCGAGAACATCGAACTTCCCAGCCTGTACTACGCACACGAGCGTGAAGTCTTCGCCCGCGACGGCATGTGGCGTGCAGTGGGCGAAGTTTCCCAGCCGCTGCCCCACGAGGACGTCATCACCAAACTGGTCCGCTACCGGACCGTGGGCGACATGTCCTGCACAGGTGCGGTCGAGTCCGACGCACGCACCGTGGCCGACGTCGTAGTTGAAGTCGCTGCCTCCACCCTGACAGAACGTGGCGCCACCCGGGCAGATGACCGCATCTCCGAGGCCGCCATGGAAGACCGCAAGAAGGACGGCTACTTCTAAATGAGCACCGAAACATTGGCTGCCGGGCTGGAAACAGCCCTGCCCACAACCCTGTTCCGTTTCGCCACTGCCGGATCGGTCGACGACGGCAAGTCCACTCTGGTGGGCCGCCTCCTTCACGATTCCAAGGCGATCCTTGCCGACACGCTCGACGCCGTCGCCCGCACCTCTGCCGACCGCGGCTTCGGTGGTGAGAAGGGCGGAATCGACCTCGCCCTCCTGACAGACGGCCTGCGCGCCGAGCGTGAGCAGGGCATCACCATCGATGTGGCCTACCGGTACTTCGCAACGGACCGCCGCAGCTTTATCCTTGCCGACTGCCCCGGCCACGTTCAGTACACCAAGAACACGGTGACCGGCGCGTCCACCGCGGATGCCGTCGTCGTACTCATTGACGCCCGCAAGGGTGTGCTGGAGCAGACCCGCCGGCACCTCTCCGTGCTGCAGTTGCTGCGCGTGGCCCACGTCATTGTGGCGGTCAACAAGATCGACCTGGTGGACTTCAGCGAGCAGGTGTTCCGCGACATCGAGGCTGATGTGCAGAAGGTCGGCCGTGAGCTTGGCCTTGGTCGTGACGATTCGAATGCGGGCGGGGTGACCGATCTTTTCGTGGTTCCGGTGTCCGCCCTGGATGGCGACAACGTAGTGGACCGCTCGGACCGTACCCCCTGGTACACCGGCCCTGCGCTGCTGGAGGTCCTCGAAACTCTTCCCGCCGCCGACGAGCTCGAAGCCGAACTGGAGAGCTTCCGCTTCCCGGTACAACTGGTCATCCGTCCGCAGGGGGCCTTGGCTCCTGATGCTGTGGCCGGCGGGCTCGACGTAGAGGCCTACCGCGATTACCGGGCCTACGCAGGCCAGATCACGGAAGGCTCCGTGAAGGTAGGCGATGAAGTGTCCGTCATCAGCCCCGGCCACGAACCGCGCATCACCACGGTGGTCGGCATCGACTTCGCCGGCCAGTCGCTGGAGGAAGCTGCGGCACCACAGTCCGTGGCCGTCCGCTTGGCTGACGAGATCGACATCGCCCGTGGTGACACCATCGCCGCTGCCGGGACTGTCCGCGAAAGCTCCGCCGACCTCTACGCATCGTTGGCCTGGCTGTCACCGAAGCCGCTGCGCGAAGGCCAGAAGGTCCTGGTGAAGCACGGTACGCGCACGGTCCAGGCCCTGGTCCGCAACGTCACCGGCAAGCTGGACCTGGCTACCTTCACCGTAGAGCCCACCAGCACCTTGGAACTGAACGACATCGGGCATGCCCAGCTTCGGCTCGCCGCTGCTTTGCCGTTGGAAAATTACCTGCACCACCGCCGCACCGGCGCATTCCTGGTGATCGACCCCATTGACGGCAACACGCTGGCCGCCGGTCTGGTCAAGGACCACCCGGGCGACCACGAGGACGAACGTTACGTCATTTAGGGTCATACGTAGTCACAAACCGCAGCTTGTTCGCGACCCCCACGTTGTAAGGCGTGACCGACGAACAAGCTGCGGTTTTCTTTTACCGGGGAAGGACCCATGCCACAGAACACCACACTCAGCACCCTCCTTAAGGCCGGCACAGACCTGGTCCTGGACGGAGCGCTGGCCACCGAACTGGAAGCCCACGGCTGCGATCTGGAAGATGCCCTGTGGTCTGCCAAGGTCCTGCTGGAACAGCCGCACCTGATCAAACAGGTCCACCGCGACTACTTCGACGCCGGCGCTTCCGTGGCGATCACAGCCAGCTACCAGGCGACCCCACAGGGCTTCGCGCGGCGCGGGCTTTCCGTTCCGGAGTCCTTGGAACTGGTAGCATTGAGCGTCCGCTTGGCCGATGAGGCGCGACAGGAAGCCTTGGCGGAGGGTTCTGCGAATGGGCCATTGCTGGTAGCCGGATCCGTTGGACCGTACGGCGCCTACCTTGCCGACGGCTCCGAGTACCGGGGCGATTACACGCTTTCCGCCGCGGAATTCCAGGATTTCCACCGGCCACGGATCGCGGCGCTGGTAGAGGCCGGCGCGGATTTCCTGGCGTGTGAGACGCTGCCGTCGTACGCCGAAGCAGAGGCGCTGTTGGCGCTCGTGGCGGAGTTCGACGTCGAAGCCTGGTTTACGTTTACGCTGCGGGACAGCGGCCACATCAGTGACGGAACGCCGCTGGAGCAGGTGGCTGCGCTGCTCAGCGCGGAACCGCGCGTGGCCGCCGTCGGCATTAACTGCGTGCCGCTGGAACTGGTGTCGGAGGCGCTCGGCAACCTTCAGCAGGCCTCCGGCAAACCACTCGTGGCGTACCCGAATTCGGGTGAGACCTACGATGCCGTGACGAAAACGTGGGGACCGTCCCAGGGTGTCCAGGGCGGCGGCACGCTGGCGGGCAACGCTGCGGACTGGCGGGATCGTGGAGCCCATCTCATAGGTGGCTGCTGCCGCACAACTCCGCGCGACATTGAAGAGCTTGCCGCGAATATGACGCCACGTGAACCTTCGTGAACCTTGGTTTCTGCGGGATTGAAGCGGAAATATGACAGTCCCTACTGTGAAGGCATGACCTCTCCGGAATGGTCCTTCCTTGCCCAACACGGGCGATGTCACGGGGCCTGATCTTCGCCCCATTCGCATCCCACTTCTCATAAGGACCCCCCATGGCAAACACACCCGAGTCACAGAAACCCGATTCCGGTACCACCCGCATCGTCGCCGGTGAGACCGCACCCAAGCCCAAGCGCCGCCGCACCATCGAGATCGCCCTGGCCGTCGGCCTCGTGCTGCTGATCGGTGCAGGCGCGGCAGTGGCCTCCGCAGTTTCCAACAGCAACCAGGCTGCGCCGGCCCCCGCCACCACACCGGCGGCGGAGCTCAAGCTCGGCTACTTCAGCAACGTCACGCACGGTCCGGCCCTGGTCGGTACCAGCAAGGGCATCTTCGCCAAGAACCTCGGCGACACCAAGCTCACCACCCAGATCTTCAACGCCGGTCCCGCCGCCATCGAAGCCCTGAACGCCGGAGCCATCGACGCCACCTACATCGGCCCGAACCCGGCCATCAACTCCTTCGTCAAGAGCAACGGCGAGTCCATCAGCATCATCGCCGGCGCAGCATCCGGCGGTGCCCAGCTCGTGGTCAAGCCGGAGATCAACTCCGCAGCCGACCTCAAGGGCAAGGTCCTCAGCACGCCCCAGCTCGGCGGTACCCAGGACGTTGCACTGCGCGCCTGGTTGGGTCACCAGGGATTCAAGACCAACACGGACGGCAGCGGCGACGTCAACATCAACCCGACCGAAAACGCCCAGTCGCTGAAGCTCTTCCAGGACGGAAAGCTCGACGGCGCGTGGTTGCCTGAGCCGTGGGCCTCCCGTTTGGTCCTCGAAGCCGGAGCGAAGGTCCTGGTTGACGAGAAGGACCTCTGGGAGAACGGTGACTTCACCACCACCATCCTGATCGTGAACAAGAAGTTCGCCGCCGAACACCCGGAAACCGTCAAGGCACTCCTCAAGGGCCACGTGGAATCCGTGAACTGGCTCAACTCGGCCTCGGCTGAAGAGAAGGCCACCACCATCAACGCAGTCCTCAAGGACACGGCAGGCAAGCCACTTCCGGCGAATGTCATTGAGCGTGCTTTGCAGAACATCAAGTTCACCACTGACCCGCTCGCCGGGACGTACAAGAAGCTGCTCCAGGACGGCGTGGACGCGGGTACCACCAAGACCGCCGACATCAACGGCATCTTCGACCTCCGCACCTTGAACGAGGTTGAAGGCAAGAAGACCTCCGCCGCGGGTCTTGGCCAGGACTAAGCAGTAACGGGCTGGTCCGCTTCCCCTTGCGATTCTCATGGGGGAGCGGACCGGCCCTTAGGCACATCAGCTCTACCAATCAACACGAAGGACGGGACCATGCCAGTCGTACTCGAGAACCTGGGCAAACGCTTCGGCGACGGCGCCCCGGTGCTGGACGACGTCAACGCCACCATCGCGCAGGGCGAGTTTGTTGCCCTCCTCGGCGCGTCCGGCTGCGGCAAGTCCACCCTGCTGAACATCATGGCGGGACTGGAGAAGCCGACGTCGGGCGCTCTTGAAGTACCCAGCGATGGTGCCGCCTTCATGTTCCAGGACGCGTCCTTGTTCCCGTGGTTGACCGCGCGGGGAAACATTGAGCTTGCGCTGCAGTTGGCCGACAAGTCCAGCACCAAGGCGGGACGTCGGGAACGTGCCAACGAACTGCTGGAACTCGTGCACTTGGGCGGCGCCGGGGACAAGCGTCCCCACGAGCTCTCCGGCGGCATGCGGCAACGCGTGGCCTTGGCGCGTTCACTGGCACAGGACCGGCAGCTGCTGCTGATGGACGAGCCTTTTGCCGCCTTGGACGCCATCACCCGGGACCTCCTCCACGATGAGCTTGAGCGCATCTGGAAGGAAACCGGCCGGACCATCGTGTTCGTGACCCACAACGTCCGTGAAGCCGTTCGCCTGGGCCAGCGCGTGCTGTTGCTTTCGTCGCGTCCGGGTCGTGTAGTGGCCGAATGGGAAGTCACCGAGGAACACCGGACCGACGCCGGCCGTGCCGGGGAGTTGACCGGTGTCATTACCCGACGCCTTCGCGAGGAGATCCGCCGCCATGCCAAGTAACCCCATCACCACCGAAGAGCGGACCCTTCCCGTGACTGAATCCAAAGAACACATCACGTCGCCGTCGCTGAAGGGCAATGCCTCGGATCTCCGCGACCTCGAAGCAGGTTTGGACAACCTCCAGTCAGACGTCGGGGGCAAGCGAGGCATCGACTGGAAGCGTGTCCTCCTTCCCGTCGTGGCGCTGGTGGTCCTCATCCTCGCCTGGCAGTTCTACGTGTCGCTGGGCCTCAAGCGCCGTGACCAGGTTCCCGGTCCTCTTGATGTGCTCAACCAGCTTGTGGTCCTGTGGAGTGAGGGCAAGGTCCAGGAATCCGTGTGGACTTCGTTGCAGCGCGGCTTGGTTGGCTTCCTGATCTCGGTCGTCGTCGCCACGCCCGTGGGCTTGCTGCTTGCCCAGGTTGCGCCTTTGCGGCGTGCCTTCGGTCCGCTGATTTCCGGTCTTCAGGTGTTGCCGTCAGTGGCCTGGGTTCCCGCCGCCATCATCTGGTTCGGTTTGACGGACGCAACCGTGTACTTTGTGGTCCTCATGGGCGCCATCCCGTCCATCATCAACGGGCTCATCTCCGGCGTCGACCAGATCCCGCCGCAGTACCGCAGCGTTGGAACCGTCCTTGGTGCGAACCGGCTCCAGATGGCGCTGCAGATCGTCCTTCCCGCGGCCCTTCCCGGGTACATCGGTGGCTTGAAGCAAGGGTGGGCCTTCTCCTGGCGCTCACTGATGGCCGCCGAAATCATTGCTGTGGGTGGCACCATCGGCTTCGGCCTGGGCTCGCTCCTTGACCAGGGCCGCGCGTTGTCCGATATGGCTATCGTCATGGCCGCGATCCTGTTGATCCTGTTCGTGGGCATCCTGATCGAGCTCCTGGTGTTCGGGCCGATCGAGAAGCGCCTCCTGCAGCGCAGGGGTCTGCTGGCAGGCAGCTCGCGCTAACTCCGAGAGCGTTGTTGTTCGGAACGCCCGACGGCGGCCTCCCGCCGTCGGGCGTTGACGTTACCGCGCGTTAGAGACCGGCCAGCAGCCCCTTCATGTCCTGGATCTCCCGCTCCTGCGACGTCACGATGTCGCGTCCCAGCTGGATTGCCTCCGGATATTTGCCCTGAGCGATCTCGGTCTTGGCCATGGCCACCGCACCTTCATGATGAGTGATCATCTGGGTCAGGTAGAGCTTGGCCGCTTCCGTACCTTGGGCGTCCTTGAGCTTCTGGAGTTCGGCCTCGCTCAGCATGCCGTCCATACCGTGTCCTGCGTGCCCGGAGGACGCCATGACGGGCATGTTCCAGCCCTCCAGCCAGGCCGTCATCTTCTGGATTTCGGGTGCCTGGGCCGCCTTGATCTGAACGGCCAACTGCGTCACCGACGCAGGAATATCCTTCTTGGCCAGGATCGCGTCCGACATTTCCACGGCCTGTGCGTGGTGCGGAATCATCATCTGGGCGAACATGACATCCGCCGCGTTGTGGGCTGTATCAGAGCTGCCCGCGGAGCCGTTGCCTGGTGAAGGGCTGGCCGAGGGTCCCGACATCCCGTGATCCATGCCGGGCATCGAATCGGAGCCAGGGGTCGATGCGCAGCCGGCCAGCGCGATCAGGGCCGCAAGGGCAGTCCCCGTGACAGTAAAGCGTGTTTTATTCATC
This sequence comes from Paenarthrobacter sp. CC6, assembly GCF_040560085.1. Lineage (NCBI taxonomy): Bacteria > Bacillati > Actinomycetota > Actinomycetes > Micrococcales > Micrococcaceae > Paenarthrobacter > Paenarthrobacter sp. CC6. The sequence continues at coordinate 16,749 of NZ_JARDAN010000002.1, read as the reverse complement.
AGTGAATGGTCCTTTGCCAATTCAGGCGGCTCATTAATGCCGCCAAGGGTAAGCAGATGAGTGCCCCGAGGCTTTAGGGCGTCGGGGGTACGGCAGGGTTGCCAGTCGGCGACCCTGTCCAGTGCTTACGTCCTGCTGATGCTGAGTTGCCCCGGGGTGGGGCCTGCAGGTTGATAGGACCAGGATGGCTGGGGCTCGTCATGTCCCCGGTCAGGGGAATCGGCGGCGACGGCGTCGCCGGGAGCCGATGCAGCGAGGGAACCCGTCTTCAGGGAAGGGGTGCAAGTGGCGCCGGCGGCCTGGGAGCAGGCGCAGCTTCCCGACGTGCATTTGTCTGCTTCGGCAAGCGGAGTCTGCGAAAGGTGCTGCGCAGAGCCATGAGTGTGGTGGGCCGCAGCGGCCGTCGGCAGCGTTGCGGCTGCGGTGGATGCGTGCGTGCTATGGGATCCGTTGACCACGTGCATCCCGAAGATGCCGGCGATGACCGCGGCCACCAGCAGCAGGAGTGAGGCCCGCCGTGGAAAAGCCGCAAAAGTCCGGTAGGACAGGCGATTGGACACGTTTACCTGTGCTCCTTCCCCTTGCTCCGGACACGGCCAGTATACCCCTGGAGGGTATATGCGTCGAGTCATTCACAGTGTGCAGCGCCTCAACCGGAACACTGCCTGACCCGGCGAATCAGGCAATCCCGAAAAGGAACACCTCGACCCTGCTGCGTCGATCCGCCGGTAGCCCTAGAATCGGCGAATGGGCCTTCTAACGTTCAGCATCAACGTCACCTTGGACGGTTGCGTCGACCATCGGGAGGGCATCGCCGATGACGAAACGCACGCCCTTTTCACCCGGCTCCTGGACCGGAGCGGCGCGATGCTCTGGGGCCGCACCACGTACGAGATGATGGAAAGCTACTGGCCGCTGGTAGCCAGCGGGGAAATCGATGCCCCGCCGGCGCTGCGCGAGTGGGCCCTGACATTGGAAACCAAGCCGAAGTATGTCGTGTCGGCTACCCGAAGTGATTTCCCGTGGACCAACAGCCACCACGTCACGGGCGACCTCCGAGCGGCGGTCCAGGAGCTCAAGGACAGGACTCCTGCGGGGGTGCTGATCGGCAGCGGAAAGCTCGCCACCGAGTTGGACCGGCTGAACCTGATCGACGAGTACAAATTCCTGCTCCATCCCTTCATCGCCGGCCATGGCCCCACCTTGTATCACGAGGGACTGCCCGCCACCCGGCGCCTGGAGCTGGTCTCGGCGGAGCCTTTGAGCAACGGCACGGTCGCCATGCATTACCGCCGTGCTGATTGAGGAATGAGCAGGCGCCGGCCAGCGTTGTTCCGGACATGCACAACAAACGGATCGGTTTCCTGTCCTTTGGCCATTGGGCCCGCGTCCCCGGCTCCTTGGTTCCCACTGCCGGCGAGGCCCTGAAGCAAGCGATTGAACTGGCCGTCGCCGCGGAGGAAACGGGTATCGACGGCGCGTTCTTCCGAGTGCACCACTTTGCGCGCCAGCAGGCCTCGCCGTTCCCCCTTCTTGCAGCCATCGCAGCTCGGACCAGCCGTATCGAGATGGGCACCGGCGTGATCGACATGCGCTACGAAAACCCGCTGCGCAATATCTAACTTGCAAGCCTGTGACTAAGACTTCAGAGGCGGACCCAGAGAGTTTTCAATTTATCGGCGCGGCCGCACTCGGTACACCTCACCGGTCGCGGGCATTCTGGACAGTTACCGAGAGTCGTATAGACCGTTGTAGATTGGGGATGCCCGCCCCTACCACACTGGTAGTTGCCGGGGGGAGCCAAAACGGACGGTTCGTATGCGTCCTCTGCAGCCAAGTAGGCGCGCGCCCCAATTTCGGTTGGCTCTGCAAGGCCTTCGCCTATTGACTGGAGTCGGACAAGGCCAAGAAGTATTTCGCTGTCGTTCCCTCGCTTGCTCATCAAGTAATCAGCAGCGCGAGTGTGTGGATACCCCTTGCTCTTTGAGAGGTCGACAAATTTAGATCTTGCGACGGGACTGTCATGCGCGATGCGATTCCGGACGACGGTTAAGTCGCTGATCGCGGACTTCTCACTTGATCGATTGGACAACCGCGAGAACGGCTGCCCATTTGTAAAGAGCCGGTCCCCACGTTTCAAAGTCTTTTCCTTCAGGGGCATCCATGAGATGTATTTCGCGTCTCCGGAATCAGAGCCAGCGATGAGAAGCGTGGCTTCGTCTTCATTTTGAGCTGAAACGATGGGAACGACTTCCGCCCCAAGTTTCCCGAGCATGCCGAGGAAAAAGAGGTCTCCTAGGAATTCCTCGAACAAACCCATCGCTCGCACCAAGGCAAGCTCCGCAACGTCGTCACGAGTGCCTCGCTGAAGATTAGATGACTTGTACGCCTGTTCCGCGTCCTCGACGGATTTGCGCAAACCAGAAAGTTCTGATGCCAGATCAGCCGCAAGTTGAGGGCCGTCGCTCATTGGCTATAGCACCGAGCGAACGAGTCGGATTCGTTGTAGCCTGCTGGCCTTGTGCGTGGTCTGCCTACGCAGACTCTCGGCTAGTTCGTCGGGCAGTTCCCCCTTGGTAGCGATGCGCCGGTCCACCTCAACGAGGGCTTCTGCAAGTCGGGCGATCGGGAATTTGAAATCGAATTGAGCGCTCGTTGGCAACCCGTTGCTTAGATCGTTCTTGGGGTCCGAACCGGCGTCAGAGAGACCAGACACTATGGCGAACAGTGGGTAAAACCAGGAGGTCGAGCGGAAGCGCTTAGGAAGCATCGGGTCGACACGTCCATCATAGAGAGGTGCTAAGCGCTCGAAACTTTCCCGGAAGTCAGCAGCAACGCGATCTTGTTGCGGGAAAGCTTCGTCGTAGTCGCGATACAACGCGGTTATCTGAGCGTGTGACCGACCGCTCACCCCACGGAGGAGTGCCCCCATGAGGTCGCTTGCGAACTCAACCTCTTGCATCTGGGCCACCTCTTGGGGCGTGAACAAGTTCCAATCCATCCAACGCTGGTTCTGTTCGTAAGAAAGCGCGTATGCAAGATCCTTGAACTCGCCGAAATATGATCCGTTTCGGATTTCCTGCTCGGTGAGTTTGAGCCCAGTAGTGTTCATTCGCTGGAAGATCTCCAGAATAGTGACATCCGCAACGTCCGGAGGCAAAACGTTAACCGAGATTGCCGTTTGCAGGATGTCTGTCTGAACTTCGTCAGGTAGTTCCGCGAAGGTCCGTCCTGCATACTCCTTGTTATGGGATCGAAGGATTCTGAAGTTGTCCCTCTCGTCCGGATTGTCAATACAGTCAGGATCGATGAAGGAAAGAATGGTACGCAATCGCTGTTGTCCATCCACAACCTGTCTAATGCTCCGAGACGTGGAGACGTTTAGTCTGCTGTGGAGGAATATCAAGGGAATGGGAAAGCCGCGAATGATGGAGTCTATTAGCAGGCTTTTTATCCGCGGATTCCAGACCGGGCGCCGCTGGTAAAACGGTTGCAAGTCCAAAGTTCCTTGCCGTTGCCATTCTAGAAAGTCCAGCACTGAGTATGAGGTCTTTTGAATCTGTAGAGGCTGGGCCATAAAGGCATCATACTGGGCCCCGAGGGTGGAGCCACACTCCTTGGAGGCCAGCTAGCTCAATAGGAAGCTACGAGAACCCGCTCTACATGGCCGAAGAAGCTGCCGCCACGGACCTCATCAGCGACGGCAGGCTGCAACTCGGCGTGAGCCGTGGTTCACCCGAGCCTGCCCGGAACGGTGCCGCGAACTTCGGCTATGTCCCCGCCGATGGTGAAGACGGCGGCGACATGGCCCGGCGTCACACAGCATTGTTCCGCAAAGCAATCGCCGGTCACGGCGTGGCCGAAGCCGATCCGCACTACTCCGGAGGTGCGACAGGTTTGCTTCCCATCCAGCCCCAGTCGCCGGGCCTTCCGCAGCGGATCTGGTGGGGAGCCGGCACCCGAAAAACAGCCGTGTGGGCTGCCGAGCAGGGCATGAACCTGATGAGCTCGACACTCCTTACTGAAGACACCGGCGTGCCCTTCGATGAATTGCAGGCAGAACAGATCCGGATGTTCCGCGAAGCCTGGGCCGCTGCAGGTCATGATTTTGAGCCCAGGGTCTCGGTGAGCCGCAGTGTTATCCCGATCGTCGATGCTGAGGACAACCGCTACTTCGGCCTCCGCGCCCAGGCGGACAGCCAGGACCAGGTCGGGATCCTCGACGGAGCCTTGTCCAGGTTCGGCAAGAGCTACATCGGGGAGCCGGACGCGCTTGCGGACGAACTGGCCAATGACGCAGCTGTCCAGGCTGCGGACACCGTCCTGCTGACGGTACCCAACCAGCTGGGAGTGGAATACAACGCCAAGCTGCTGGGGAATGTGGCCAAACACATAGCGCCGGCGTTCGGATGGCAGGCCAACCACGTAGTGTGATCCGGACGGCCCCTAAAGGCCGGTAGTGTTGCTCGCTGTGCGCGGTTGCCGTGCACCCCAGGAGCACTTGTGCGTCACGTCAACGACGACGGGACGCACCCAGACATTAGAGGTTTCCAATGGACATTCAGAATCTCCTCGAAGACATCGTCGGCGCAGTCCAACCGCACGTTGGCCAAGGGAAGGTGGCCGATTACATTCCACAGCTGGGATCCGTAGACCCGGACCAGTTCGGGATCTCGGTGGTCACCCGGGACGGCGAGGTGTTCTCGGCCGGGGATGCCCATGTGGAGTTCTCCATTCAAAGCATCTCCAAAGTCTTCGCCCTCGCCTTGGTTCTGGCTTCCGACGGCGACCGTATCTGGAAGCGCGTCTTCCGCGAACCCTCGGGCAACCCCTTCAACTCGCTGGTCCAGTTGGAAAGCGAGGAAGGCATTCCCCGGAATCCGTTCATCAATGCCGGTGCGATCGTCGTGACGGACCGGCTCCTGAGCCTGACAGGCGACGCTGCGCACGCTGTCCGGGAATTGATGCGCCAGGAAACCGGAAATACGGGCCTCGATACGGATCAGGTCGTGGCGTCGTCCGAACTGGGCAAAGGGCACCGCAATGCCTCATTGGCCCACTTCCTGGCCAGCTGCGGCAACTTGGAGAACCCGGTGGATGATGTCCTGGACTCCTACGCCAAGCAGTGCGCCCTGGCCATGACCTGCGAAGACCTTGCCCTGGCAACCCGGTTCCTCGCTTCCAACGGTTTGGGAGCGGACGGAACCCTGGTGCTGTCACCGGCGCAGACCAAGAGAATCAACGCCGTGATGCTCACCTGCGGAACGTACGACGCCGCCGGGGAGTTCGCGTACCGGGTGGGCCTGCCGGGGAAGAGCGGGGTTGGTGGCGGAATCGTGGCCGTGGTTCCGAACAAGTGCGCCATCAGCGTGTGGAGCCCTGGGCTGGGGCGTTCCGGCAATTCCGTGGCAGGTGTGGCCGCGTTGGACGAGTTCACCACGCGCACCGGGTGGTCCGTCTTCTAGCCCGCCGGATCCCGGGGCCCTTTGCAGACTTTTTGTGACGTTGGATTACCCAGCGTTACCGGTTGTTTCCGAGCCTTTGAAGCATATTACGGCGCCGCCCTACAGTTTTTTCATGGCAATACAGGACATTTACCCCACCGCGCTGAGGCTGCTCGGCCGCCCGGTGCTGGTCGTGGGCGGCGGCCCCGTCGCGGAACGCCGCGCCAAGGGGCTGCTCGACGCCGGTGCGAAAGTCACCGTGGTCGCTCCCATTGCCACTGAAACACTTCAAGGCCTCGACGCTTCGGGACTCCTCTCCTGGGAAGCGCGCGAATACCGCACGTCAGACCTCGACGGCGTCTGGTTCGTCCAGACGGCGACCGGCACTTCCGCCGTGGACACCCAGGTGGCAGCCGACGCCGAGGCGCAGCGCATCTGGTGCGTCAACGCCTCCGACCACGAAGCTTCAGCCGCGTGGACGCCTGCCGTGGCCGTGGTGGACGACGTCAAGATTGCCATCAACGCCGGAGGAGACCCACGCCGCGCCATGGCACTGCGCAACGCCGTGGCCACAGCGCTTGAAACAGGTGACCTCCCGCTTCGCAGGCACCGCAAGCCGGGAGCAGGCGGCTCTGTGGCTCTGGTCGGTGGCGGTCCGGGCGACTCGGGACTCATCACCGTCCGCGGCAGGCGCCTGCTGGGCCAGGCCGACGTCGTTGTTGCCGACCGTCTTGGTCCCCGCGAGCTGCTCAAAGAGCTCGCGCCGGACGTCCGCGTGATCGAGGTCGGCAAGACGCCAGGCCACCATCCCGTGCCGCAGCTCGAGATCAACCGCATCCTCGTGGACGAAGCCCTGAAGGGCAATCGTGTGGTCCGCCTGAAAGGCGGCGACCCCTACGTCCTGGGGCGCGGTGGCGAGGAAGCAGAATTTTGCCGGCAGAACGGCGTCGAGGTTGAAGTGGTGTCCGGCGTGACGTCCGCGATTTCGGTTCCGGCAGCCGCCGGCATCCCGGTGACCCACCGCGGCCTGGCGAAGGGCTTCAGCGTGGTCACCGGCCACGAGGAGCTGTCCGAAGTTCCCGCACGGCCCGATCACACTGTGGTGTTGCTCATGGGAGTGGCGCAATTGCGCGATTCCGCGGCTGCCCTGGCAGGCTCGGGTCTGCCTTTGGACACTCCAGTGGGTATCGTAGAGAACGGGTATTTGCCGGACCAGCGCGTCACCATCGGCACTTTGGGAAGCATTGCGGACCAGGCGGAAGCCGTGGGTGTGGCCAATCCAGCGGTCATCGTGATCGGCGACGTCGTCCGGGTCAGCCCCTTTGCGCCCCAGCATTTCAAGACCGCCGACTACAGCACCATCACCCCCAACCGTCCCCGCGTCCGCAGTAACTGAGAAGAAGAAGGAACACAGCCGTGTCAATTAGCACCCCCGTAGGTTCTGCGGACCGTCCGCTCCGCGTCGCCGTCATCGGCTCCGGCCCCGCCGGCGTGTACGCAGCTGACATCCTGACCAAGAGCGAGGCCGTCAAGAGCGGCGAACTCAACGTCAGCATCGACCTCTTCGACCGCTACCCGGCCCCCTACGGCCTGATCCGTTACGGCGTTGCTCCGGACCACCCCCGCATCAAGGGCATCGTCAACGCCCTGCACAAAGTGCTGGACCGCGGCGACATCCGCTTCTTCGGCAACGTCGATTACGGCACGGACATCTCCATCGAGGACCTCCGCAAGCACTACGACGCCATCATCTTCGCCACCGGTGCCATCAAGGATGCCGACCTGAACATCCCGGGCATCGAGCTTGAGGGTTCCTTCGGCGGCGCGGACTTCGTGTCCTGGTACGACGGCCACCCGGACGTTTCCCGCGAATGGCCCCTGGACGCCAAGGAAATCGCCGTCCTGGGCAACGGCAACGTGGCCCTGGACGTGGCACGTGTCCTGTCCAAGCACGCTGATGACCTCCTGGTCACCGAGATCCCGGACAACGTCTACGCCGGCCTGAAGAATTCCCCGGTCACGGACGTCCACGTCTTCGGCCGCCGTGGCCCGGCCCAGGTCAAGTTCACCCCGCTGGAACTCCGCGAGCTTTCGCACTCCAAGGACGTCGACATCATCCTCTACGCCGAGGACTTCGAGTTCGACGAAGAGTCCGACCGCCAGATCCAGACGAACAACCAGACCAAGACCATGGTCGGCACTCTCACCAACTGGATCGCCGAGCAGCCCGAGGACCTGTCCGAGCTGAAGGCTTCCCGCCGCCTGCACCTGCACTTCCTGCACAGCCCGGTGGAGATCGTTGACTCCGCGGAGACTCCGGGCAAGGTTGCCGGCATCAAGTTCGAGCGCACCGAGCTGGACGGCACGGGGAACGCCCGCGGCACCGGCGAGTTCATCGACTACCCGGTCCAGGCCGTGTACCGCGCCATCGGCTACTTCGGTTCGGCGCTGCCGGACGTCGAGTTCGACCACAAGAAGGGCGTCGTGACCAACGACGGCGGCCGCGTCCTGGACGCCGACGGCCAGCACGTTCCGGGCCTCTACGCGACCGGCTGGATCAAGCGTGGTCCCGTCGGCCTCATCGGCCACACCAAGGGCGATGCCCTGGAAACCGTCACATACCTGCTGGAGGACCGCGAAAACCTGCCGCTGGCTGAGGTTCCCGCGGCAGACGCCGTCGTGGATCTGCTGGATGCCCGCGGCGTGAAGTTCACCAGCTGGGAAGGCTGGCTGGCACTGGATGCCCACGAGCTCGCCCTCGGCGCAGCAGCCACCGAAGCCGGCGGCTCCCACGGCGTCGAAGTCAAGCGTGAGCGCATCAAGGTTGTGCCGCGTGAGGACATGGTCGACATCTCCCGCGATGGAGTCTCGGCACAGGTCTAAGACCAACGCGGGGTCACTTAGGGCCCATTCGGAGCTTCCGGATGGGCCCTAAGTGACCCCGCGTTGTTTTAAGGTGGGGGTATGGACGTCGTCGTCATTGAAACGCCCCAGCTGGGGGACCGGAGCTACCTTGTCCACGACGGTGCCGTCGCCCTGGTGATCGACCCGCAACGGGACATCGACCGGGTGGAAGCGGCAGCCGCCGACGCCGGCGTCCGGATCACCCATGTGGCCGAGACCCACCTTCACAACGACTACGTCACTGGCGGCCTCGTCCTGGCTGAAGCGCACGGAGCCGAGTACTGGGTGAACGCTGCGGACGAGGTGTCATTTGCGCGCGTCCCCGTCTCCGACGGCCAGGTTCTCCGCGTCGGCCGGCTGTTGGTGAAAGTGGTTGCCACTCCCGGGCACACCCACACGCACCTCACATACGTGGTCCGCGATGACGCGCCCGACGGCGGTCCGGAGGCTGTGTTTTCAGGCGGCAGCTTGCTCTACGGTTCCGTTGGGCGGACGGACCTGGTGTCACCCCACGACACCGCCAAGCTGGCCCACAAACAGTATTCTTCGGTCCGTCGGCTGGTGGACGCGGCACCCCCGGACGCGGCACTCTACCCAACCCACGGATTCGGCTCGTTTTGTTCCAGCGGACCCGCGAGCTACCAGGATTCATCGACGATCGGCGAGCAAGTCCGGTCCAACCACGCCTTGACGGATCCCCATGAAGACCACTTCGTCTCAGAGTTACTGGCGAACATTACGGCCTACCCTGCGTACTACGCCCACATGAGTCCCCTCAACGCGGCCGGTGTTGGTCCGGCGGAGCTGGGGGTGCCGGACTCCGTGGATGCCACGGAACTGGACAGGCGTCTCAGAGCGGGGGAGTGGGTAGTGGATCTGCGCAACCGCGTGGCTTTCGCGGACAGCCATCTGCACGGCAGCGTGAGCTTCGAGTACGGGAAGGGGGACAACTTCACCAGCTACCTCGGCTGGGTGATCCCGTGGAACCAACCGCTCACGTTGTTGGGACCGCGGGACGAGGTGGAGAAAGCGATCCGGGACCTGGCGAGGATCGGCATCGAAAGGCCGGATGCCGCCGTCGGGCCTGACAGCGGAGCCGTGGACATAGGTGCCTTGGCGCCGGAGTCTCCACAGGCGAGCTACCCGCACGGTGACTGGGCTGCACTCCTCAAGAGCAGGGAACCGGAGGACATGGTGTTGGATGTGCGCCGACCGGAGGAATTCGTGGCGTCCCACATCCAAGGTGCCCTGAACGTTCCTGTCTACGAGCTCCTCGGCAGGATCACCGAGCTGCCGGACGCCAGGATCTGGGTGCACTGTGCCACGGGATACCGCGCCAGTGTTGCTGCCAGCCTGCTGGACCGGGCCGGCCGTGACGTGGTGCTGATCAACGCAAGGTTCAGGGACGCGGCCGGGGCAGGGATCGAGACCACGCCGTAATTGATGGGCTAGCGCGGGTTTTGGTCCGAGCAATAGTCGAGATTCCGGTAGACGCTGCGGACAGCGGCGTCGGGATCCCGCGCTTCCAGGGCGTCCACCAGTTCGTCGTGGCCCTCACGGGGAATGCCGTTGAAGCCGCCCTTGCGTTGCTGCCGCAAGAGATCGTTGTGGAAGACGCCGCCAAAGGAAACATAGAGCTGGTGCAACAGCGGATTGCCTGATGCCAGGGCGACGCGTTCGTGGAATTCCCAATCGGCGCTGGCCCATGCAGGGTAATCTTCCGCAAGCCATGCATCGTGGCGGGCGGCAAGGAGCCGGCGCATCTCTGCCAGATCCTCCGTGGTGGCGTGCTTGGTGGCCAGGCGGGCAGCCTGGGTGTCCAGGCCAAGCCGGACTTCCACGATGTGTTCCTGCGTGTGCTCGAGGTACATGCGCTGGGCTGCCCCGGACATCTCGCTGTTTGCACGCACATACGTGCCGTCACCGCGGCGGACTTCCAACATGCCTGAGTGCGCCAGTGCTTTGATCGCCTCGCGGAGGGTGCCTCGGGAAACCCCCAACGTGGACATGAGCTCGGGCTCAGCCGGGATGCGTTCCTGCAATGGCCACTCGCCGGACTTGATCATGTCCCGCAGCTTCGCGGTAATTTCCTCGGCCAGGGCCGGGCGGTGGGAAGGCGTCAGGGTCATACGGTCCTCGGTGCGGTCTTGGTGGCAGTGCGCTTGCTGGTGAGCAGGTGGCAAGTGACCATGAGCGCCACAGCCACGATGGACAGCAGGCTCATGGGCAACACCCAGCCGCCGGTGGCGCTGTGGAGCAGCCCCATCCCGAAGGGGCCGATTGCCGCAATCAAGTATCCCAGCGATTGGGCGATGGTCGAGAGTGCGGTGGTTTCCGCCGTCGAACCTCCGCTTCGGCTGATGATCACCAAAACCAGCGGGAAGATGCCCAAGCCGAAGCCGAACAGCACAGCCGGCACCACGGCCATCGACGTCGGCAGCCACAGCATGGCGGCGATGGCCACCAGCGTGGAGCTGCTTGCGAGGTAGAGCGCGGGGCGGAGCATGCCGGGCCGTGAGCCGAAAGCGAGGAGGATCATTCCGGCCGCCACCGAAACCAACTGCATGACGCCGAACTGGAGGCCGCTTTCGGAGGCACTCAGCCCTTGGGAGGTGAGGATATAGGCGAACCAGCTCATCACGGCATATGCGAGGAAGGCCTGGAAGGTGAAGATGGCGGTGATCAGGATGCCGAGGCGCGTGCGGAGCAGTGGCCACATGGAGACGCGCGGGCGGTCGGTCTTGGTGGTGTTCCGGTGCGTGTGCAGGACTACGGGCAGGAAACCGAGGAGCGCCGCGACACCCAGCAGGCCCCATGCCGCCAGCCCCATGGACGGCGAGCCGAGCTGCTGTGCCAAGGGAACGCTGACCGCTGCGGCGAAGGTTGCGCCGCCGGACATGGTGAACGTGTAGAGGCCGGTCATCATGGACGTGCGGTCCGCATAGTGCTCGCGGATGAACGACGGCATGGCCACGTTGCACACTGCCAGTCCTGACATGGCCAGGACCGTGCCGCCCAGCAGGGCGCCAGTCACCGGCACGCCACGGACCAGCAAGCCCGCAGCCAGGAGGGCCAAGGCGATGGCAATGGCTTTTTCGACACCTACGCGGCGGGTCAACCACGAGGTTCCCATGCCCGCCACTGCGAAGCACAGCAGAGGGATGGATGGCAGGACCGATGCCACCAGGGCCCCGTAGCCCAGGACCTGCTGCAGCTCGTGGAACAGGGCCGCGGCACTGGTAATCCCGGCACGCAGGTTCAGGCCGATGAGCACTACGGCAATTATGCCGACGACGGCGACGACGCGCGTCCTGGGGGCTGCCTGGCTGGCCGAAGCGGAAGAAGCCTGGGTAGCAGCAATCGTCGGGATGTTTCCTGTCGTGGGTGTCAGAGGGGTCGTCGCCATATTTAAAGGTTAGACGTTTGACGTCTAATGTCTACAGTTTTGTGGCGAAGCTCTCCGGGAGCGGCTACCTGGGGTTGCGGGAGCCGAGCCGCTGAACCGCCAAGGCGAGCCACAGCTGAACCCGGTCCTGGGTTTGCGAGGGGTCGTAGCCGGTCAGTTCCGTGATCTGGGCCAGACGGTATCGCACGGTGTTCCTGTGGAGGGTAAGCGCCTCGGCAACCGCGGCCACGGAGCCGTTGTGGTTCAGGTAGCTCTCCAGGGTGGCCACCAACTCTGCGCCATGGGCGGCATCAAACTTGCGCAGCGGGGTGAGGGACTCGCTGGCCATGTCCGCCAACGGAACGTCCTCGCTGGCCAGCAGCAGGGAGGTCAGGCTCAGGCGTTCGGGCTCGTTCACCGGCAAGCCGTGCGCCGCGGCGTCGCGCGCTTCGAAGTAGCTCCACCGCAGGCCGTTCGGCTTGGTGTAGGCCCCGCCGATGCCGATCACGGCGTGGATGCCGGCCTCTTGCAGGTGATCGCTAAGGCTCTTGGCCAGGGCGGTGGCGGAACTGCCGTCGTCGCTGACTACCGTCACCAAATCCTTGCCGACGACGGCGCTGACGCCGCCTTCCAGCGCCTGGGGCAGGGAAATACTGACCAGCTGTTTGTGGTGTGCCGTGGACTCGGCAACCAGCACGACGTTTTTCCTTGTGCTGTTGATGCCCACACCTGCCAAACGGCGGGCTGCCTCGATGGTTTCCAGGGTGCCGTGGATGACGTCGTCCAGCACCTGCCCGGCCATGGCACGCTGGGACTGCCGCTGCTTGACCATGTTGTTGAGCTCCACGCTGATCAGGTTCTGCGCGTAGCTGACGATTCCCGAATCGATGAAAGGCTGCCGCAACCAGAGCGTGCAGGCGTCCCTGCGGCCGGTGGGAATCGGATACGAAGCCCAACCGTCCGCCGTCGGGGCCGGTTTCCCCACCACGCTGTTGTAGAGCTGCGCGCTGAACTGGGTGAGCACGACGTCAGTTCGCAGCATGCTGCCAAGTTGCTTGAGGAGTTCATTGAGGCCGCCGCCGGTCAGGAGCGAGCGGGCCAGGATCTGGTGCCCGGCCAAGAGGCGTTCGAGATTGGAATAATGGTCGGCGGAGTGGGACTCTGCCACGAGTTTGCCGATGGCGATGAACGGGATTTCGTAGGGCACCTCCACCAAGGGCAATCCCCAGCGGTTGGCCTCTGCGATCAGGGCTCCGGGAACCGATTCATGGGTGAGGCCTATACCGAAACCGATCCCCACAGCACCCGCGCGTTGGACCTGGCGGACGAAGCGCCGCTGATCAGCCGCGCTTTTGAGGCGAAGGCCCGTGGTGAGGACCAGCTCGCCGCCACTGAGGAAGCGTTGCGGGTCTTCCAATTCGGTCACCGCGACCCAGCTGATGTCCTGGTTCCACGTGGTCTCGGCGAGGCCGGACTGACGGAGTTTCAGGGAGGGGACAGCGACGAGCGAAGCGAGGGACAGAGCCATGTTTAAAGCGTAACCCGGCGCTGGGCAAGCGCACTAAGCGGGGTGTGCTTGTGTGTGCAGCTGACTATTCCTTGCACCCCCTCCCTGGCATAGGCTCTGATCAGCTAAATCCATGCCCAGACACCGAAAGAGGGTTGCACGCCGTGGTTCAAACCTTGCAGAACTTCATCAATGGCGAATTCGTCACGCCGGCAGGTACGGGTCTCCTGGACATCGTTAACCCTGCCACCGGGGAAATCGTTGCCAAGTCGCCCATTTCGGTGCAAGCCGACGTGGACGCAGCCATGACCGCCGCCAACGAGGCCTTCAAGACCTGGAAGAAGGCAACCCCCGGCCAGCGCCAGCTCATGCTGCTCAAGCTCGCCGATGCCGTGGAAGCCAACAGCGACGAACTGGTAGAAGCCCAGCACCGCAACACCGGCCAGGTCCGCTCCCTGATCGCCTCCGAGGAAGTTGCGGCCGGCGCCGACCAGCTCCGCTTCTTCGCCGGTGCCGCCCGCATCATGGAAGGCAAGTCCGCAGGCGAGTACTTCGAGGGCCACACCTCCTACGTGCGCCGCGAACCGATCGGCGTCGTAGCCCAGGTTGCGCCGTGGAACTACCCGTTCCTCATGGCCATCTGGAAGATCGGCCCCGCCTTGGCCGCGGGCAACACCGTGGTCCTGAAGCCCTCGGACACCACCCCGGAGTCCACCCTGGTACTGGCACGCCTTGCCGGCGAGATCTTCCCGGCGGGCGTCCTCAACGTTGTCCTGGGCACCGGCGAAACCGGCGCCATGATGGTTGACCACAAGGTTCCCGGACTGGTGTCCATCACGGGCTCCGTCCGCGCAGGCATCGCAGTTGCCAGCGGCGCAGCCAAGGGCCTCAAGCGTGCCCACCTGGAACTTGGCGGCAAAGCTCCGGCCATCGTCTTCAAGGATGCCGACATCAAGAAGAGCGCAGCGGCCATCGCCGAGTTCGCCTTCTTCAACGCCGGCCAGGACTGCACCGCCATCACCCGCGTGCTCATTGAGGACTCCGTCCACGATGACGTCGTGGCGGCCATGGTGGAGCACACCAAGACCCTGCACACCGGTTCGCAGAACGACGAAGACAACTACTTCGGTCCGCTCAACAACGTGAACCACTTCAACGCCGTGACCTCCGTGGTGGAGCACCTCCCGGCGAACTGCAAGATCGAAACCGGTGGCCACCGCGCAGGCGAGAAGGGCTTCTTCTTCGAGCCCACCATCATCACCGGCGCCAAGCAGAGCGACGACATCGTGCAGAAGGAAACCTTCGGTCCGGTCATCACCGTGCAGAAGTTCAGCACGGAAGAAGAAGCACTCGAGCTGGCCAACGACGTCGAATACGCCCTGGCGTCCAGCGTCTGGACCACCGACCACGGGACGGCCATGCGCATGAGCCGCGACCTGGACTTCGGTGCGGTCTGGATCAACACCCACATCCTCCTGACGGCAGAGATGCCCCACGGCGGTTTCAAGCAGTCCGGCTACGGCAAGGACCTCTCCATGTACGGCGTCGAGGACTACACGCGGATCAAGCACGTGATGAGTGCATTGGATGCATAACGCAATTGCATAACGCAGTTGCATAACGCAGTTGCGTAACGCGTCCGCGTAACCCGTACGAATTTCCCAGAAAGGCAACCACCCCATGACCACCACCGCGAACGAACTGTCGTACCGCATCGAGCAGAAGCGCAACATCAACGGCGCCTTCCCCGGACCCAAGTCGCAGGCACTGGCCGAGCGTCGCTCCGCCGTCGTTGCTGCCGGCGTCGCCTCGGGCGTCCCCGTCTACGTTGAAGACGCCGACGGCGGCATCATCCGCGACGTCGACGGCAACTCCTTCATCGACCTCGGCTCCGGCATCGCCGTGACCAGCGTCGGCGCGTCCGATCCCGCCGTCGTCGCCGCTGTCCAGGAAGCTGCAGCGCACTTCACGCACACCTGCTTCATGGTTACCCCCTACGAGGGCTACGTTGCAGTTGCCGAGCAGCTCAACCGCCTCACCCCGGGCGACCACGCCAAGCGCACCGTGCTGTTCAACTCCGGCGCTGAAGCCGTGGAGAACGCCGTCAAGGTTGCACGCCTGGCCACCGGCCGCGACGCCGTGGTTGCTTTCGACCACGCCTACCACGGCCGCACCAACCTGACCATGGCACTGACCGCCAAGGCCATGCCGTACAAGACCAACTTCGGCCCGTTCGCGCCCGAGGTCTACCGCATGCCCATGAGCTACCCGTTCCGTGAAGAGAACCCGGAGATCACGGGTGCCGAGGCAGCCAAGCGAGCCATCACCATGATCGAGAAGCAGATCGGTGGCGACCAGGTTGCCGCGATCATCATTGAGCCCATCCAGGGCGAGGGCGGCTTCATCGTTCCGGCCGAAGGCTTCCTGCCGGCACTGTCCGCATGGGCCAAGGAAAAGGGCATCGTCTTCATCGCCGACGAAGTCCAGTCCGGCTTCTGCCGCACGGGCGAATGGTTCGCCGTTGACCACGAAGGTGTTGTCCCGGACATCATCACCATGGCCAAGGGCATCGCCGGCGGCCTCCCGCTGTCCGCGATCACCGGCCGCGCCGACCTGCTCGACGCCGTTCACCCGGGCGGCCTCGGCGGCACCTACGGTGGCAACCCGGTTGCCTGCGCAGCAGCACTCGCCGCGATCGACACCATGGAACAGCACGACCTCAACGGCCGCGCCCGCCACATCGAAGAGCTCGCTCTGGGCAAGCTGCGCGAACTGGCTGAAGAAGTTTCCGTGGTCGGCGATATCCGTGGCCGTGGCGCCATGCTGGCCATCGAGCTCGTCCAGCCCGGATCCAAGGAACCCAACGCCGAGCTCACCAAGGCCGTTGCCGCTGCTTGCCTCAAGGAAGGTGTCATCATCCTCACCTGTGGCACCTACGGCAACGTGATCCGTTTGCTCCCGCCGCTGGTTATCAGCGACGAACTGCTCCTCGACGGCCTCGAGGTCCTCGCCGCAGCCATCAAGGCCAACGCGTAACTTTCACCGCTGTACGCAGAAGGAGGGCCGGGGTTTCCCGGCCCTCCTTCTCCGTGTGTGCGCCGGGTTCGCCGGGTTCGCTGGAGTGGGCCGGGATCGCTGGAGTGGGCCGAGATCGCCGGACTGCGCCGAGATCGCCGTTCCTCGCCGAGATCGCCGTTGCTATCCAGCGATCCTGCATGGCTCCCGCGATCTCGACGCCGGAATGCACGAGGTGCCCAGCGTCAGGTTCTTCTGGTGACCATGTCCGTCCAGCTGGACCTCGATGACCACGGGCCCGACACTGACCAGGCGCACGCCGTCGCCGGAGCACGCCGTCGCCGGAGCGCGCCGAGATCGCCGGAGCGTGCCGGGATCGCCGGAGTGCGCCGAGATCGCCGTTGCTATCCAGCGATCCTGCATGGCTCCCGCGATCTCGACGCCGGAACGCCCTAGGCGCCAAGCCTCAGGTTCTTCTGGTGGCCATGTCCGTC
>NZ_JARDAN010000019.1:0-93079 GCF_040560085.1 Paenarthrobacter sp. CC6 | reverse complement strand
AGACCCCAGCCAACCGGCTAAACCAGCTGCTACAAGCGGCCTAACCCCCAGCGTTGCTCCCACCAATTGACTTTGCCCGCGGAACATTGGCATTAACTGTCACTTCGCGGGGGCGAGGGAGAGCTCCTTTTCCAACCGCTCCATGGCCTCGGGAAAGCCGGCGACGTCAATAGTGCCCCGTGTTGTGTCCAGCTGGATCGAGCGGACACCCCGGCCAAGCCAGCGCGCATCATTCGGATATGGGTCCCATGAATAGGGCTCGGCCCTCCCGCTGACGAGGAAAGTGAAGAGCTTTTCTTGCGACGAATTGTTCGGATCCGTTCTGACAAAGTCCACAGCCGGAGTCCGGAAGGACACCAGCCCGCGCTCCCAGCCCATCCTTCGGCCGTTTTGCTGTGGCTCATGGCAGCGGATCCAACACTCCAAGTTTCCGCGTCGCAGCAACCGATGGAAGCGTAGCTCTGCGAAGACAGCGTCCAAGTACAGAACGGCATAAGAAGCAAAGACGCCAACAACAGCAGAGACGACTGCCCAGTACAGCGGCTCCCCAGTGATCACAAGCATCACCGTGAAGACTGTCACGGCGGCAAGGTTCATCACCGTCGCGGCTGTCCGCTTGAAACGCAAAGACCTCACTTTAGCCATGCGGACACTCTAAGTGTCCGCAGGTTGGTTCCCACGCCCGTATGACAGTTAATGCCAATGTTCGCGCGGAACACTGGCATTAACTGTCACTTCGCGGGGGGCGGGGCCTACCTCGCCGACCAACCGCCGTCCATGGTGTAGCTCGCGCCGGTGACCATACCGGCGTCGTCGGAGGCCATCCAAGCTGCCAACGACGCAACTTCCTCCGGCTCCACCAACCGCTTCACCGCCGACTCCGTGAGCATCACCTTGGCCAGGACTTCGGCCTCGGGGATGCCATGGAGCCGGGCCTGGTCCGCGATCTGCTTCTCAACAAGGGGCGTGCGGACGTAGCCGGGGTTGATGCAGTTGGACGTGACACCGTGCTCGCCGCCTTCCAAAGCAGTGACCTTGCTGAGTCCCTCAAGGCCGTGCTTGGCGGACACGTACGCGCTCTTGTAGGCCGAGGCCCGGAGCCCGTGGACCGAGGAGATGTTGATGATCCGCCCGAAGTTGTTGGCGTACATGTGCGGGAGGGCGGCACGGATCAGGAGGAACGGCGCCTCCAGCATCAGGGCCAGGATCCGTCGGAACTCGGCTGGTTCGAACTCCTCGATCGGCGCGACCTTTTGGATCCCGGCGTTGTTGACCAGGATGTCGCAGTCAAGGCTCAGTGCGGCCAACGCCTCAGTATCCAGCAGGTCCACCGTCCAGGCCGTGCCGCCCAGCTCGTCGGCAAGGGCCGCAGCTCCGGAGGCATCGACGTCGGCCACTACTACCTTCGCGCCGCGTGCGGCGAGCGCACGGGCACAGGCAGCCCCGATACCGCTCGCGCCTCCGGTTATCAGCGCTTTGCGTCCGTTCAAGGAGTTGTCCATCAGATCAGCCCTTCGAGGTAGCGGGTGCGGTGGTGAGTCCGTGCCTTACTGCGTCGGCCTCGTCCACCTCCTGGAGTGCGATGCCCTTGGTTTCCTTGAGTGAAATAACCGCGACGGCGGTAATCGCGCAGGCGACCACGAGGTAGATCGCTGTGGGAACCCATGAGCCGGTGTCCTTGAGCCACTGGGTTGCCAGCAGCGGAGCGAGTGATCCGGCGAAGATGGACGTGACCTGCGAGCCCAGTGAGACGCCGGAGTAGCGCATGCGGGTGGGGAAGAGCTCGGACATGATCGCCGGCTGACCGGCGTACATGAAGGCGTGCAGGCAGAGGCCGATGGTCACGGCGAGCACGATGATCACGGCGTTCTTGGTGTCGAACATGGGGAAGGCGAAGAACGGCCAGGTTGCACCGGTGATGGCGCCGATGAGGTACACGGGCTTGCGGCCCCACGAATCAACAAGCCGGCCGACCTGCGGAATGACCAGGAAGTGGATGACGTGGGCGATCAGGAGTGCCAGCAGGAGCGAGGACGTGTCGTACTTGTGGACGCTCTTGAGGTAGACGATCGCGAAGCTCACCACAAGGTAGTACATGATGTTCTCCGCGAAACGGAGTCCCATGGCCTGCAGGATGCCCTTGGGGTACTTGCGGATGACCTCGCCGACGCCGTAGCTGATGGCCTTGGACTCTTCCACCTGTGCCTTGGCTTCGAGGAAAATCGGAGCTTCGGTGACGTGGGTTCGGATGTAGTAGCCAACGAACACGATCACCGCGGAGAGCCAGAATGCAACGCGCCAGCCCCAGCCGAGGAACGCTTCGCTGCTCAGGGTGGTGGACATAACGAACAGGACCAGTGTGGCCAGGAGGTTGCCCACCGGCACAGCGGCCTGCGGCCACGAGGACCAGAAACCACGCGACTTGTTGGGGCTGTGCTCAGCTACCAGCAACACAGCGCCACCCCACTCGCCGCCGAGCGCGAAGCCCTGGATGAAGCGCAGTGCCACCAGCATGGCCGGCGCCCAGTACCCGATGTCCATGAAGCCGGGGAGGCAGCCCATCAGGAACGTCGAGACGCCCACGATCACGATGGTCAGCTGCAGCGTCGGTTTGCGGCCGAGCTTGTCGCCGATCTGGCCGAACACGATGCCACCCAGCGGCCGCGCGACGAAACCCACGGCGTAGGTGATGAAGGCCTGGATGATGCCGTCCAGTTCGTTGCCGGTGCTCGGGAAGAAGTACTTGCCGAAAACCAGCGTGGCGGCTGTGGCGTACAGGAAGAACTCGTACCATTCCACGACGGTGCCCACCATCGAGGCCGCGACGATCTTCTTCAGGCCGGAGCCTTTGCCGGCGTCTTTCCCTGCTCTTGATGCGGAGCGCTGCTCTACGCTCATATCCATCTCCTCAGTGTCCTCTTTGACCCTTTTGAACGTGATGTGATCCATAACACGAAATGCTCCACTGAGTATTGCCGCAGATTTGTTATGCCTCAATGACCAAAGAGGCACCATGTGTGTGCAAAATTGCAGATATGAAGCCGAACCCCGACGACCTCCTCATCTTCCTTGCCGTCTCACGTTCAGGGAAGTTCACGACGGCGGCACAAGCCTTGGGGCTGAACCACACCACCGTTTCGCGCAGGATAGCGGCGCTGGAGAAGGCATTGGGCGGCAGGATCCTGGCGCGTGCGGCCGGCGGATGGGAGGTGACGGAGTTGGGCGCCGAAGCGGTTCTGGTGGCGGAGCGGATCGAAGCTGCGGTGGGTGCGCTGGGACCCAGCGACCGCGCACCCGACCCCATTACCGGCGTCGTACGCATGACCGCGACGGATGGTTTCAGCGCCTATATCGCGGCACCAGCGGTGGCCCGGCTGCGGCGCTCGCACCCTGGTCTCAGCGTGGAGATTGTGACGGTGACGCGTCGGGCGTTGCAGCAGCGCTCGGGCCTGGACATCGAGGTGGTGGTCGGGACGCCGCAAGTGCACCGGGCTGAAGCGATCAGGCTTGGCGAGTACCGGCTGGGAATGTACGCCTCCCGTGCCTATCTGAAAGACAACGGGACGCCTTCCAGCATCGAGGAACTGACGCAACACCAGCTGGTGTACTTCGTGGATTCCATGCTTCAGGTGGATGACCTGGACGCTCCCCGGAGGCTGGTTCCGACCATGCGCGACGGGCTGAGTTCAACGAACGTCTTTGTCCACGTCGAAGCAACCAGGGCCGGCGCCGGGGTGGGGTTCCTGCCGTGCTTCATGGCTGACCGGCACGCGGATCTGGTCAGGTTGCTGCCATCGGACTTCGCGGAGCTGCTCCCCTACTGGATGGTCCTCCGCCCGGACTCCATGCGCCGCCCCGCGGTAGCCGCCGTCGTGCAGGCTTTGCGGGAGGAGACGGAGAGCCGTCGGGAGGAGCTGCTGGGGGCGGGATGAGTCTCCGAGGTGGCAGTTAATGGCAATGTTTTCGCAAAACACTGTCATTAACTGCCACTTCGCGGGTCGGGGGAATCAGGACCCAAGCGGGATCACCAGTGGAGTGTGGCTCACGGGGTCGTCGATCACGAGGCACGGCAGGCCGAAAACGTGCTCCACCAGCTCGGCTGTCACTACATCGGCGGGCCGTCCCTCGGCAACCACGGCGCCGTCCTTCATGGCGATGAGGTGGGTTGCGTAGCGGCAGGCGTGATGGAGGTCGTGAAGGACAGCTACCAGGGTGTTGCCTTCCCCGTTCAACCGCCGGAACAGTTCCAGGAGCTCGATCTGGTGCGCGATGTCCAGGAACGTGGTGGGTTCGTCCAGCAGGAGTAACGGGGTTTGCTGGGCCAGGACCATGGCCACCCACACGCGTTGCCGCTGCCCGCCGGAGAGTTCGTCCACCAAACGCCCGGACAGTCCTACAACATTCGTCGCTTCCAACGCCTGAACCACCGCGGCCTCGTCAGCTTCGGACCACTGGCGCAGCAGCTTCTGGTGCGGGTACCGGCCACGGGCTACGAGGTCCGCCACGGTGATTCCATCGGGCGCAATGGAGGCCTGCGGCAACAAACCGAGGCGGCGCGCGACTTCCTTGGCCCCATAGGAGGAGATGCTCTTGCCATCCAAAAGCACCGACCCGGACGTCGGCTCCAGCAGCCGGGACAACGCCCGCAGCAACGTCGACTTACCGCAGGCATTCGGGCCCACGATCACCGTGAACCCGCCGTCCGGAATCCGCACGTCAAGCGCCTCGGACACCGGGCGTCCCGCGTAGCCGAGACTCACGCTCTCGGCGCTGAGGCGCGAAGCGAAGGGGCGGGCACCCGGCGCAAAACCAGAAACGGGATCAACCAACACATCAGTCACAACAGACTCCTTCAATTCTTCGCTCATTGCCGCTTCACCTCACGGGCAAGGAGCCACACGAGGTAGCAGCCGCCGATGCTGACAGTCACCACGCCTACCGGCAATTGCGTGGGCGCAAAAAGGTTCTGCGCCGCGATGTCGCTGGCCACCAACAGGAAAGCGCCCATGGCAGCCGACGGGACCAGGCCCACAGAGGCCGAGCGGGTGAGACGACGCGCGAGTTGCGGTGCTGCCAGCGATACAAAGGCGATTGGCCCCGCGGCGGCGGTGACCATCGCCGTCAAAGCCACGCCAACCACTGCCAGAACCAGCCGCGAGCCTTCCAGCCGAACACCCAAGGCGCGGGCGGCGTCGTCGCCCATTTCCAACAGGCCCAGCCGCCTGCCGTAGAAAGACAGCACCACCAGCAGCGCCCCGAACACGATCATCACCGGCAACACCTGGTCCCAGGTGATCTTGTTCAAGGAACCTGCACCCCAGACGGCTGCCGACATTGCCTGCTCCAGCGAGGCTTTGAGAATGAGCCAGGTATTTACCGAGGCCAACATGGCGCTCACAGCGATGCCCGCGATGATGAGTCGGAACCCCTGGATGCCCTTCTTGTAAGCGAACACGTACACCAGCGCGGCAGTCACCAGACCACCCACCAGAGCACCGGCCGACACCGCAAAGTAGCCGCCACCCATCAGCAGGATGACCACCAGCGCGCCCGTATAGGCGCCCGTGTTGAAGCCGATCACATCGGGGCTTCCCAGCGCGTTGCGGGTCAGCGACTGGAAGATTGCCCCGCTGACCCCCATGGCCGCCCCCAATAGCAGGGCCAGGAGGACACGGGGCAATCTCCACTCCACCACCACCATGTGCACGGCGCCGCTGGACTGGCCCAGCAGCGCCGACACAACGTCCGGCACCGCAACGCTGAACTCACCCAGGCCAAGGGCGACGACGGCGAGCGCCAGGGCGGCGGTAAGCAGGACGGCGGTGACAACCAAGGTCCGGACGTCGAGGCGAAGGGAGACGCGTCCGCCAAAGCGGCGGATGGCGATGGTCCGCCGGCCGAAGTCGACGGACGTCGCCTTCTCAAGGGGAAACGCCTGGTCAAGGGATGTCACAGGGTGCTCACTTTCCGGCGCCGGATGAGCCAGATGAGGACGGGAGCGCCCACGAAAGCAGTAATGATTCCCACCTGCATTTCGCCGGGCCGGAGGACCAGCCTGCCAAGAATGTCGGACACCAGCAGCAGCACGGGCGAGAGCACCAAAGTGTAGGCCAGGATCCAGCGTTGGTCCGGACCAACGATCCAGCGGGCGACGTGTGGCACCATGAGCCCCACGAAGCCGATAGGTCCGGCGGCAGCGGTGGCGGCTCCGCAGAGTAGCGTGACCGCGATGATGGTCCAGATCCGGGTGCGCACGATGTTGGCACCGAGGGATCTGGCGGTGTCATCGCCCATGGCCACAGCGTTGAGGGGACGGGCCATGCACAGCGCTATCAGCGTTCCCAGCAGGATGAACGGCGCCACGGAAGCCAATACTTCCCACGTGCGATTGCTCAACGTTCCTGCACTCCAACTGCGCATACTGTCGAACACGGCCGGACGCAGGAGCGTGATGCCGGACGAAATGCCTCCGAGGACCGCGCCCAGGGCAACCCCGGCAAGGGTGAGGCGGAGCGGAGTGGTCCCACCCCTTCCCCGCGAACCGATGAAGTACACGGCCACCGTGGCAACGACCGCGCCAAGGAAGGAGAACCAGATGTACTGCTGGATGCTGGTGACGCCGAAGAGCGCTACCCCGAGGACCACGAAGAAGCCGGCGCCCGCGTTGACGCCCAGGATGCCGGGGTCCGCCAAGGGGTTGCGCGTCAGGGCCTGGATCAGCGCGCCGGACAGGCCCAGGGCCACGCCCACCAGCACGCCGGTGACCGTCCGGGGCAGGCGAAGGTCGTGGATAATCACGTGTTCCGGCGAGCCGTCGTACGCGGTGATGGCGGGCCATAGACTCCCCGGGTCCACGTCTTTGGATCCCACCACAAGGCTCAGCCACAGGACCAGCGCCAGTGCACCGACTGCGGAAAGCAGCCCCAGGAGCCGATGCCTGTTCACAGCCGCCAAGGCCGCCGGCCGCAACGTGCCCGCTGAAACCGGCGCGGTTTCAGCGGGGGCTGATCGCAACTCCATGGTCCCGGCCGCCACTTAGAGCCCCAGCAATTCGAACCTGGCGTCCTGCAGGTCCGCGATTTCCTCGTGGTCACGATTCCCGTTGGACCAGAGCTCGTCGAACCAGCGGCGGGTTTCGGCGTCGAGGTTTTCCCAGCGCTGTTCCCAAGCCTCGCTCTTGTCCGTCCAGTAGCCCATCAGCTTGTAGGACTCGGGCGTGAGCTTCTTCTCGTGTCGAAGATACTTGCGGATCCCCCGCAGCACCTTGGTCTCGCCGGCCACCCAGATGTAGCCGACACCGCCGGGCAGTTCCATCGACCGCAGGGCCTCCTCCAGGCGGGATTGGCTGTGGCCGTTCCCGCCGTGGATCCAAGCGAGTTCGGTCCCGGCACCGAGGGTAATCTCCTGCTGGTGTGTGGCATGCTCAACCTCGATCAGCACCCGCGTTCGAACTCCGGGCGGCGTCTGCTCCACAAGCCGGGCCACGGCCGGAAGTCCGGTGGCGTCTGCCAGCAGGATCTGCCACTGCAGCCCTGCCGGCGGTTCGTACAGACCGGTCGGAGAGTTGAGTCCGACGACGTCCCCCACCTGGGCGCGCTGCGCCCAGGAAGCTGCCAGTCCGCCGTCGTGAACTACAAAATCAATGTCGACGGTGCCGGCGGCAGTATCCACTGACCGGACTGTGTAGGTCCGCATGGCGGACGGCTCGACGCCGGGCTCCCAGTCCCACGAGTCGCCGGTGGAGACGGGAAGCCGCGCTTCCCGGGCGCCCGGATCGGGCAGGAAGACGCGAAGGTATTCGTCGCCGATTCCTGTGGTGTCAAAGCCGGCAAGGGCGGGTCCGCCGAAGGTAATCCGGATCATTCCGGGCGTGAGAAAGCGGGTTCCGACTACCTCGGCGCGGTAGATCCGCATCATGGCAGGAGGGCCTTTTCGATCTTCTCAAGCAGCGCATACTGGCCGCTGGGTGAGCCGTAAATCATTTCGAGGTCGTACGTATGGATCTCTTTGTTGGCCACGAACGGCAGCGAGGTCCAGAGCTTGTTTCCGGCAAGCGGAGCGAAGGCGTCCGGGTTGGCACCGTCCTTTTCGGGAACCTCGGTGGTGATGGCGACATCGATTCCCTTGAGCTGCTCCAGTTGCTCGGCGCTCAACTTGCTGCCCTCGCCATCAGCCAGGGGTGAGATCTTCAGGCCCAGGTCCTTGATCACCAGGCAGGGTGTTCCGTAGCAGCTGACGGAGACCTGGTCCTCGTAGTAGTCCACGGGGCCGACCACCAGGTTGTCCTTGCCGGCCGCAGCGAGACGCTTCTTCACGTCGTCAACCTTGGCCTGGTACTTGTCCATCCAAGCCTGGTACTGAGCCGTCTTGCCGAAGCCTTCGGCTACGGTCTTGAACTTGGTGCGCCAGTCGCTGCCGTCGAAACCGTTGAAGGTATAGGTCGGCGCGATGTCGGAGAGCTTCCCGTCCAGTTCCTTGTCGTAACCCAGGCCGTTCAGGATAACGTCGGGCTGGGCTTTGAGGATGGCCTCGAAATTGAACTCCGGGTAGTTGGTGAACGGCGTGATGCCCTCCAACGCTTTCTGATCGAAGAAGTACGGGAAGCCCTTGTAGCCGCTGTCCCGGATGGGCTGCTGGCTGGCGAGCGGAATGCCGAGGGTGATCAGCATGTCCAAGTCTGTGGTGTACATGCCCAGCGCCTTCCTGGGCTCGGCGGGCATGACGACTTCTTTGACCTCGCTTTGGACCGTCCGGGTCTCCGATGACGCGCTGGCGTTGGCATCGGTGGTGGCGCAACCGCTCAGGAGCAAAGCTGCGGATGCCAGTGCCGCAACGGCGGCAGACATGGTTTTAGGGCGTGAAATCACTGCGGTCCTCTTGATTCTCAGGGGAGGCGGAGAGCTCCCGATTGCGGCGCTGCTTTGTCATTCGGCCGCTGAAGTTAGGTATACCTACCCTAACAACGCACTCCTCGAAGAGACCGCCGGATTCTATTCGGAACCGGCCAAAGGCTGATGATTTCCGGCCTTCAGTGACGCCACGTACCAGCCAGGAGTGTGCCCCATCACCTTTCGGAACACCTGCACGAACGCGCTCGGATTGTTGTAACCCACACGCCTGCTGACCGACGACACCGGGTAGCCGGCCGCCAGTAAACCCAACGCCACGCGCACCCGGGCGTGGATCCGCCACTGGGCAAAGGTCATCCCGGTTTCCTTATGGAACAGCCGGGACAAGTTACGCACGCTGACGGCAACCACAACACTCCACTCCTCCAACGAACGATCCAGGGCCGGATCATCAAGAAGCGCCCTGGCCATCAGTTCCAGCCGCGGATCGGTGGGCATGGGCAGCAGCATCGGCCGGGAATCAACGACCTCGAGCAGCCCCACCACAACATGCTCGGATCTCCGCCGGATGGAATCGTCCATGTCAAAGGTGCTCATGTGGCGCAGCAACTCCTGCGCGGCCGCGGGCACCGTGACAGCCACGGTTCGATGTGCCAGCGCGGGGGCCACCTGCGCATCAATGTGCGAGCAGTAAAAGCCCGTACCTTGTGTCGATTTCACCGCGTGCGCCACGCCCGCCGGGATCCATAGGCCCAGCGTCGAGGGGACCGCGAAGAAACCGTCGTCGGCTTCCACCGTGAGCACGCCGCGGGCACCCCAGAGCAGTTCATGGGTTTCGTGGACGTGTTCAGTCCAGGTAGCCGGCGTCGCGCACTCGAAGTATCCCGTATGGACACCACGGACATGCGGCATGGAAAGGCTGCCGCCTGCTTCCACCGGCGGCGTATGTCCGGATTGCGATATAGCTTGGCGGGTCATCTGGCCTTCTCGAAGTTAGGTGAGCCTTACTATGGTAAGCATGCCTTCCAGTTCCGCTCTTCAGACCTGCCCGCCCGGGCGCAACAAGCAAGCACCGTGGAAGGTATCCCGGATCTTCACGTTCGCCCTGTTTGCGAACGGCCGATGGAAGTTGCTGCTGGGAGGCTGTGCCGGGCTCGCGCTGCACCAGGTCAGCGAGGCTTTGGTGCCGGCCACCATTGGCGCGGCGGTGGACAACGCCATCCAACCGAACGACGTCGCCGCCCTCCTTGGGTGGCTGGGCGCCCTGGCCGTGGTCTTCGTGGTCCTGGCGCTCTCGTGGCGGCTCGGGACGCTGGCCACTGAGCGCTCCTTCAACTACGGCTCCCACGACCTCCGCCAACTCGTCGTGGAACGAAACCTTCACCCCCGCGGCATGGCCAGCCGGCGAGCGCCCGGCGAAATCGTCGCCATCGCGTCCTCCGACGCCGACAGGGTTGCAGGACTGTCCTGGCTAATCAGTGGTGGCCTGGCTGCCGTGGCCGGGCTGGTCACCTCCGCCGTCACGTTGCTTCTGATCTCCGTGCCCTTGGGGCTTGCCGTCCTCCTGGCGACCCCGGTGATGCTGCTCGTCATGCATCACCTCACCAAACCGCTGGAAAACCGCAGCGACGCTGAACAGTCCACGGCCGCGCGGGCAGGAGCCCTGGCGACGGACTTCATTACCGGTTCCCGCCCCTTGAAGGGCCTCGGCGCCGAGGATGCAGCCATCACCCGCTACCGCTCCGCGAGCCGGGTCTCGTTGGCTTCGGCGCTGAAAGCCATCCGCGCCAAGTCCGCCTACACAGGCGCCGGCACCGCCCTCTCTGCGGCGTTCCTGGCCGGCATCGCCTTCTTCGCGGCCTGGTTTGCCCTCCAGGGGACAATCTCCGTGGGTCAATTGGTGGCGGTTGTTGGCGTGGCCCAATTCGTCCAGGGACCCATGACCTGGCTCGGGTTCCTGAGTGTGGAACTGGCTCAAAAGCGTGCCTCTGCGGCGCGGATCGCGGCCGTATTGGAGGAACCGGCCGCAGTGCCGGCCCCCGAACAGTCCGGCTCACGTGAGCCGAAAGAGCGCACGACGCCGGACGACCGGTCCGCGGCGACCAGCGCCCCGCTGCTCGAAATCCACAGCGGCGCAGCAGACAGCACCTTGCCCGCCTTCACGGCGTCAGCCGGAGAAATCGTGGGGATCGTCCTCCCCGACAGCACGCAGGCGAGGCAGTTGGTGGACACCCTTGGCGTCCGCGTACCCACCCCGCCTGGCCTCATCTCCATTGATGGCCAGGATGCAGCAGGGCTCGACCCCGGCCACATCCGCTCGCAGGTCTTTGCCGACAACCACGATGGTGTCCTGTTCCGGGGCAGTGTCCGCGAAAACGTCGCGGCACCCACCGCCCTACTGGAGGAACGCGCCATGGCCGCTGCCGCCGTCGGGGACTTTGTGTCCGGGCTGCCCGACGGCACCGAAACCGTCCTGACCGGTCATGGCCAGAGCCTCTCCGGCGGCCAGCGGCAACGGCTGGTACTGGGGCGCTCACTGCACCAGCCGCAACCGGTACTGGTCCTGCACGACCCCACCACCGCCGTCGATACCGCCACGGAAGCCGTGATCGCCGACGGCTTGCGGAACTTCCCCGACAAGGCGCTGGTCCTGGTAACAACCAGTCCCACGCTGCTGGCGGCTTGCCACCGGGTAGTCATGGCGGGTGCGGGCGGTCCGGCGGAAACAGGCACCCACCGCGAGCTTCTTGCCACCTCCGCCGGCTACCGCGAAGTGGTGGGTTCATGAGCATCGAAATTCTTCCCATAGCCTCTCCCCGTGAAACACGGAAGGCCATGTGGCGCCTGTTGGCTCAGCGTCCGGGCAGGCTCACGTTGACCATCCTGGTGTTGCTGGCAGCGTCCTGCTGCGGGCTCGCGGCTCCGGCAATCCTGGGCATGATGGTCAATATTGCGGTGACGGGTGGAGACGTCCTGTCTTTGCTGTGGCTGGCCGTTTCCTTGTTGGTGGCCGGTGGCTTGGGAGCACTCCTGGGGATTCTGGGACAGAATCTCCTGGCCCGGATCTGCGAGGAAGCGTTGGCAGGACTGCGCGAGGACGTGTTCGCAGCAGCAGTCCGCAAGCCGCTGGCACAACTGGAAAAGGCAGGGATTGGCGACGTCGTTGCGCGGGTTTCCGGCGATGTGGAGGCCGTCAGCGAGGCCATCTCCCGCGTGCTGCCCGCGTTCACCAGCGCAGCGTTCACCATTGCCGTGACACTGTTTGGCCTGGGTGTGATCGACTGGCGGTTCGCCGTCGCCGTGCTGGTTGCGGCACCCTTGCAGGTCATCACGTTGCGCTGGTTCCTCAAACGGACCGCCCCCATCTATCGGACGGTCCGGATCACCGAGGCCAACCGGACCGAGCAGATCATCGAGACCGTCCACGGTTCGGCGTCTGTCGTGGCGCTGGGACTGGCAGAACGCCATGCCGATCTTGTGGCGGCAGCCTCCCGGGAAAACATCGGCCATTCGTTGCGCGGGGTTGGCTACCTGACCCGCTTCTACAACCGCCTCAACCTGGCCGAGCTCATTGGGCTGTCCGCCGTTTTGCTGGTGGGGTTCTGGCTACACGCCGAGGGCGCGGTAACCATTGGGGCAGCGACGGCAGCGGCACTGTATTTCTACCGGTTGTTCGATCCCATTGGCCTGGTCCTGGGGCAGTTCGACGAGCTCCAGAAGGCAGCCGCGGGCCTGGGCCGGATGTTCTGGCTGACGCAATCCGCGGGGCCGGCTGCTCCCCCGGACCGGACCAAGCCTGACGGCACCGCCCCGGAAAAGGACGCCGGAATCGTCTTGGACGATGTCTCCTTCGCCTACCCCGGCCAGCGTCCCGCGCTCAACGGAGTGTCCCTCACAATCAAACCCGGCGAACGTGTGGCCATCGTGGGAACGTCAGGGGCAGGCAAGACCACACTGGCCAAGGTCATCATGGGCTTGGAACAACCCCAACGCGGAACCGCCCTGGTGGGGGGCCTCAATTCCGCCACCGCCCACCCCGCGGAGCTGCATCAACGCATTGCCATGGTGAGCCAGGAAGTGCATGTCTTCTCCGGCACCCTCGCCGAGGACCTCAGGCTCGCCAAGCCGAACGCTTCCCCTGCGGAATTGCGGCAGGTCCTGCACACGGTAGGGGCCACTTGGAGTGAAACGCTCGACGACGGGCTGGAGACTCCCGTAGGTGCCGGCGGCCACCAGCTAACCCCCGAGCAGGCGCAACAAGTAGCCCTTGCACGGCTCCTGCTCAAGGACCCGCCGATCGCCGTTCTGGACGAAGCGACGGCGGAGGCAGGAACGGGTTCGGCAACCATGCTTGACCAGGCCGCGGAAGCTGCCCTGGCAGGCAGAACGTCCGTGGTGATCGCGCACCGGCTGTCGCAGGCCGCCTCCGCGGATACGGTGGTGGTGATGGAGCACGGAAGGCTTGTTGAGTCCGGTCCGCACCAGGAATTGTTGGCCCACGGCGGCCGGTATGCCACCCTATGGGAGGCTTGGAACAGCTCCTTGAGCCGGGGGTAACGTCACTCGGCAGGAGGATCGTGCCGCACCGGGGTTCCGGCTGCGAAGGCCCGAACCTTGGCATCGTCCCAGATGTGGGCCGGCACGCCGCCGCCCAGCAACCTGCGCGCCAGGGTGGGGTCATCGCCGAAAGGAACGTGGCTGCCGGCCATGATCATGTTGCCGTACCGGCGCCCTTTGAGCATGGCCGGATCAGCAATGATCATGGTGTGCTCGAAGGTGTCGGCGATAGTAGCGGCGTCTGCCCGGGCATTCTTCAGGTCCGGCGCATCCCCTGAGTTGACCACATACAGTCCGTCAGCGGCGAGTACGGCATCGGCATGGGCCGTGAACTCCCGAGTGGTCAGGGCACGTGGCGTGAAGGCTCCCGCGAAAACATCGCGGATGATGAGGTCGCGGGTATCCGGAGTGAGGGACTCTGTGACTTCCCGGGCTTCTCCCACGCGGATCCTCAGCAACGGCGCCTTGGGCAGATCGAACCAGCCACGGACGTAGTCGGCCAGCTTGCCGTCAAGCTCCACAACCACCTGCCGCGCTTCGGGGTACGCCGAGTGGAAGTACCGCGCCATGGAGCACGCCCCACCGCCCAGATGGAGTGCACGCAGCTTGGGCTTGTACTCCCTGGGCCATCGGGATTCCACCAGGGCCGCAATCCACCGCATGTACTCGAAGTCCAGGAACAGGGGGTCCGCGAGGTCGATATGGGAGCTCATGACACCGTTGATTTTCAGCAGCCAGCCGTTGGAGTTGTCCTGGTCCTGCAGCAATTCGCAGTCGCCGGTATCGATGTAATAGACGCCTGCCACCGGGCCGTCAGGACGGGTGCCGGAAGGCACCTCGACGACTCCCGCCGTCGACCTTTTTCCGCGTTTCGCCACTATTGCCGCCCTGCCTGATCCATGGTTCCAGCCTAGTGGAGTGCAGTGTTACCCGATTCAGTCACATCAGTAGTAAGGATACTTACAATTTTGCTCCGCTGAGCCATATGATCGCTACATGGAACTTGGAGCATCGGTATGGGCGGAGGTACTGACCGCAGCAGTGGCGTGGCTGACGGTGGTCTGCCTCCTGCTCGCGCGGGTGCCCAAACCGCCGGGCCTGCTCGACTCGCCGCTGGACATGGACCAGCCCGAGGAGAGCGAGCGCTGACTCAGGATCAGCCGCCGGGGCGTACCATCCGATGCTCCGGGAGCGAGTACCACGATGGGTCGCACAACTGGCGCTTGCCGTCAGGAACGAACCCGTTGCGGCGGTAGAAAGCCTGGGCCCGCGGATTGTCGTCCAGGACCCACAGGTAAGCCGGAGCGTCCCCGATCAAGGCGTCCACCAGCGCCTGTCCAACTCCCCTCCCGTGGATCCGTTCCAAGGTGTAAAGCATGAACAATTCCGTATCGCACGGGCGGTCCTCGTCGTTGCCCTGACCAGCTGCTCCGAGCCCCACCAGGTCGCCATCGGGACCGAAAGCCAGCATCCTTGCATGGCCCGCGGCGATTGACTCCCTGTACTTGTCGATGCGTTGGGGCAATCCTGCTTCCTGTTTGGCAAAGAACTCATCGGGCAGGAGCCGTCCATAGCTCTCGCGCCATGACTGGAGGTGCATCACGGCCATGGCCCGGGCATCGTCCACCGTTGCAGGGCGAAGCGTGAAGTCCACCTACCGCACCCGCGCGATCGCGAAGCCGTCCCAGCCCTTGCTCCCTACCGTCTGGATGGCCGTGGCATCCAGACGCGGATCCTGCCCCAACATTTCCAGCGCCTTTACGATTCCGGGAGCGTTGGTCTCGTCCCGCCCGGGCTCCAGGATGGCACCGTCCCAGATCACGTTGTCCATCACGATCACCGTGCCGGGGTGACCCAGCCGGATGGCCCAGTCGAGGTAATGGGCGTCGTTTTCCTTATCCGCATCAATGAACACAAAGTCGAACGCCTCCTGGCCTGCAAGCGTCGGAAGCGTCTCCAGGGCCGCCCCCACCCTGATGTCCACCTTGTGGCCAACGCCGGCAGCATCCAGGTTGGCGCGTGCAACCTCGGCGTGCTTCCGGAGGTATTCGCACGTAACGATCCTGCCGTCATCAGGCAGTCCCTGGGCCATCCACATACTGCTGAACCCAGCCAGCGTTCCGATCTCCAGCACGCGCCTGGCCCCCGACATCTGCACCAGCATCCTCAGCAGCTTGCCAGCGTTTGGCGCTACCTCGATGGCCGGCATCCCGGCCTCCATGGCGGAAGCCACCGCGCGCTGGTGGGCAGGTTCGGGATGCACGACGACGTCCGTCAGGTACCGTTCGACGTCCACCCAGCCGGGCTCGGTCACGTGTTCAATCATGGCCCCCAGTCTGGCACTGACCGCCCGCCGGGGAAAGCATCTACTCCGAAGCGGAGATGGCGTCTTCCAGGCGCTCCACCTTGCCGGTCAGCTCGCCGCTGTAACCAGGGCGGATGTCCGCCTTGATGACCAGCGAGACGCGGCTGCCATAGCGCCCGACCGCCTCGGTGGCCCGTTTGACGACGTCGAAAACTTCGTCCCATTCGCCTTCGATGGTGGTGAACATGGAGTCCGTCTGGTTGGGCAACCCGGACTCGCGGACGATCTTCACGGCGGCAGCAACGGCGTCGTGCACGGAGGCGTCAGGGGTGGGTCCACCATTGGCGGCGGAAGCGGGCTGGCCCGAAGGGGCAACTGAGAATGCAAGCAACATGAATCCAGTGTTTCATGTGCCGGTTTGTCACATAACAACCTACTCCCGCGTAACAACAGGCCTGCACGCCTGCGTTGCTACCCTGACAAGCATGGAACAGCCCTCTGAACGCAAGCCCCTCAGGGCAGACGCCGC
This sequence comes from Paenarthrobacter sp. CC6, assembly GCF_040560085.1. NCBI lineage: Bacteria > Bacillati > Actinomycetota > Actinomycetes > Micrococcales > Micrococcaceae > Paenarthrobacter > Paenarthrobacter sp. CC6. The sequence goes on along the minus strand of NZ_JARDAN010000019.1, from coordinate 76,839 downwards.
ACGCAACGTAGACAAGATCATTACCGCCGCCCGGCAGTGCTTCCGTGAATTCGGCCCTGACGTGCCCCTGCAGACCATTGCCGCCACCGCTGGAGTTGGCCCCGCAACGTTGTTCCGCAACTTCTCCGACAAAGAGCAATTGGTCCTCGCCGCACTGTCGCGTCAATTGCGCCAGCACGTGGACCCCGTGGCCGCTGCGGCAGCGGACGGCATGGACGCCGCCGAAGGCCTCATCAACGTCATCGACGCCGTGATGCGGGTTGCCAGCGAAGATGCCAATCTGCTTGACGCCGTCGCCGGCCGCCGTGGGCTCCTCATGGGCATCACGGGCGGGCTCATCGGGTCCATGGCCACACTCTTGGAACGCGGCCAGGGCCAGGGATCACTGCGTAAGGACATCACTATCGAAGACATGGTCAGGCTGGTGGCCATGTTGATCGGGGCAGTGGACACCATGGAACCAGGATCCGAAGCCTGGAAGCGTCCTGTGGCCCTGATCGAGGACGCTATCCGGACAGAACGCCCCTCGCGTCCCCTGCCGGAACAGTCGGGCATCCCCGGAGTGACGCTCACCGAAGGCGCCTGAAGCCCTTCCGCGGCTTCCAGGGCCCGGCCCGTTCCTTGGCCCATGGTGAGTCCTGCCCATCGCGGAGCCGAAGACGTGCCCGTATCGTCTACCGTATGAATATTCCCCTAAGCTCATACTCTTCCAGCGGAGCAGGATCCGCTGCCACGGCCGGCCTCGCCCTGCTGTTCATGCTGATCTACTTCGCCGTGATCTTCGCGATCGTTGGTGTGCTCTACATGGGAATCTTCACCAAGTCCGGCCGACCGGCCTGGGCCGCCTTCGTCCCTGTCTACAACGGGATCAAACTGCTCGAGATCGCCGGGCGCCCCTGGTACTGGTACTTGCTGTTCCTCATCCCGTTCGCCGGGATCTACTTCAGCATCGTGGCCCTGAACGACCTCGCCAAGAGCTTCGGGAAAGACGCCGGCTACACGGTGGGGCTTGTCCTGCTTCCGGTGGTCTTCGTGCCCATGCTTTCGTACGGCTCAGCTCAATACCTCGGACCGGCAGCCGGCCGGCAGTTCATGGCGTACCCGCCGGCATATCCCCCGGTTTACGGCCAGCAGCAGGGCTACGGCCAAGTACCGGGTTACGGACAGCCGCCTGTCCAGGGTCATCCCGGACAACACCCAACGGACCAGCAGTACCGCTAGCCCCAGCCCAGCAGCCGCAGCAATGCAGCGGCTGCTGCGCCCGAAATGACCACAACCAGGAACGGCGCACGAAGCAGTAGTGCGACGGCGGCGGCCACCAGGGCGCCGATCCGCGCGTCGAGAACCAGGCCCTGGCCGGACGCCACGGCGTTCACCACCGTGAGGGACGCGAGCAGCCCGATGGTCATGGTTCCGGCCACGTGCATGATGCGGGGGTTGTCCAACAGCTTGGCGGGCACAAAGTAGCCCACCAGTTTGGTGAGATAAGCCAAGGCGCAGGCGATGAGGATCCACAGCCAGAGGTTCACTACGCACCCCCATTTCCGTGATGATCCTTGCTGTGCTGATTCTTATCTCGCCGGCGAGTCTCCGCGTAGGGATCCAGATCCGGCTCAAGCCCTTCATCCATACGCGAGTGGCTGAACCAGCCGATCACGCCTGCCACCACGGCCGCAACAAGAATCGGGACGCCGGAAGGCACGAAGGGCACGGCCAGCACTGTAGCCAAGGCGCACGCTGCGGCAATCGCCCAGGGTTGGCGCCCTTTGAGCCGTGGCCACAGCAGCGCCAGGAAGGCCGCAACGGCAGCACCATCCAAACCCCACTGCTTCGGGTCGCCCATGGCATCGCCTGCCAACGCTCCAACCGCCGTGAAGATATTCCACAAGATGAATATGCCAATACCCGCAGTCCAGAACCCGCGGGCTTGTTCGCCGGGATCGGACTGGCCGGAAGCTGTGGCAGTCGATTCGTCAATGGTGATGTGGGCGGAGACGTAACGCTTCCAGCCCCCTGGACGCAGCATGGCGTTGATCTGCATTCCGTAGATTCCGTTGCGCAACCCCAGCAGGGCGCTGGCAGTCATCGCGGCAACACCTGAGCCTCCACCCGCCACCACGCCGATGAACGCAAACTGGGATCCACCGCTGAACAGCAGAAGGCTCAAGACCATGGTTTGCCAGAAATCAAAACCTGATGCCACGGAGAGGGCCCCGAAAGATACGCCATACAAGCCCGTCGCAATGCTCAGGGACAGCGCGATCTTGAAGGCCGGTGACTCCTTCAGCTTCGCGGGAGCGGAACCGCCACTCATTTCCGGAGACTCCACGACCAAAGGATGAGGGGAAGTTGCAGCGGCAGGCGGAGTGTGTGGATACGGCGCTCTTTTTTCGTGCCAGTCGGACCGTAGGCGCGACGCAAGGCATCAATATGTCCTGCAAGGAATGCAGTGAACATGGCGGTAGTCGCGTCGGCGGCAACCTTGCGCGTGGCAGGGACCAGCAGTCCGACGGCGACTGCGGCCTCCAGCAGGCCGGAAGACGCAATCCATTCCTCGCGGGACATAACTGCCAGGGGGCCGTTCGGGCGGCTCCCCGGCTCATCGTTGCGGCACAGGTAGTCCGGCACCACAGGCTTGTAGAACGAAGGCGTGCGGAAGTGCTTCACAGCGCTGGTCAGGAGCAGTGCGCTCAGGGCGACTGCGGAAGTCGTACGGGTTGCTTGGGCTGACCAGCGAAAAGGCATGAGACCACTCAATCACAAGCGGAGTGGCCCCCAAAGCCGGAGCTACGCCGGTCTAGTTGGACACCATCAACTGGGCGAGTACCTGCGCCGGCTTGTTGGTGGTGATCTCCTGGATGCCGAGGCCTTGGCACAGGGCAACATCCTTTTCGGAGTCCACAGTCCACACCCTGAACGTGCGCCCGGCTTCCAACCAGCGCTGAACGTTCCGTGCGTGCTCGCGCACATAGTCGATCCCCGGACCGGCGATGCCCACCTGTCCTTCGTCCAGGACACGTTCGGCATCCTCCTGGGCTGCTTTCATGACATTGGCCACGGCACCGCCGGTAAGGAAGCCCAGCCCGAGTTCCTGCCGTATTTCCTGCACTGTGAAGTCATCCACCAACTGGCAAATGTGGCGCCCTGGAACCGATTGGAGCAACCGCTTCACGGAGTCGGAGTCAAAGCTCATGAACGAGATCTGTATATTCTCAAGCCATGATTCTTCGGCGGACCAGCCTTCCTGCTCCAGGACTGCGATGACCCGCTCCTCAAGCTTGAGCCCGTAAGGACTGGGATGCTTGAGTTCGATTGCCAGACCAATTTCCCTGCCCGCGCCCCGGAGGATGTCCAGCAGTTCCGGCAGGGTAAGGAACTGGTCTGCCACTCCCCCATAGGCGTCCGGAATGCGCGCGCCTTTCCATGAGGAGAAATCCAGGGACCTGAGCTCCTCCAGGGTGTGTTCCGAGACAGGTCCCGTGCCTGTGGAGGTGCGGTCGAGGTTGGCGTCATGCAGGAGGACCACGTGTTGGTCACGGGTCAGGTGGACGTCGCACTCCACACCGTCGGCGCCGTCGGCGATGGCCTTCAAGTACGCCGCACGGGTGTGCTCGGCGAACGCGGCACTGGCACCCCGGTGGGCGTAGACCTTCGGGCGGAACGGGGCGAAGTCGTCGCTAGTCATGCAGACACGGTAGCCCACACCGCCGTCCCAACGGGGGCTACGCTGGGCTAATGCAGGTGAACTCTGAGCGAATCCCAACTGAAGACGTCACCACCCCGGCCCCACTGCCCACGCAGCCAGGTTCGACGACGACGCGCGGACGTACCGCCGTCGTCGATCTTTCCGCTGGTGAAAGGGAAAAGGCAGCCGCGCTGCTGCGGATGAAGCGCTTGGCGCTGGCCCTCCTCATTGCCATGGCAGTGATTTTCACGGTCGCTTTCGCGTTCCAGAAGCAATATCCGTGGCTGGAATATGTGCGTGCTGCGGCCGAAGGCGGCATGGTGGGTGCTTTGGCGGACTGGTTTGCCGTGACCGCGCTCTTCAAGTACCCAATGGGCCTGCGGATTCCGCACACGGCCATCATTCCGCGGCGCAAGGACCAGATCGGCGAATCGCTCAGTGAGTTCGTGGAGAGCAACTTCCTTTCACAGGAGGTTGTGCAGGAGAAACTGGCGAGCATCGATATCGCCCGTAAAGCCGGGCACTGGTTGTCCGCTCCCGGCGGCGCCGAACGCGTGGCCAAAGAGGGCGGCGCGGTGATCCGCGGCGCGTTTACGGTCCTTAACGACGACGACGTGCAGGCGGTCATCGAAGGAATGGTCCGCAAGCACCTCCTCACTCCCCCGTGGGGGCCGCCCGTGGGCCGGATGGCGGAAAGGATCTTCGCTGATGGACACCACCACACGCTGGTGGACCTGCTGGTTGACCGCGCCGCAGACTGGGTTGATGCCAACCATTCAACTGTGAACCGGCTGGTGTCGGACCGCTCGCCCCTGTGGGTGCCGACCTTCGTTGACGGGCTGGTGGGAGACCGCGTGCACGTGGAACTTTCCAAGTTTGTCCGCGCAGTCCAGGCCGACCAGAATCACCAGGTCCGCCAGTCGATCGACGCGTACCTCACCGACCTTGCCCAGGATCTCCAGCATGATCCGGCAATGATAGAACGGGCGGAGAGCATCAAGGCACAGATCCTGGGTGACCCCGAGGTCCGCGAACTTGCCTCCCGCACGTGGGGGACGGTCAAGACGGCACTGCTCAACGCCGTGGACGATCCCGACAGCGAACTGAGCCAGCGCTTCAAGAGCGCCGTGCGCGACTTCGGTACGCGCCTGGTCAACGACGACGAACTGGCGGGCAAGGTCAACACGTGGATCGGCGACGCCGCCGCTTACCTGGTGAACACGTACCGCTCAGACATAGCAGGCGTCATTTCGGACACCGTGGCGCGGTGGGATGCCGAGGAAACCTCGCAGAAGATCGAACTCCAAGTGGGCAAGGACCTTCAGTACATCCGCATCAATGGAACCGTTGTGGGCGCGCTGGCTGGCCTGGCGATCTTCACCGTGGCCCATCTGCTCTTCGGCTAAGGACCCTTCGGCCTGAATGGCGGCTCTGGAGCTATCCAGCGTGCCTTGGTACGTTCAACGCATGCCTATCAAACTTGAAAACGTCGGGATTGCCGTCCGGGATCTTGAAGCAACAATCGCGTTCTTCACCGACCTTGGCCTCACAGTGTTGGGCCGCGACACGGTCAGCGGCGAATGGGCCGACACCGCCGTGGGGCTCGACGGCAACCACGCCAAGATCGCGGTACTCCAAACCCCCGACGGCCATGGCCAGTTGGAGCTTTTCGAATACCTCCACCCGGATGCGATCGAAACGAGCCCGACCCTTCCCAACGAGATCGGCATGCACCGGGTCGCCTTCTCCGTTGACGACATCGATGCCTCCCTCGAAATCGCGGCCAAGCACGGATGCACCCCTTTACGCGGTGTTGCCAACTACCAGGACATCTACAAATTGACGTACCTCCGTGGGCCCAGCGGCATCCTCGTCATGCTGGCCCAGCAAGTGAAGAAGGACTGACGCTCGGGCACGTTGTTGGGTGTCTCGTCACCGGGGCCCCGATCCGCTAACCCAGCAGATGCACCATCTGCCCCGGCCTGGCTTGGCCTATCAGGTCAATATCCTCATCCCGCACGACGGCAATAACAGGGGACTTAGCGGTGGCGGGCCGGTCGGCAAGTGCAATCACCGGAAGGCCCGACGCCGGCAGCACCACCGAGCCTGCCGTCAACGGTTGGGCCTCGGGTGCCGGAGCCGAAGCCACCTCGAGTGGCCGGCCCGCCAGCCGCGCACCGACCCGGTCCGACTCAGGCGAGAGAATCCACGGTTCCGTGGTCAGGCGATGCCACAACCCGGCGTCGTAGTTGGGGACGCGGGGTCCGCGGCTGATCCGGGCGACCACCGGCCGTTCCGGATCCAAAGCGCGGCGGGCTGTCTGGTGGATGTGTGGGAAACCATGTCCCTGTGCCTTGCCAAATGACAGTGCGGCGCCGGCTTGGAGTGCCCCGCGGCCCGCGAATCCGCCCTGCACGGCAACGTAGTACCGGATTCCGAACTTGGCCGGACCGAAGGACAGCACCGCTCCGGGAGCCACGCGGACGGGTTTGTTCAATGGAAGTTCGTCGCCGTTGAGGGTCACGACGCCCTCGGCACCAGTCACTGCAACGGCGGAGCCTGTCACGAAGCGGAGTTTGAGCCCACCCACCAGCACTTCGAGGCCGCGCGCTGTGGCGGCATTACCCAACAAGGCGTTGGCAAGGTTCATGGACGCGCGGTCCAGGACATGCTCCGGCTCAAGCACCAGGCTTGAGGACCCGGGATCCACCACTACTGCGCCCATGCAACCTCCCAACCCATGAATTCTGCCGTCCAACCAGAATCAGGCGAACGCCTCAATGCCCACGCCGGCGCTTTCAAGGCCCTCGCGAACCGCGGTCGCCATCGTTACCGCTCCCGGCGTATCGCCGTGGATGCACAGCGAATCCGCTTGGACAGGCACAACCGAGCCGTCAATGGCCACTACTTCCCGACGTGTTGCCAGCCGCACGGCCTGTGCCACGACTGCAGCGGTGTCGTGCAACACGGCGCCTTCCTGCGTGCGGGGAACCAGCGTTCCGTCCGGCAAGTACGCCCGGTCCACGAACGCTTCGCGGAAGACAGGGTGTCCTGCTTCCTCGGCCAGGGTGATCCAGGCCGAGTCCGGCAGGCCCAATACGGGAAGCCCGGGATCGTAGGCGTGGACGGCCGCGACCACGGCCTCGGCCTGCTCGGCGTCCCGGACGATTCTGTTGTACAGGGCGCCATGCGGCTTCACGTAGTCCACCGAGGCTCCTACCGCGTGGGCCATGCCGTCCAGGGCTCCCAGCTGGTACAGCACATCGCCGAACAGTTCGTCGAAGGTCATGTCCAGGGAACGCCGACCGAACCCTGCCAGGTCCCGGTATCCGACGTGCGCTCCTACGCGAACATCGAGTTCAAACGCCGCACGGCAGCTGTCCAGCATGGTGAGGGGGTCGCCGGCATGGAATCCGCAAGCGACATTCGCGCTGCTCACGATGCGGAACATCGAGGCGTCGTCGCCCATGGTCCAGGAGCCGAAAGACTCCCCCAGATCAGCGTTCAGATCCACTATTGCCGCCTTCCAGTATCGGGTTGTCCGCAGGGGTCGATTTCCCGGCAGTGTTTTTGGGTGCGTTGGGAAGCAGTTCCCCTGGAATGGTGTCCGGCAAGGGGCCAAATGCTTCCTTGGCAGTTGACACCACGGCCCGCCCCATCATCATGTTTCCGGCACCGCCCACCACTGCGCCAATGCCAAACGGCAGTGCGCGGCCAAGGAACGCAGACCCTTGCCGCTTTATCAGGTTCTTGAGGAACGCCCGCTGGATGGCGTCCCGGACGACTCCAAAGCCGCTGCCCGGGATCTTCTTGGTCAGGGTTTTCCCCCAGGCATTTGTGACGCCCATTCCCCGTCCCAGTGAATGCCCGCTGAGCGCGCCGAGCATGGACGTGCCTTCTTCACCCAACATGATGGCCATGACCATGGTCTGGGCCCGGACAGGGTCAGTGAGCCGGATGCCATGGAGTTCTGCCAAGGACGACGCGTACAGCGCGGTGGTTTCCAGGAAACCCACGGTCGCCAGGGCTGAGAGTCCCAGCGATGCTGCAGTTCCAATTCCAGGCACGACGGCGGTGGCGCCCACCGCTGCACCGCCACCTGAAATGGCGAACAGGTAGTGGCGCTCGAGTTTGGCGGCAAGCTGCGCCGGGGAATCGTTGGGGTGCCTTCTCTGAAGCCTGCGAAGGTTCGCCAGGACCAGGGGACGCTGGACCTCCACTGCCTTCAGGAGCACGTTGTGCACTCCTGGCTTGGTGTTGCCTTCGGCATCGAAGACTGCGTTGTGTGCTGTCTCCTGGGCGATTTTCACCGCCGGGTTGGGTCGCTTGGGCATGTTCACCTCTCCTTGGCAGCTCTGATTGTTCAGGGAACTGATGGTTTCAGCCTATGCCACACTCCAACGTCGCATGGGCCGTTTTGTGCCGTTTGTGGATACTATTCCGCGCAGAGCGGACCCCGTTTTCAGCCTTCCGCGGCGTAGACTGAGTTCACTCACGGAAGCAGTCCAAGAAGGACAGGGAGTATCCGTCATGACCGCCCCGGACAAGAACGAGCACCTCGACCGGCACCACACCGACGCCCCGGCAGAGGGTGAAACCGAAGGCTGGGTTCCGCACGACACCGGCCTGCACAGCCAGGAACCGGCGGAGGGTCCGGACATCGACGACGACGTCCCGCCGTCGGGCGCTTCTTGACCTGACGTCTCCCCTCGCCGGCGGCTGGACCGCCTTACGCAGCGTCCCGACACAGGTTTAGGCTGGTGAAATGGCCGCCCTGAGAGCGCTGCGCCCCTTTGCACACCGGGAATTCCGGGTGTTGATCTCTGCTTTGTCGATTTCCATTTTCGGATCCGGCATGTGGGCCGTGGCGATGGTCTACGAGGTCATCCATCTGGGAGGCGGCCCGCTGGAATTGTCGTTGGTGGCCACTGCCGCCAGCATCGGACTGGTGGGATTTGTGCTGGCAGGTGGCATCGCCGCCGACCGCTTTCCCCAGCGGCTGCTCATCATCGGCGTGGAGGGGGCCAATCTGGCTGTGATCGCCACGGTGACGTTGCTGGCGATGCTCAATGTCCTGCAACTCTGGCATCTGGCCCTCGGTGCGTTCGTCCTGGGCGTGGGGCAGGCCTTTTTCTTTCCGGCATATTCGGCGATCCTTCCGCGCATCCTGCCGGCAGAGGACCTCCTCGCGGCCAACGGGATGGAAGGCACCGTCCGGCCGATCCTCCAGCAAGCGGCCGGTCCGGCGATTGCGGGCATCCTGGTGGCGGCATTTTCACCGGCGCACGCCGTTGCCGGGGTTGCTGCATGCCATTTCCTGGCCTTCGGGATCCTGAACTTCCTCAACAGACGTACTTTGGGCGGCCCCGATGCCGGCGTGGCGTTCTCCGACGCGTCGGCTGGGAGGTCCTTCCTGAGGGACCTCCGAGAAGGGTTCAGCTACACAGTCCGCACCCCCTGGCTGCTGTGGACACTGCTGTGGGCGTGCCTGTCCGTGTTGTTCCTGATCGGGCCGATTGAGGTCTTGCTGCCCTTCGTCGTCCGGGACCAGCTCGGTGGCGATTCAAGGATGTTTGGTTTCCTGCTGGCGGTCATGGGCGTGGGGAGTGCCGTCGCCGCGCTGGCCACCGCTTCTTTCCCCCTCCCCCGCCGCTACCTGACAGTGATGGTAGTGACGTGGGGCCTCGGAAGCCTGCCCGTCGCAGCCATTGGTTTCATGGACAGCGTGTGGCTGCTCGGAGGTGCCATGCTGATCTTCGGAGTCACCGAGGGCATGGGAACGGTCATCTGGGGCACACTCCTGCAGCGAAGGGTCCCACGGCATTTACTGGGCCGGATTTCGAGCCTGGACTTTTTTGTCTCCCTGGCCCTGATGCCCGTGTCCATGGCCCTCGCCGGGCCCGTGGCCGAGGTGGTCCCCATCTGGCTGATCTTCCTGGTGGCCGGACTGGTGTGCCCGTTCATGGCATTCGTGGCCGTCTTCGCAGCGCGCATGATGACTGACGAGATCGACAATCCCTTGACGCCGGCCGTTTCCGAATCCGCGGACTCACAGTCCGACTCCGTTTAGCGCGGTAGCCCGGTCCTGCCGCAGGCCTTACCCAGGCACGGGCCCTGTGGTGCGGCGCGCCACCAGGTGCGGTGTCCGCACCAGGTGGGTGGCCGGCGTCGTCCCCTCCAAACGGTCGACGGCGCGGTCCACTGCGGCCTGCGCAAGGAGCGGTGCGTCCTGGCTGACGGAGGACAGCTGGACGTAGCTGAGGCGTGCAAATTGACTGTCGTCGTAGCCAAGGACGGACACGTCTTCCGGCACGCGAAGGCCAGCAGCCCTGAAGCTCTCCCAGACGCCCAGGGCGCAGCGGTCGTTGAAAGCCACGACGGCGGTGGGCAGCTCCTCCTGCAGCTTCCGTCCGGCGCGCAAACCGTCTTCTTCCGTGGGGCCACCCGGTACTACGCGGCCGTCCAGTCCGCGGCGCTCCATTTCTTCCCGGAAGGCCGCCCTGCGCTGCGGACCGGAGATGGCCTCACCGCCGTCAACGTGGGCTATGCTGCGGTGGCCCAGCGAGGTCAAGTGCTCGATCGCGAGGTGCATGCCGGCCCGGTCGTCGCTGCTCACGGAGTCCACGGAGTCCCCAACGTCGTCCCGGAGCAGGCTGACTACAGGCACCCGGGCCGCGTATTCGGCCAACTGCTGTTCTTCGAGGGTCGGGGAAATCATGATCAGGGCTTCGCATCCGAGATCCAGCAGCGAGTCCGCCGCACGTTCTTCGGACCGTCCGTTGGCCACCGCACTGAGCGCGATATCGTAGCCCCGCAGTGTGGCTCCGGCGTAGGCGGCATCAACGATTTCGGCGTGAAAAGCATGGGCAGTGGAGAAACTGACGCCAAGGAGCCTCGTGCGGCTGCTTCGGAGGAGGCGGGCACGACTGTCCGGCCTGTAGCCAAGTGCCCGGGCAGCTTCCTGCACTTTTGCCCGGGTGGCGTCCGATGCGCCTGGAACATCCCGCATGACGATGGAAACGAGGGCGCGTGAAACACCTGCTGCTTCCGCTACGTCCATCAACGTAGGCCGTTTGCCCGTCATGGCGCTCCTCTGTTCGGGAGCCAGTCTATAGAACGATCCAACCGCCGGGCTTCGAACGAGTCGTGCGGTCGGTCGCGACTCAGACGACCGACCGCACTAGCCCGTTCATGCAACGATGGCGCCCCGGGCGGGCCCCAGAACCCGCCACACCCATCGCTGCCTACTGTGCCGATGACACGCGACGCAGCCGAAAAGGGCAACGGCGCGAAACGCGGTCAATGACATGGGCACTGGATATGTAGTCCGAGTCCCTCAAACATGACGCGGAGTTCCGAAGATTATTTCCGGGAAGAGGTTTTTTGTTTGAAGTCCGGGACCCCTTAGACCTCTTTTTGGGCATCTCTCCGAATCCGACGCCATCTTTACGGCCTCCCAAGAAACCCACTAGAACGATCTAGACACGCACTCACACAGCATGCAACCATGGGAGCGACTAGAACGATCTAGAAATTTGAAGAGGAGCCCCAGTGACGTATCTCCAGCACCCGGTCCAGGCAAAGCAGCCTGTCCGCATCGCCGTCATCGGCGCTGGCTGGATCGGCAAATTCCACGCCGAGACCATAGCCCGCCGCATTCCGAATGCACGCCTGGAATCAATCGCCGACCCCGTCCTGCCCGCCGTCGAAGAACTCGCAAACAAGCTTGGCGTGGCCAAAATCAGTACGGACGCCGCCGATGTGCTGGCCGACCCGGACGTTGATGCTGTCCTCATCGCCTCTCCCATGCGTTTCCACGCCGGGCTGATCACAGCCGCAGCGTCAGCCGGCAAGGATGTTTTCTGCGAAAAGCCCGGCGGGCGGACCATCGAAGAACTCGACGCCGCCATCGATGCCGCGGCGAGCGCCGGCGTCGTTCTCCGGTTTGGCTTCAACCGCCGTTACTCCAGCGATTTCGCAGCCGCCCGCAAACTGGTGGACGACGGCGCCGTAGGCACACCGCAGCTGCTGCGCTCCCTCACCCGGGACCCCGGAACCGAAGCCGGAATCAGCAACCCGGAGCGCATTGCTCCAGGCACGATCTTCCTGGAAACCCTGATCCACGACTTCGACACCCTCAACTGGCTCAACCCCGGGGCCGTCCCGGTCAAAGTCCACGCGGTCGCTGATGCCCTGGTAGCGCCCGAGGCGAGGTCGGGCGGCCTGCTGGATACCGCCGTCGTGACCGTCACGTACAGCAATGGCGCCATCGCTGTGGCCGAAGCGAACTTCAATGCGCTCTACGGCTACGATGTCCGCGGCGAAGTGTTCGGCTCCGCAGGCATGGTCACCGCCGGAACACCGCAGGCCACCAACGCCACCAGCTACACCGCCGCAGGCATCGTCACGGAGACTTCGCACCCGAACATCCACCTCTTCCACGACGCCTACACCGCCGAGCTCGCGGCCTTCGCGGACGACGTCGCAGCACGCCGCGGATACCCGGAGCAACGCACAACGGCGGCCGTCCCGCCGGCCCCCGTGGCAGCTCCGGGTGGGGTGGATGCACGGAACGCGTTGGCCGTAGCACTGGCTGCCTTCAGGTCCGCGGAAACAGGCTTGCCCGTGGAGATTTCGGACATCGCGGAACTGCAGGCCGCAGAGCCCGCTGCGCAGCCCGCCCCGGCCGGGGTCCCCGCATGAGCTTCCGCCTGGCCGTCTGCGCGGAAATGGTCTACGGCGAACTGCCCCTGATTGACCGGGTTCGTCGGATCCACGAGCAAGGCTTCGAGGTAGAGCTATGGGACACCCGAGGCCGGGACATTCCGGCTTTGGCCGCCACCGGGGCATCGTTCTCCTCCATGAGCGGATACTTCGGGGGCAGCGTCATCGACGCCGCCAATGCCCACGAGGTCCTTGCGTCGGCAGAAAAGCTGGTTCCCACTGCGCTGGAACTGGGCGTGGAGCGCATGGTGGTCCATCCTGCCGAACTCGGCGAGGGAGGAAGGGCCGTGAGGCCCACCCACCGCTCAACGGGCGACATGTGGCTGACAGGGCTCCGGACTCTGGAAAAACTTGGCGAACTGGGCGAAAAACACGGCATCACGTTCGCCTTGGAGAACCTCAACACGATCCTGGACCACCCGGGCATTCCGCTGGCAAGAGCCAAGGACACCCTGGCCCTGGTACAGGCCGTCAATCATCCCAACGTGAAGATGATGCTGGATCTGTATCACGCGCAAATCGGCGAGGGGAACCTGATCGAGCTCGTCCGTGCGGCGCAGCCATTCACCGGCGAGATCCAGGTAGCCGACGTTCCCGGGCGCTTCGAACCCGGAACCGGCGAGATCAATTATCCGGCGATCGCGAAGGCCCTCAACGAGGCCGGCTATACGGGTGTGGTCGGCATGGAAGCCGGTGCGATCGGTGGCCAGGGAATAGAGGCGGGCGATGCCGCCCTGGCCGCCTTCCGTGCCGCGTTCTCTCCCAACTGAGTCCCAGCAGCGCGCGTTATGGGCGCAGGAACCGCCCGCCCACAACGCGCGCTGCTGCTTGCACCGTTGCCACCCGTCCGGGTCAGTACTTGACTGGCTCCATGCGGCCGGAGCGCAAGGAGAGCACAGCAGCCTCGGCGATGGCTTGGGCCTTCAGCCCGTCTTCCAGCGAAGGCGCGGGCGCCACGCCGTTTTCCAGCGCGGAAACGAACGCCGAAAGGGCCGAGGCATACGTCGGTTGCACGCGTTCGAACCAGCCGGGGTGCAGCCCGTCGTCCACCACTGACGTGCCGGAGTAGCGGGACACTGCCCCGTTCCGGTGTCGTCTGGCTTCCACCATTCCCTCGGAACCCATGACCTCGATGCGTTCGTCGTACCCGTAACCGGTGCGGCGCACACTGTCGATCTGGACCAACGCCCCTCCGGGGAGCCGCAACGTTACGGCGGAGGTGTCGACGTCGTCGTGATTCGCCACGCCGGGTTCCGCCAACGCTGATCCAGTGGCGAAAACCTCCACCGGATCCACGCTGGAAAGCCAGCGGGCCAAGTCGAAGAAGTGGACAGTCTGGTCGCGCATCTGGCCGCCGGAGACGGCGACGTAGGACAACGGGGGCATGGATGGGCCACGGGAGGTGAGTTGGATCAGTTCCACCGTGCCGATCCCGCCGGAATCGACCACACGTTTGAGTTCGGCGTAGTCGCGGTCGAACCGGCGGTTGAAATCCACCATCACGGGGACGCCGCATTCCTGCACGAATGTGGCGGTTTCGCGGGCGCGGTCCAGGTCCAGGTCGATCGGCTTCTCGCACAGGGCTGCAATTCCGACGGCGGCCGCGCGCTGCAAGTGCCCGGCGTGTGTGTCGGTGGAGGAGGCGATGAAGACAGCGTCGATCAGGGATGGGTCGAACACCTCCTCCAACACCCCGGCGGCGGCAGCACCGTGGGCCGCGGCGAGGGTTTGCGCGCGCCGCTGGTCGACGTCGTAAACGAGCCGGAACTCGACCCCGGGATGTGCGGCGAGGTTTGCCGCGTGGACGGTGCCGATGAAACCGGCACCAATGAGTGCGAAGCGGATCATGTCAGGCTGCTGCTTTCTGGTGTGCTGATGCGGGGATTATCCATGCGGAATCGTCGTGGTGCGAGGCTGCGACTGCTTCCACGAACTGGACGCCGATCAATCCATCGATCCCGGTAGGGAAAGACAGCCCGCGTTCCGGGAGCGGCGTGGAGTCGCGGCGTGCGCGGAGGACCTCGGCGAGGTCGGAATAAAAGTTTGCGAAGGCCCCAAGGAAGCCCTCCGGATGGCCGAGGCCGACGCGGGTGAGCCGGGACGCGTCGTCGTGCAGGGTGCTGAGCCCCTGTGTGAGGACGGTAGTGGCTCCTGCCGGATCCTGGACCTTGAGGTAATGAGGGTCTTCATGCTGCCACTCCAGGCTGCCCTTCTCCCCGTAGACGCGGATGCGGAGTCCATGGTTGTGGCCAGTGGCGGCCATGCTTGCCCAGACGCGGGCCGGGACATCGCCGGTCAGTTCGAGTTCCACGGTGGCGTTGTCGAAGACCCGGCGCCCTGGCACCAACGTCTGCAGCCGGCCGGAGAGACGCTGGGCTTCCAGTCCCGTGATGTAGCGCAACAGGTGGAAGGCGTGCGTGCCGAGGTCGCCCACGACGCTCGGGAAGCCCGCAATGTCCGGATTGGTGCGCCACGAAGCCTGCTTGTGGCCCTCGTTTTCCAGCGGGGTGGCCGCCCACCCGGAAGCATGTTCGACGTCGACAAAGCGGATGGCGCCCAGCTCCCCGTTGCGGACCATGCGGGCAGCCTGGCGAACCATGGCGTAGGCGGAATAGCAGTGCGGCACCGCAAGGATGGCGTCATTGGCGGCGGCGATGCGTACGAGTTCGGCGGCGGAAACCGAGTCCTGCGTGAGCGGCTTCTCGCAGACCACAGAAATGCCGCTGCTGAGGAACGTGCGGGCGATCTCGAAGTGGCTGTCGTTGGGCGTCGCCACCACCACGACGTCCACACCGTCTTCGCGAACGGCCTCGGCCTCAGCCATTTCGCGGACGTCCCCATAATTGCGGTCCGCCGGCACACCGAGTCCGGCACCGATGGCACGGGAACTGCTCGGATCCCGCCCGAAGATTCCGGCCTGGAGGTCGTAATGGCCGTCAAGCCTCATGGCGAAGCGGTGGGTCTTGCCGATGTCGGCGCCTTTGCCGCCTCCGACCATGCCGGCTATCAGTTGCCGGGTATGTGGTTCACTCATGAAAAATCCTCAAGGACTCTCTTTGGAATTTACTTGGACCGGTCCATAATGGCGGTGGGGAGGCGAAGGCGTCAAGCCCTCTAAGCTTGGATGGGATCTGCCGGAGTGAAAGGAGACGTGCGTGACTGACGCGTCCAGCCTGCCCGGAAGCAAGCCCACCATCCGCGATGTCGCCAGCGCCGCGGGCGTCTCAAAATCCTTGGTCTCCCTGGTCCTGCAGGGCTCTGCCAACGTCAGCGACGGTCGCCGTCGCGCGGTCCTCGAAGCGATGGAACAGCTCGGTTACCGGCCCAACCGGCTGGCCCAACGCCTCTCCGGACCGCGCAGTGGCACCATCGGGGTGATGCTTAATGACATCCGGAACCCATGGTTTGTGGAACTGCTGGAAGGGCTCACCGCGTCACTGCACGCGGCCGGCATCTCACCGGTCCTGGCTGACTCCTACACCGACAACCGCGTGGGCCGCAGTTCCGTGGAAACCCTGCTGGAGCAGCGGATCGACGGCCTGGTAGTGGTAGGAACCACCACGGAATCGGCTGCGATCGAAAACGCCTCACGAAACATCCCTGTGGTCCTGGCCGGGACGCGCGAACCGGAACTTCCCGGCGTTGACATCGTGGTCAATGACGACGACGCCGGCGCGCGGCAAGCGACCGGGCACCTGCTCTCACTGGGGCATCAGCGCATTGCGCATCTTCAAGGCCCGGGCGAAGTCGGCAAGTTGCGACGGTTGTCATTCGAACGGACCATGCTCGACGCCGGGTTGGAACCTTTGGTGGTAACTGGCGGGGTGAGCGAGGAGAGTGCCTATGCTGCCGCGAGCCGTCTCCTGGCCGGCCCCCAACGGCCGACCGCGATCTTCGCCTACAACGACATCGCATGCATCGGGGCACTCTCTGCGGCCGACGACCTTGGACTGTCCGTGCCCGAGGATCTCTCACTGGTTGGCTACGACAACACCTACCTCGCGAGGATCCGGCATCTGTCGCTGACCTCCGTGGACAACGGCAATCTCGCCGTGGGGGTGGAAGCCGCGAAGTTCATCCTTGAGCGGCTCACAGCCCCGGAACTTCCTGCCCGCCTGCACCAGGTTCCGTCGCAGCTGCAGGTGCGGGGGTCCTCTGGGGATGCCCCGTCGTAGCTACCGTTTCACTCGGCCCAGCAACAGCACTCCTGCGTTGGCTCCGACGATCAGGACGATTCCCGCCCACTGCGCTGGTGCAAGTTCCTGACGCAGAATGAGGGCTCCGATGACGGCCGCGAAAACGGGGTTGATGCTCATCAGCACGCCGAACAGATTCGCCGGAACCCTCCGCAGCGCGATCAGATCCGCCACATATGGCAGCACTGAAGCCATGATGCCGGCACCCACGGCACAGAGCACCGCAAAGCCATCGATGGGTTGGGTCAGGAAAACTACGACGGCAACCGGCAGGAAGAGGGTCGCCGACACCCCCGTGGCGGCCGCTGTGCCCTGGATTCCTTGGATTCGTTGGCCCACTATCCGGTTCAGGAGGATGTACGCAGCCCAACTGCATGCGGCAATTAGTCCAAGGCTGATGCCGGGAAGATCTGTGGACGCCTCCGGACCGGTGATCGCCACAACGCCCACTGCGGCGGCGAGCGCGCACAGGGCACTTCCCTTCCCTCGGGAACCCGCAAGGGCCACGGCCAGCGGGCCCAGGAACTCCAGCGTCACTGCCAGCCCCAGGCCAATGCGCTGAATGGACGCATAGAGCCCGAGGTTCATGGTCCCAAACGACACGGCCAGGAGAAGTACCGGCCACCATTGGTGCCAGCTCAACTCGCGCAGCCTCGGCCGCACGACCGGAAGCAGGACAGCCGCGGCCACAAGTTGTCGAACAGCAACGACGCCCACAGGTCCCATGACAGGAAAAGCGAGCGAACCGCTGGCGGCCCCCAGTTGGTTGGAGAGCGCACTGGCGACAAGGGTTGCGGCTCCCCCGGCCTTGCCCGCTGCGGCGTTGGTCTGTTCCATGAGGAGATTCTGCACGCCGGGGGTTCAGGCGCTAAATGCATGAATTGGCGTATTTATGCGCTGCGTGCATGAATAAGATGAGGACATGGACGTGGAACTGCGCCAATTGCGCTGTCTTATCGCGGTAGTGGAGCAAGGCACGTTCACCGACGCCGCCATCGAGCTTCGAATGTCCCAGGCCGCCGTGTCACGAAGCATCGCAGCCCTTGAGCAAGCACTGGGGACACGCGTTGTGGAGCGAACCACCCGCAGCGTGGGGCTGACAGCCGCCGGTGAGCGCGCACTGGGCAAGGCCCGCAGGATCATCGCTCTCCTGGCCGATCTTGAACGTGATGCCCGGGCCGGAACGGGGCAGATCCGCATGGGTTACGCGTGGTCGGCTCTGGGTGAGCACACAACCGAATTCCAACACCGCTGGAAATTGCGCTTCCCGCACACCGGGCTTCAACTCACCCGTTCCAACACCCCCAGCGGCGGCCTGCTGGATGGAACCACCGATTACGCAATCCTTCGACGACTCCCGCAGGCCGCCGCCGTCGAGCATGTGCGCATCGGGGAGGAAAAGCGCTACTGCGCCATGTCCACTGACGATCCGCTGGCCCCAAGGAGGTCAGTGTCTTTGGCGCAAATCGCCACATTGCCCGTGGCAATGGACCTGCGCACAGGCAGCACAACACTGGACCTATGGCCGGACCAGGGTAAGCCCCCGGAGGTTATCCCTATCCACGACATCGACGATTGGCTGACCGTGATCGGCAGCGGGGCCGCGCGGGGCATCACTGCAGCCTCCACGGCACATCAATATCGACGCCGGGGAGTCGCCTACCGGCCGGTGCGTGACGCACCCATGGTTCCGGTGTACGTGGCGTGGCTGAAGAACGACCCGCCCCAGGATCACCAGGCCGTGGTTGCATTGCTGGCCGAGCTCTATCGGTAGGCCGCCTTTGACAGTCGCCCGCCATGGCCGTGAAGGCTGGCGGTCTATGTCCGCAGCGGTGTGCGGTGATGGTTGCGTCGGGCGGCTTGGCTGGGATCGACGTGCGCCGGCGGGGTGAACCACGGGACGCCGTTTCTGCTCGCAATCATCCACTGTTCCTTGTGGATGACGTGATGATGGTGTGAGCACAAGAGCACGCCGTTGTCGGTGTTGGTGGGGCCACCTTGCGACCAGTAGGTGATGTGGTGGGCTTCGCACCAAGGCGCCGGCATGGTGCAGTCCGGGAAGGCACATCCTTGGTCGCGGGCCTGGAGGGCCTTGCGGATGTGGGGCGGGAAGATCCGGCTGGTCCGGCCAATTCCGAGGACCTGGCCTTCGGTGCCGAGCAGGACCGGGAGGATATCGGCGTCGCAGGCGATCTTCCGGATGACGTTCGGGTGGATGGGTCCTTGGAAGGTTGATACCGCGCTGCTGAGCCTGGGGTGCAGGCCGCCCGTGCCTGTTGTGCCGTTGCCTGCCGCTTTTGTGCCCGGGTCGGTTTCACCGGTGCCCACAGGGTTGCCGGTTTGTTGATTGGCAGCGTGGCTCTGGAGCTGGTCAAAGAGATCCCGGTAGTCGATGGTGACCATGACTTGGGGTTTCAAGCCGCCATTGGCTGGTAGCTGACCGGTTCTCAGGGCCAACGCGCAGCCACCGACCAGACCGTCGAGGAGTTTCTGGGCGCGGGAGCGGCGACCCGGTTCCGGAATCGGGTTCCTCCCGTTCGCGGGCTCCATGCGAACGGTGGCGGCTACCCTGCCCTCTGGGGTGCGGACCTGAGCGGCTGAACTCCGACCCCTGGTGTCCGTGCCGCGCTGGGTGGTATGGACAGCCGTGCGGCTTGGGCCGTTTCTCCCTCCCGGGCCGCCAGAACTGCCAGTGTTGCGCACCTCGCCCTCAACGAGGCGGGGGTTCGTGGCGGCGTTCATGACGGTGGTGAGGGTCTCGAATTGCTCTGCCGTTGCGAAGATTTCGAGATGATTCAGGCCAAAGCGTGGCTTTCGAATGAACGCACCTTGGAGTTGCCGAAGCACTTCTTCCGTGGGTTCGGCACCGTCTTGGTCAATGAAATCCATCCAGCGGCGGGCCGTCGTGGAAACAAAATCCGTGTCGGACTGGATGGCTGTGGACGTGAGGTCCTTCTCCATCCTGGTGATGGTGTCCTGATCGGTCAGAAGCTGGACGCGGTCCAGTGCTGTGCTGATCAGGGTGGCCGAGCCGCCGGATACCAATGCGTCGGCCACAGCGGAGGCCAGCTGTTCGCGCTGCGGCGGGACCGGCTCTCCGGCAATGCAGACGCCGGGCAGGACGGCGTCCGCAAGGGCCAGGCGACGCCGGGCTTCCTTGGCTGTGATCCGCAGCCGTGCACGGAGGAAATCCCCAGCGTTCCGGTACCCGTCATCGAGCACCGCGGCAGTTCCGGCTTCCTTGCGGGTTCGCTCCACGGCCCGGGCTGCGACGAGCTGAAGGTACTCCACGGTCCGGGCAATGTCCTCGACCCTGCCGGCGAAAGCGCTCGCCTCGCCGAAAGCGAACATCGAGGCTTGAGCAAGGATCGACGCCCTCACACCATCCAGGGCATCAGCACCGTCTTCGAGACAGTCCACCGCGGAGTCTGATGAAGACTCCGCCCTTCCTTCAGCCACCTGCCCTCCGATCCCCATAAAGCAAGCCTGTCACGGCCCCAATCCCCAGTAACCACGCCAATCTGTGTATGTGGATAACGCATCAACCGCAGTTAAGCAGAAAAAAGGCCGCCTGCCGCCGTCGTGCGTTGTAAAAGCACGACGGCGGCAGGCGGCCCGGGCGCAAAAGGCGCGGCGCTAGGCCTTAGAGGTTTTCCACCAGCGAGACGTCCCGGACGGCGCCCTTGTCAGCGGAGAGTGCCATGGCCGCGTAGGCGCGGAGAGCCGGCGACACCTGGCGGTCGCGGTTCTTGGGCTTATACCCGCCGTTGACTTCGAGCTTCTCGCGGCGTTCGGCGAGGATCTCGTCGGAAACCTGCAACTGGAGCGAGCGCTGGGTGATATCGATGCTGATGATGTCACCGTTCTCCACCAAGGCGATGGCGCCGCCGGAGGCAGCCTCCGGGGAAATGTGCCCGATCGACAGCCCGGAGGTACCGCCGGAGAAGCGACCGTCGGTGATGAGGGCGCACTTCTTGCCCAAACCACGGCCCTTAAGGAACGACGTCGGGTAGAGCATTTCCTGCATGCCCGGGCCACCGCGGGGGCCTTCGTAGCGGATGACCACCACGTCGCCTTCCTTGATGGTTTTGTTCAGGATCATTTCCACGGCTTCGTCCTGCGACTCGCACACAACGGCAGGGCCCTCGAAGGTCCAGATGGACTCGTCCACGCCTGCGGTCTTCACCACGGCACCGTCCACCGCCACGTTGCCGCGCAGCACAGCGAGGCCGCCGTCCTTGGAGAACGCGTGCTCCACGGAACGGATGCAGCCACCCTCGGCGTCGGTGTCCAAGGAGGTCCACTCATTCGATTGCGAGAACGCTGTTGAGGAACGGACGCCACCGGGGGCCGCGTGCCACAGTGCCTGCGCCTCCTCCGTTGCCTTGCCGCCGCGGATGTCCCAGTCGTCCAGCCAGCCTTCGAGGTCGGCGGAGTGCACTGAGTGAACGTTCTTGTGCAGGAGGCCGCCGCGGTTCAGCTCACCCAGCAGGGCGGGGATGCCACCGGCGCGGTGCACGTCTTCCATGTAGTAGGTCTTGTTTCCGGCGACGTTCGGGGCCACCTTGGCCAGGCAGGGCACCTGGCGGGACTTGGCGTCCATTTCGGCCAGTCCGTACTCCACGCCGGCTTCCTGGGCCGCAGCCAGCAGGTGCAGGATGGTGTTGGTGGAGCCGCCCATGGAGATGTCCAGCGCCATGGCGTTGTCAAAGGCCTCAGCGGTGGCGATGGAGCGCGGCAACACGGAGTCGTCGTCGCCGTCGTAATAGCGCTTCACGAGCTCGACGACGGTGGCACCGGCCTTCTCATACAGCGCCTTGCGGGCGGTGTGGGTCGCGAGGACCGAGCCGTTGCCCGGCAGGGCCAGGCCGATGGCCTCGGCGAGGCAGTTCATGGAGTTGGCCGTGAACATACCCGAGCATGAACCGCAGGTGGGGCAGGCGTTCTCTTCGATGAGGTTGATGTCCTCGTCGGAGATGGATTCGTCCACGGCGTCGGCGATGGCGTTCACCAGGTCCAGGGAACGCACGGAACCGTCGGTCAGGGTCACGCGGCCGGCCTCCATGGGACCGCCGGAGACGAAGACCACCGGGATGTTCAGGCGCAGCGCGGCCATGAGCATGCCCGGAGTGATCTTGTCGCAGTTGGAGATGCACACGAGGGCGTCCGCGCAGTGTGCGTTGACCATGTACTCAACGGAGTCGGCGATCAGGTCGCGGGACGGCAGGGAGTAGAGCATCCCGGAGTGGCCCATGGCGATGCCGTCGTCCACTGCGATGGTGTTGAATTCGCGCGGTACTGCGCCGGCGGCGAGGATCGCGTCCGAGACGATCCGGCCCACGGGGGCAAGGTGGGTGTGACCGGGGACGAACTCGGTGAAAGAGTTTGCCACGGCAATGATCGGCTTGCCGATGTCCGTGTTGGCGACGCCGGAAGCGCGCAGCAGTGCGCGGGCGCCGGCCATATTGCGGCCGTGGGTGACTGTTCGTGAGCGTAGTGCAGGCATAAGTACCATCCTGCTGGGGTTTTGTTACCCCCGGAAGACGGTGCTGCTACTAGTAGTGAAAGTACCAGAGTAATAGTGTTGTCAGTGTGAAAGATGAGAGGCGCAAGGAACTGGGGCTTTACCTCAGGACCCGCCGCAACCAGGCCCTGCGCTCCGACTACGGACTGCCCCCGGTGGGGCGGTCCCGCGAGCGCGGACTGCGCCGGGAGGAGATCGCGTTCCTGTCCGGGGTGAGCGTCACCTGGTACACCTGGCTCGAACAAGGCCGGGACATCAGCCCTTCCCGGCAGGTCCTCGAGTCCATCGCACGGGCCCTGCACCTTTCGGATACCGGGCTCGGCTACGTGCTCTCCCTGGGCGGATACGCCTCCGCCATTTCCAAGGGTCCGGTTGCCGCCGATGCACCGGCGCATGTCCAGCGCCTGTTGGACGCCTTGGATCCCAATCCCTCGTATGCGCTTTCACCGGACTGGGGCGTGGCCGGGTGGAACCGCGCCTACGAGGCGCTATACCCGAACATTGGAACTTTCGACGCCGCCGACAGGAACCTTTTGTGGCTCGTCTTCACCGACCCCTACGTCCGGGACCTGCTCCCGGACTGGGACGTCACCAGCAAGAGGTTCCTCGCCGAATTTCGTGCAGAGACGGGTCAGCGGCTGGGTGATCCGGATGTCGCTTATCAGGTGGAACGGCTCAAGGAGGCCAGCCCGGAATTCCAGGAAAGCTGGGACCGCTACGACATCCTTGGCTTTGAGTCCCGCGAGCGCCTTTTCCACCATCCCGCAGTGGGAGTGCTGCAGCTGGAGCACCACCAGGTATCGCCGTCGGATCGGCCGGACCTGCACATTGTGGTTTACACCCCGGCACCAGGCAGTGACGCCGGTGAGCAGATGGAGCGGCTGCTGGAGACCGGGCGGTCGTAACCCGGCGTTCCTACAACTGCAGGGACGATTCGTCCGGAGTGGCAAGCGTCAGCACTGCTTCCTCCACAGTCTCGTGGTCCTCCAACTCCCTCTCGATCCTGCGCAGCACCACGGCAACCTCGTGTTCCGGGTGGTCGCCTTGCAAGTCCACGGCCGCTACAAGATAGAGCTTGCGGGGGCCCACGAATTCCAGGTGGAGGTACGTCAGCCGTGCAATGTCCCGGTGTTCCAGGAGCTGCCGCCCCATGGACCGTTCTATGTCCGGCGTGACCCCCTGCCCTACCAGGAACCGGCGGTTGCGGTCGATCAGAACGACGGCAACAACCGCCAAGAGGACACCGACGACAATCGATCCGACAGCATCGGGCAAGGGCGAACCCGTGACCTGATGGAGGAAGACGCCAGTGAATGCGATCACCAGCCCAACCAGGGCTGCGGCATCCTCCGCAAAGACGGCACGCAGCGTGGGATCCGAGCTGACAAGAACCTGTTCCAAGGTCCGCCGTTCCAGCTTCCTGGCCGCCTTTCGGGTCTGGCGGAAGGCCTGGACGAAGGAAAACCCTTCCAGGACAAAGGCCACTGCCAGAACCACATACGCAATCAGGAAGTCGGACGCAGGCTCCGGCTCAATGATCTGCTGGATCCCGTGCATGATGGAAACCACGGCGCCGGCAGTGAACAGCCCGAAAGCGGCAAACATGGACCAGACGTACGCTTCGCGGCCGTAACCCATGGGATGTCCCGTATCGCGCGGACGTTGGGAGCGGCGTTCGGCCAGGAACAGGAACACCTGGTTGCCGGTGTCGGCCCAGGAGTGCGCCGCCTCAGCAGTCATGGACGCCGAACCGGTCAGCGCCGCGGCCACTGATTTGGCCGCTGCAACCAGGGCGTTCGCCGCGAAAGCGATGACGACGGTCAGCAGGGTGGAGCTGGAGTCCGATCGCTTTCGTGAGGCAGCCATAGGCTTACCGTACCCAACAGCGCAGGAAATGGACGGCGGACCGAGGTTCCGCAGCTGAATAAAAGAATCCCCGTTTCAGCACACATTTTCAGGATGTGGCGCACTATGGAGGGATGGACGCTCCTGATGCCGGCGGTTTGGCGCAGGACGGTTCCGGTAGCTTCCGGGCTGGACTGCACCCGTGGAGCCGTTATGTGGCATTGGGGGACTCGTTCACGGAGGGGCTGGGCGACCCCGAACCCCGCAGCCCGGGCGGACTCCGGGGATGGGCGGACCGTGTTGCTGAAGAGTTGAGTACGGACCACCACGATTTCGCCTATGCCAACCTGGCGATCAGCGGGAGGCTCCTCCATCAGATCCTGGAGGAGCAAGTGGGTCCGGCATTGGACCTCAAACCCGATCTCATTACTCTCAACGCCGGCGGCAACGACCTGCTCTTTCATAGGAGCGACCCCGACAAGCTGGCACTGGAACTGGATCGTGGCGTGGAAACGCTGGCCTCAACGGGCGCCACCATCGTCCTCTTCACCGGCCCGGACTGGGGCGCGACCCCGGTGCTTGGCAGGACCCGCGGCAAAGTGGCTGTTTTCAACGAGAACATCCGCGTGGTGGCCGCCCGTCATGATGCCGTGATTGCCGATCTCTGGGCTTTGCGCCAACTCACCGATCCCCGGATGTGGGATCCGGACCGGCTTCATTTCTCTCCGCTCGGCCAGCACATCATCGCCATCATGGTCCTGGAGTCATTGAACGTCCCGCATTCCCTTGAACCGCTGGCTCCGCGGCCACTTCCCGAGCGCCGTTGGCGCGAGGCCCGCGCGGATGACATCGTGTGGGCCCGGGAGCACCTCTTTCCTTGGGTTGTGCGGAGGTTGACGCAGCGGAACGCCGACGGCGGTCGGCACCCCAAGCGTCCACAACCCGGGCCGGTTTTCGGTGCGGCGATGCCGCCAGGCAGCTATGTCGGGAACGATCCCCGCCGTATGACGGACTGACCAACTAACTGACCGGCCGCCGAACAACTGACCGGCCACGCGGCCTGCCGCCTGGCACCCCGGGCGTGGACCGGCGTCGTCGATTCAACGACGGTCAGCTGGCAGGCTGCGGTTCCGTTTGCGCCCGGACGCTCCAGGCCGACCAATCAAGCGGGTGCACCGAGGGACGGCCCAAAAGGTATCCCTGCGCAGCGGTGACCTTCAAGGCAGTGACTTCGTGCAGTTCTTCGGCCGTTTCGATGCCTTGCGCGTGGACATCTGCCCCGATCTCACGGGCCAGCTCAACGATGGCCTTGGCACGGAGCTTCTGGCCGTCGTTTCCGGCGATTCCTTCAATCAGGTGGCGGTCCAATTTGATGATATCGGGGCGCAATTGCTCGATTCTGTCCAGCGAGACCAATGCGGCACCCGAGGCGCTGATCGCCACCCGCAACCCCAAGGCCCGCAGTTGTTCGAGGCCTTCGCCGGCCGGCTGGGCCGCCATGGATTCCAGGCTGCCCGTCAGCTCAACGATGATCCTCTCGGGGGCCAAGGCGGCAGCGGCCAGAAGGTTCCGCACCCGGGGATCGTGCGAGGTGGCCGGGGTGAGATTCAGAGTGACAAACATGTTTTCCGGGACGTCGTGCGCAGCCATCAGGGCGCAATGCAGCGCTGCAATCTCCAGCTCAGTTCCCAGACCGGCAGCAGCAGCTTCACTGAACCACACGTCGGCGCCCGCACCGTCCTCACCGATGAACCTTGTCAGGGCCTCGACGCCGATCGGGTCGCCCTTGGGAAGGGAGTGGATCGGCTGGAACGCCGTCAGGAGAAGCTTGTCGGCCAGGATCGATTGAATGCCGGCGCGGACGTCGTGGCTGACAGGGACCAGCACGGTTCGTGACGCGTCGGACGATTCCAGATGCAGGCTGGCGTGTTCCAAGTGAACAGGCACGTTGGACGCCGGCTGGGATGTTTTCCGGGTGAGGAGCAGGTGCTTCAGCAATGCACCCTCGGGGTCGTCCGGCCGCGCGTCAAGAAGCTCACGGAGCTTGTTCCTGGCCCCCTCACTGCGCGGTTCAGCGTCCTCAAGAATGGACTCGATGATGTCCAGGACCTGTGCCCGCATGGTCACTTCATCCGCGAACGGTGTGTCCCCTGCGCCGTCGTGGTTGCTGCTGTCCGCGTCGTTACCCGGTGATAGAGAGCCCGCTTCTTGAGCCATCAATTATTCCTTTGTGTATCCCCCGCTGGCCAGGCCAGACAACTGCCGGCCCGCCGCATGAGGGCCTTGCCTCGAATCTTACAGAGAAAAGTGTCACTTGGCTCACACTTATCACTCGAATCACAGGAAGGTTTCAGCGTGGAGCCGCAGCCCATGGCTCGTCCGCCACTTCGATCTCCCGCGCCATGTCATCGAGGAACCGCATCACGGCCACGCGCTCGTCGGGAGTGAGGCGTGCGGCCGCCAGGAACCGCTTCGCCTGTTGCTTGCCCACAGTACGCATCGCGGCTTCGTGCGTTTCCGGGGTAATGGCGATCGCGAGGGCCCGACGGTCGGAGGGGTGCGCCTGCCGGGTGACGTGGCCGGCACGTTCCAGCCGGTCCAGCAATTTGGTGGTTGACGCCGTCGAGATGTTCAGGTGGGAAGCTATGGCTCCGGGCGTGGCGATGACGCCATGGTTGGCACAGACGATCAGGTAATGCAGCGCCCGCATGTCCGATTGGTTGAGTTTCATATACCGGAGTGAAGCCTCCGCCAGGCGCTGTTCGGCGTCGCGGAGCCTCCCGAGCGCTGCCATGAGTTCGCTGATCTGTTCGATGTCGGCTTCGGAGAACCGGGAGCGGTCAATCAACTGCTCATGGGGATCGTTGGCGTCCAGATGATAGAGGCCGGATGAGACCGGGAACCCGGCTTCTTCAGGCATTTCTTCAAGACTGGACATGCTGAGTATGTTACACCTAACTTCCTACATGGTAGCCTTTCTTCTAGCTTGTCTAGCAATATTCGGGCTGCTGTAAAGACTCAGGTTGCAGGAGGAAGGCGCAGTATGAACGCTACAGAGATGGTTGTCCTCCTTGACGACGCCGGCACACCCATAGGCGAAGCCCCCAAAGCAGGGGTCCACACACAGGAAACGCCCCTCCACCTCGCATTCTCTTGCTACCTCCTCAACGATGACGGCGAGGTCCTCCTGACCCGCCGCTCGCCGGAGAAGAAAACCTGGCCCGGAGTGTGGACCAACAGCTTTTGCGGACACCCGGCACCCGGCGAGGACCCCTTGGACGCAGTAGCCCGCCGGGCGCAGTTCGAACTCGGGGTGGATGCCAACCAGGTTGAAATGGCGCTCCCCCACTTCCGGTACAGGGCCGTGGACCCCACGGGGATTGTGGAAAACGAAATCTGCCCGGTCTACGTCGCCAGGATCGCCGGCGATCTAAAACCCAATCCTTCAGAGGTAGCGGACTGGGCCTGGATGTCACCGGCCCTGCTGGCCAACTCCCTGGAGCGCACCCCCTCCGCTTTCAGCCCGTGGTTGGGACTCCAGTTCCCCCAGCTGCTTGAAGCGCGGGTACTCCCCCTCGGGACCGGAGCCAAAGCATGACCGTCACCTCCGGTGCTTTACGCAGCCGCACCGACCTTTGCACGGCGATTGAGAACGAGCTCAGCGGGCTCATCGGCAAGCGGGCCGCCGCCGCAACAACGTATGGGCGGCATTTCACCAGACTCTGGGAACTGGCCGGCCACAACGTCCTGGGTGGAAAGTTCGTGCGTCCCTTGCTGCTCATGGAGACCTACGATGCCCTCAGGGGGCGCGGCACGGACGGGACAAGCCAGCCCCGCACCAACCAGCCCCAAGCCAGCCCGCCGGACACGGGCCACCGCGAAACGGCCATCAGCATTGCGGCCGCGATCGAACTCCTCCACTACTCTTTCCTGCTCCACGATGACGTGATCGACGGAGACCTGGTCCGGCGCGGGCACCCGAACCTCATCGGCTCCCTCCTCGCAGAAGCAAAGTCGCTTTCAGAAACCCAGTCACTTCCCCGGACCAACAGTGGTGAAGGCGCCCGGGAAGGCAGCGACCTCCATTGGGCCCAAACCGGTGGCATCCTCATGGGGGACATGCTCCTCGCCGCCACCCACCAGGCCTTCGCCAGGGCAGACCTCCCGCATGCACTGAGGCTGCGGCTCCTGGATCTCCTGGAACACACCATCAACGAAACAGTGGCCGGTGAGCAGCTGGACGTGGGCCTCGGGGACGGCATCATCGACCCCCACCTCGAGACCATCCTGGTGATGTGCGGCTACAAAACCGCCACCTACACCTTCGAACTTCCCCTGCGGGCCGCAGCCGCGCTGGCAGGCGCGGACTTCGCCGTCGAAAATGCGCTCGCCACGGCAGGCCGCCATCTGGGCCTCGCCTTCCAACTCCAGGACGACCTCCTGTCAACGTTCGGGGACCCCCGCCGGCACGGCAAGGATCCCTTTTCGGATCTGCGGGAGGGAAAAGAAACGGCCATCATCGCCCATGCACGAACCACGGCGGCCTGGCCGGACATTGAGCCTTTCTTCGGCAGGCCGGAGCTGAACGGCTCGGAATGCGAATACGTTCGCCGACACTTGGCCGACTGCGGGGCGGAAACGTTCGTCAACGGACTCATCGAGGAGCAGATGCGGGCCTTCAACGAGCTGCTGACCAGCACCATCCCGCAGGGCGTGTGCAATGTGTTGCTGGACCTTGCCGGGCAATTGGAAGGACGGCAGTCATGAGCCTCGCCTCAGACACATCATTCACCCATTTCACCCGGACGGCCGAACGGGCCGCCAACCAGGTGATCGCCGCGTATTCCACCTCGTTCGGGCTGGCGTGCAGGCTGCTCGGGCGGCGGCACCGCCAACATGTCCGGAACATCTACGCCTTGGTGCGCGTCGCGGACGAACTCGTGGATGGTGTCACCGCGGAGGCCGGCCTCAGCTACCAGGAACAGTGCGATGCCCTGGCCCACTTCATCGACGAGACCCACCGGGCCGTCAAGCTGGGCTACAGCAGCGACCTCATCATCCATGCCTTCGCGCAGACTGCCCGCGCGGCGCGTATTGACGAGTCGCTCATTGATCCGTTCTTCGACTCCATGCGCACGGACCTCGGCGGGCGCACCGGGACCCCGGAGACCCCCCTGCGTTTCGACGCCGACGCCCACCAGGGTTACGTCCACGGCTCCGCCGAGGTTGTAGGGCTGATGTGCCTGCGCGTTTTCATGCGGGATGAAAACATCGACGACGGCGACGCCGCGGCTTTGCAGCATGGCGCCAGCCGGCTGGGGGCTGCTTTCCAGAACATCAATTTCCTGCGCGACCTGGCCGATGACACCACCCGTCTGGGACGCAATTACCTGGGCACCTCCGAGCACCTTGAGGACCGCGACCGCGTGGAATGGGTAAGCACCATCCGCGCCCAGTTGGCCGACGCCGACGCCGTCATCCCCTTGCTGCCGCGCGATGCCCGGGCCGCTGTCCGCAGCGCCCTTTCCCTCTTCACAGCCCTGACGGACAGGATCGAGCAGACCACCGTGGACGAGCTCTACCGTTCACGGGTACGCGTCCCGGATGCCGTGAAGGCCGGCCTTGCCGCGCGGGCAGTCACCTCAACCTGGATGGAGCTGCACCGATGACCCGGACAGTAGTGATCGGCGGTGGCATCGCTGGGCTTGCCACCGCCGCCCTCCTCGCCCACGAAGGACACGAAGTCCAACTCCTTGAGCAGCGTGACCGCGTTGGCGGGCGCGCCGGCAGCCTCGAGCGCGACGGCTTCCGCTTTGATACGGGCCCCTCCTGGTACCTGATGCCCGGCGTCTTCGACCATTTTTTCGAGCTTCTGGGCACCAGCACTGCGGAACAGTTGGATCTCCGCACGCTCAGTCCCGCGTACCGCGTGTTCAGCGAACCAAACCTCGACGGCGTCCGGCCGGACACGCTGACCGTCCCCTTGGGCAGCGAACAGGTTTTGGAAACGTTCGAGGACGTGGAACCCGGCAGCGCCAGGAAGCTGGCCACCTATCTGGCATCGGCGCGGCACACCACCGACATGGCGGAGCGCTTCTTCCTCTACAACCCCTTCACCAGGTTGCAAGGACTGCTCCAACCCGAGGTGCTGCGCAGCCTGCCCAAGCTTGCGCAGCTTCTGCTGACGCCCCTGGACAAATACGTTGCCCGGCGTTTCCAGCATCCTGTGCTGCGGCAGGTCCTGGGTTATCCGGCCGTCTTCCTGGGCACCAGCCCTTCCGATGCTCCTGCCATGTACCACTTGATGAGTGCGCTGGACCTCGGCGACGGGGTGCAATACCCTATGGGCGGCTTCTGGGAGCTCGTGGGCCGGCTTGAGGATCTGGCAGTCCAGGCCGGGGTTCGGATCCACACCGGCGCCGAGGCCCTCAAGATCACCACCCGCGCCGTCAGCAGGACCAAGAAGGTGGGACGGTTCGACGGCGTCAAGCTTCCGGCCGCTTTGACCGGCAAGGACAGCCGTGAAGTCACCGGTGTGACCTGGCGTGACACCTCCGGGAACGAGCACTACAGCGTGGCGGACCTCGTGGTCTCCGGCGCCGATCTGCACCACACCGAAACCCAACTGCTGGGCGTGCGGGACCGCAGCTACCCCGGTTCCTGGTGGCAGCGGCGTACCAGCGGTCCGGGAGCAGTCCTGGTGATGCTGGGAGTCAAGGGCAAGCTCCCTGAATTGCCGCACCACTCTTTGTTCTTCACCCGTGATTGGGAGGCAAACTTCGCTTCCATCTTCGGTGAAAACCCGGCCATTCCGGACCCGGCGTCAATCTATGTCTGCAAACCCAGCGCAACCGATCCCGCCGTAGCGCCCACGGACCACGAGAACCTCTTCGTCCTGGTTCCCATCCCGGCCGATCCCGCACTGGGAGCCGGCGGGCCGGACGGAGCGGGAGATGTGCTCATAGAACGAACCGCCGACGCTGCGATCGACCAGATCGCCCAATGGGCAGGCATCCCGGACCTTCGCGACAGGATCGTGGTCCGGCAGACAACAGGACCAGCGGACTTCGCCCGTGACTACAACTCATGGCGCGGAGGCATGCTGGGACCGGCCCACACACTGGGACAAAGCGCCATGTTCCGGCCCCAGAATGCCTCCAAGCGCGTGCAGGGCCTCTACTACGCCGGCGCCACAACGGCCCCTGGCGTGGGGGTGCCCATGTGCCTGATCAGCGCCGAGCTGGTGCTGAAGAGGATCCGCGGCGACCACAGCACCGGCCCTGTCACCGTGAGGCCTGTAGCCAGCAGGATTGGCTGATGGGAGTCCTCTACTTGGCCTCGTTGCTGCTCGGCATCACCTGCATGCTGCTGCTGGATCACAGATTCCGCCTGTTCTTCTGGCATGACGCGAAGGCAGCGGCGATCGTAACCGCCGTCGGGGTTTTGTTCTTCCTCGGCTGGGACGCGGCCGGAATCGGACTGGGGATTTTCCTCCGCGGCGAAGGAACCATAGCCACGGGCCTGTTGATCGCTCCCGAACTGCCCATTGAGGAGCCCGTGTTCCTGCTCTTCCTGACCCTGTGCACCATGGTCCTGTACACGGGCGCCCGGCGGTTGCTGGAACGGTCTCCCGCGAGGCAAACGGAGCGGGAGCGGGAGAACGCATGACGTACCTGTGGCTCGCACTTGCATTCATCGCCGCGGCAGCCGTCGCCGGCGTGATCTTCGCCCGCCGGGGTACACGGCAGGGCGAGACCTCCAGGCATTGGAAAGCCGTGGGGCTGGCGTTCGCCGCCCTGGCTGTGCTGACCGCGGTGTTCGACTCCGTCATGATCGGCATGGAGCTTTTCCACTACGACGCCTCGCACATTCTTGGCTTGAAGGCCGGGCTGGCACCCATCGAGGATTTCGCCTATCCGCTGGCAGGCGTCGTGGTGCTTCCCGGGCTGTGGATGTGGCTGACCCGCCGTCGGAGTGCCGGAGCAAAATCCGACCTCACAGGCTTGGTTCCGCAGGCAATACTGGCGTCCCGGCCGGTCAGTTGGATCAACACGGCGTATCCCTTTGCCGCGGCCATGCTCCTGACCACCCGCGAAATCGACTGGGTCCTGATCGTGGGCACGTTCTACTTCCTGATCCCCTACAACCTGGCCATGTACGGCATCAACGACGTCTTTGATTACGAATCGGACCTCAAGAATCCGCGCAAGGGCGGCATCGAAGGCGCACTCCTCCGGCCGCAGCTGCACCGGCCAATGCTGTGGCTCGCCGCCATCACCAACGTGCCGTTCCTGCTGGTCCTCGCCTTCGCCGGCGGACCGGCAGTGTGGCTGAGCCTGGCCGTGAGTGCCTTCGCCGTGGTGGCCTACTCCGTGGCGGGACTCCGCTTCAAGGAACGCCCCGTCCTGGACTCGCTGACGTCGAGTACGCACTTCGTGAGTCCCGCCGTCGTCGGTTTGGCCCTCGCCGGTGCCGAGGTGACGCCCGGCCTCCTCCTTCTGCTGGCCGCGTTCTTCCTCTGGGGCATGGCTGCCCACGCCTTCGGCGCCGTACAGGACATCGAGCCCGACCGGCAGGCGGGCATCGGCTCCATCGCAACGGTCATCGGTGCCCGCCGGACGGTGCGGCTCGCCGTCGTCCTGTGGTTTGTTGCGGGACTCGCGATGCTGGCCACGCCGTGGCCCGGGCCGCTGGCGGCGATCATCGCCGTCCCGTACATCGTTAATTGCGCACCGTACTGGAACGTCACGGATACGACGGCGGCACGCACCAATGTGGCATGGCGGCGGTTTATCTGGCTCAACTACGGTTCAGGATTCCTGGTGACCCTGATCTTCATCCTGCAGTGGAGCCTGACGTCATGACCCGGACGGTTCTCCGGGCTCTTCGTCGATGGTGTCCAACGCCTCCCGCATATGCTGCAGGAAATCCACCACGACCCGTGACTCGTCCGGGCTCAGCGCAGACGCTGCGTCCAACATCCGGCGGTGCATTCCGCCCAGGGTGTGCCGGACTTCCTGGTCCGATCCCGGGGTGGCCTTCAGGATCAGCGCCCGACGATCGGTGGGATGGGGTTCACGGCGGATGTGGCCGGACTCCACCAGACGGTCAATCAAGGTGGTCATGGACGCCGACGTTATTCCCAGCTTGTCGCCCAGGTCCTTCGGCTTCATCACTTTGCCGTCGGCTTCCGCCTCAAAAAGGTACCGCAGGGCCAGCAAGTCTTTCTCGCCCATCCCCATGGACGAGCGGGTCCTGCGGCGCATCGCTTGTTCGGAGGCTCGATAGTCGCGCAGCGCGTTCAGGACATCGATGGCGATGGCCTTCTGCCCGGGGTCTTTCCCGTACCAATAGCCCTTTGCGTGGCCTTCCGAATCCATCCGATGTTCCTTCGATAAGCATAAAGCTCGCTTCACTAGCAATTTGATACTAAGTCACGGACACCCCGAATGCATGAATCCGCACATCCCATCAGGAAAGAGGCGCAGCATATGGCAACCGGAAGCCCCGATCCCACACGACAGATCGCTGTAACGGCGAGTCTGGTTGTCTGCATTGTTGGCTCGATGATCGGAGTCGGAGTCTTTGGCGGCACACCCATTGCCCAGGCCGCGGGCGGTGCCTTGGCCGCTGATTCCACCCTCCTGGCGCCGGCCACGCCCGCGTTCTCCATCTGGTCCGTGGTTTACACCGGACTGGTTGCTTACACCGTGTGGCAGTGGTTGCCGTCCCAGCGTTCCAGTAACCGGCAGCGGGCGTTGGGCTGGGTGGTTGCCGCGTCGATGATCCTGAATGCGGCATGGATCTTGTCAGTGCAGGCGGGATGGCTTTTTGTCAGCGTCCTGGTGATCCTGGCACTCCTTGCGACCCTCGTCCTGGCGTTTCTCCGCTACAGCCGGACCCGCGCGTCCTCATGGGTGGAGGCCGTTGTGGTGGACGGAACTTTGGGCCTCTATCTTGGGTGGACCAGCGTGGCGGTGTGCGCCAATATCGCTGCCGCTTTGAAGGCTGCCGGATTCTCCGGATTCGGCCTGCAACCCGAGGTGTGGTCCGTTGCCGTGCTGGTGGTGGTGGCGGTCATTGGTATCGCATTGGCCATCAAGGGCCATGGCCGTCTCGCCCTCGCTGGGGCCATCGCGTGGGGCCTGGTATGGATCACGGTTGGGCGCAGCTCGGACGCACCTGAGTCATTTCCGACGGCGGTCGCGGCCGCCGTCGCAGCTGCACTGGTCCTGGGTGCTGCGATCGCGGTAAGGACCCGGGTGGCCTTGGCCGGGGCAGGTGCCCGGAGTTCCTCCTCACCGCTGCAATAGCCCGGCGGCCTTGGCACGGGTTGCTTCAGCCTGCGATGAGCTCCTTCACCGGGCCTTCGTGCAACGCCAGATAGACATCGTCCCGGACTTGGTTGGCTTCCGGATCCGTCATCGTGCGGCCGAGAGGCCGCAAGACGAGCCGGATCAGCGCGTTGGCCTGCCCGGCGAGGATCTGCAAACGGTCCCGCGCTCTGGCAGGAAGCTCGTGGTACGCAGTCAAGGCCATCAGTTCGACGCTTTCCAGGTCCTCCGCCCGGTAACCCAGAGCCGTCCGCACCCGGTCTCCGAGCACTTCGCCATCCATATCCGCGGCAACGACGATTGAGATGTCCCTGCTGATGGACGGCATGTGGGACACCGGTCTCCACGGTGAGAGGTCCAGCATCTGCTGTTGAATCCGGGGATCGTCCGAGCTGAGCAATCTGATGTCGGGAACGCCCTTGCGGAGCATCAGGGCCCGGTCCATGCCCATCCCGAGAGCCAGTCCCGACCAGTGACCGGGGTTCATCCCGGCATCCAGGAACAGCTGTGGGGCCATCAGCCCGCACTCCGCTAGCTCCAGCCACTCACCGTTCATACGCACATCGAGCTGCAGGCCGTTGTGCGTGTAGGGATGGGTTGCCGGAACCGTCCGCCAGTCCGCGCCCGGCAGCACAGCGTTCACCAGCGAGGCAACCATTTCCCCTAGATGGGAGGCCGTCAGCGTCTCCTTGGAAGAGACGCGCCACAAATCCACTTGGTGCGGCGTCCCTACATGGGTCCGGTCAATGGCGTCCCGACGATAAACCACGCCGGGGATTGCCCAGAGCTCGTCGAGGGACCCATCCGGATCCAGCGAACGCAGCAACGACGGGATGGACGCGGAGGTGTGACTGCGCAGCATGACGGTAGGGCTGATGTAGCGGGAGTACTTCTGGTCGCGCGTGACGTCCGCGGCGCTGAACCCGAGCCGATCGTAATTGTCGGAAACGCTGACCAACGGACTATGGCGGATGATCCGCTCCGACACGTTCCACTGCCCGCACAGGCCGCGCACGGTGTCATGGAGGAGTTGCTGCATGGCGTGCGGGCCTTGGTCCGGATTGGAGAGGTCCCGGATGGTCAGGGCTTCATGGAGTTCTGTGGGTTTGAGATATGAAGGCATGGCTGGTCCTTGGGTTCGGTGTGGGTGGAGGTCTCCTCCCCCGACCTTCTCCGTGCCAGGACCTAGGCGCGCGCCAAACAGCCCTCGCGACCGGAGACCGGTCGGAGGCAAGTAAATCGACGCAATGAAGGCATGGGCCGACTATACCCGGGTCCGTGGCGACTGCACAGGGCACCGGGCCTATGGCAAGGCCCGGAAGCCTTACTGCAGACCGCTTGACAGGCCCGCACCCGGACAACCCGTGATGGGCTTGGTCAGAGCCAGGTTGACCCTAACGGTGCACGAGCCGGTACACCGACACGTGGCTCCTGGACTCGGCCGTGAAGTCGCTGCGGTCCCAGTCCGCCCACCTGGATTCGAGCTGGAACCCGGCTATCCGCGCCATGAGGTCCAGTTCGCTGGGCCAGATGTAGCGGTGTGGCGTCCGGCTGATGCGCGCATCCCTGCCGTCGGACAGGCCCGGCCCGAAGCGCACGTGGTGGGAGATGACATGCTGGCGAAGAACGTCATAGCTGTCTACCAAGAGGTAACCAGGCTGGCTCACTTCAACTGTTCCACCGTGTCCGGGCGGCAGTGAGCGCAGCTGCGGCACCCACAGCTCAATGACGAAACGACCGCCTGGCGCCAGATGCCTGGCCGCGTTCTGGAAGCAGCGGACCTGCTCCTCCTGGGTCAGGAGGTTGGCGATGGTGTTGAACACCAGGTACGCCAACGTGAACTCGCCCTGCACCTGCGCTTCGGCCATGTCGCCCTGAACCACCGGGATGGTGGCCGCGTCTGCCTTCGACCGCAGCCGCCGGATCATCGCGTGGGAAAGTTCTATGCCACTCACGGGCACGCCTGCTTCGACGAGGGGCACCGCCACCCTGCCGGTACCGATCGCGAATTCGACGGCGGCACCGTCACCGGCGAGTTCCGACAACACCTGAACGGTGGGACCCAGCACGTCGGGCGAGAACATGCCTTCACCGGGGGTGTCGTACTGCTGCGCGGTTTCTTCGTTCCAGAGCTCCTGCTGGTCGGTCATCCTGCCACTATTGCAGGTCCCGGCAACCGCGCGTAACGATTGACATGACATAACTCACATTCTGTAAGCTGGATTCAGAGTCACGCAGTCGGCTTTCATCGCTCTCATCAGGGAGGTCCTCATGGCCCCCAATTCCTTCAAAGCCAACATTCTTCTCACCCATGGTGTCGCAGCTTCCGCGGCCTCCGTTGCTCGACGAAGAGCAGCAGTCACCCAAGGAAGCCATGGTGCAGCCAACAAACCCGACGCCCTGCTGGGTGCCATAGCCGTAAGGCAGCTTTTTCACCGCTGGCCGCTGGTGCCCTCCCGCGAACTGGAGAGGATCCGCCACGTCCTCCTTCACTGCGACCAGCTGGGTTCCCCGGACACCCACCACCTGTCCGAGCCGGCCCAAGCGCTGCTGGAACTGATCAACAGCGAGTTGGACCGGCGTCGAACCGCGGAAGGCCGCCCGCAGGCGCCCGCAGCAGAGGCACCCGCCACCAGGAAGGGGGCGGCGTAAATGGCCGGCCACTTTGAACTGTTCGACGAATCAGGCGGTGATTGCCGGGTCCGCCTCGTCGATGCCGACGGGACTGAACTCGCGCTCTCCATCTGTTTCCAGGACAGGGCCACGGCCGCCAAAGCCATTTATTCGCTGCGGGAAATCGCGGCGAGTGGCCTGATTGAAGACCACACGTCGCGGGCTTCCTGAACGGGTTACCGGATGATCGGAAGACCCGCCGTCGGGAAAACGCTGGGGAAGATCGACGGCGGCGGGACGGGAACGTCCTCCAGCGGCACCTGGACGGTGGCGGTACCAACGGTGACGTCGTAGTCCCGCACTTTCACCTGCAACGGCTCCTCGCTGTAGTCGGGGCCAGGCACGAGGGTCAACGCAATGGACCCTTGTTCCAGCTCGACGGCCAGCAGGCGGCCCTGCACCTTGAGCCGGAAGGACAAGCCGTCCCATTCAACAGGCAGCCGGGGATCGAAGCGCAGCACCTCGCCCTGGTCCCGCATTCCTGCGAAACCACAGACCAAGGAGCTCCAGATGCCGCCGGTGGAGGCAATGTGGACGCCGTCAATGGTGTTGCCGTGCGAGTTGTCGAGGTCGATGAACAAGGCCTCGGTGAAGTGCTGCAACGCGACGTCCCCGTAACCGACCTCGGCCGCCATGATGCCCTGCACGCACGCGGACAGGGTGGAGTCGCCGGTCGTGATGGGATCGTAGAAGTCGAAAGCGCGCTGCTTCTCTTCAGCGGTGAAGTCCTGCCACTGGAGGAACATGGCCAGCACCGTGTCAGCCTGCTTGAGGACCTGGTGGCGGTAAATCACCAGCGGGTGGAAGTTCAGGAGCAACGGGTACTTGGACTTGGGCGTATTCCAGTCCCAGGGTTCCAGAGTCATGAAGTCGTTGTCCTGGCTGAAGACCTGGAGGTGGGGGTCGTACGGGAGGGACATCCGTTCAGCGGCCTGCCTCCACACCATGCGCTCGGTTTCGGCGATGCCCTCGTGTTCCAGCGCGGCCGCTGCCCGGAGGTTAAAGCGTGCCATGACGTTGGTGTACAGGTTGTCGTTCACCACAGCCGTGTACTCGTCCGGCCCGGTGACGCCGTGGATGTGGAACATTCCGTCCTTGCCGAAGAACCCCAGCGAGGCCCACATGCGGGCCGTCTCGATCAGCAGGTCGGCACCCAGCTCTGCGCTGAACGTGTCATCGCCGCTGGCCCACTGGTAGCGGTTGGCAGCGAACGCAATGGCGGCGGCGATGTGGAACTGGGCAGTTCCCGCCGCATAGTAGGCACTCGCTTCCAGGCCGTTGATAGTGCGCCACGGGAACAACGCACCGTCCACACTGAGTTCCTTGGCCCGTACCCTCGCATCCGGCAGCATCGCGTGGCGTGATTCGAGCACTTTCCTGGCGCCGCAGGGGTTGGTGTAGGTCAGGTAAGGCAGGAGGTAGATCTCCTGGTCCCAGAAGTAGTGGCCCTCGTAGCCGGAGCCGCTGACCCCCTTCGCGGGAATGCCGGCCACACCGGCACGGGCAGTGGCTTGCGCGAGTTGGAACAGACCCCAGCGCACTGCCTGCTGCATCTCGGCCTGGCCGCCGATCGATACATCAGCAGTGGTCCAGTACTCGTCGTAATGCGCTTTGCTCTGGGCCAGGATCTCGGAGAACGGGACCAGGTTGGCCTCCGCCTCAGCGGCCAGGCTCTCGCCACGGTCCTCGGCATCCCCGGCCGACCCGGCCACGACGTAACTGACCGTCTTCTCCAAACGGAAAGTGCCGCCGTCGTGGATTGCCAGAACGTAACGGACGGAGGACTCGTCCTCCGCCACCAGCGTTTCGAACGGCTGGCCTTCGGCCGAAATCCAGTGGTCGACGGCCATCGCCACGCGCTGGCGCGACTCCGACGTTTCCCAGGCAAGGCGGAGCGAACCATCGGCGCCTTGGAGGTGAAGTGGCAGCAGTACCCGCCCGGCGTGCCGCCCCGAACGCCGCGGGTCATGGACCGAGTGGTCCTCCACAGGCTGGTCCTGGCGGTTCACGACGCCGGAGGTGATGTCCGCGGACACGTCGCGGTCCGCTGACAACGACAGTTCAAGGCCGAGGCATCCGCGTGAATCGAAGCCGACCGCGCGGCGCTCCACTGTGGTGACGGTCGCGCCGGACCGGCAGGACCACACGATGCGTTCCTCGTAAACGCCTGTGGAGAAGTCCACACTGCGGTGATAGTCCAACACCGTGGACTCGGCAAGGCTCAGGGCTTCGCCATCAATGGACACCGTGAAGTTGTTGGCATCCGGTACGTACACGATCCGTTGGCCCGTCCGTGCGAATCCATAGGCGTTTTCGGCATGCTTGATGTCCCAGATCTCATGGAAACCGTTGATGAACGTGCCGGGAAGCTCGCTGTCTCCCGCCGTGGAATGGGATCCACGGATGCCGAGGTGGCCGTTGCCGAGCGCGAACAGCGTTTCCAACGTTCCCTCGTCACCGGGTACGTGGATGTTTTCCACAAGCTTCCAGGGCTCGCAGGGGAAACGCAGCCGATCGGAGCTGATGAGTGCCATGGGCTGTTGAAGTCCTTCGAAAAAGTAGGGTCAGAGAAGTTCGTTGAGGTCGTCGACCACCAGCGTGGCGCCGGCATCGAGCAAGGTCTGGCGGCCCGCACCACGGTCCACGCCGATCACGGCGTAGAAGGGAGCTCCCGCGCCGGCCTGCACCCCGGACACGGCGTCTTCCACCACGATGCATTCCTCCACGGGTACGCCCAGCAGGCCTGCTCCATACACGTAGGTGGCCGGGTCCGGCTTGCCGGGAAGTCCGACGGCGGCGGCCACCTGGCCGTCGACGACTACCTCGAAGTTGTGGTCGAGTCCCGCTGCCTTCAGCACGGCAGGAGCGTTCCTTGACGAGGAGACGACTGCGATCTTGAGTCCCCGTTCCAAGGCCGCATTGATGAATTTGACGGAACCTTCGTAGGGCTCCACTCCCCGGGTGTCCACGATTTCGTTGAAGATGGCGTTCTTGCGGTTGCCGAGCCCCTGGACGGTCTGGTTCGTGGGCGAGTCGTCCGTTGGGCCTTCCGGGAGCGTGATGCCCCGGGAGGTGAGGAAGTCCCGGACGCCGTCAAAGCGCGGCTTGCCATCGATGTGGTCGAAGTAGTCGCTCTCCTGGTAGCCCTCCTGGTGCCCGATCCGGGCCAGGTAACCGTCAAACAGTTCCTGCCACGCCTGCTCGTGCACCACGGCAGTGGGCGTCAGCACGCCGTCGAGATCGAACAGGAGCGCCGAGGCGCCGGTCCAGGCATTACGAAGGTCAGTCATGTGCATAGTTCCGTTCAGCGCTTGTGGCGCGTGGTTTTGCGTTCGATGAGCTTGGTATCGAGCAAGTGGGTGGAGGGTTGGTGGGGGGATTCGTTATTCAGGAGTCGTTCGCACAGCAGGTTCGCAGCGAAGGCGCCCTGGTCAGCTACCGGCTGCGCCACGGTGCTGAGACCCAGGAACCAGCTCATCGGGTGGTCATCTATTCCGATCACGGACACGTTTTTCGGCACGGACAAGCCGTATTCCCGGAGCGCGGTCAATGCACCGAACGCGGCCTCGTCACAGTGGGCGAACACTGCCGTGGGCTTCGCGCCGCGGGTGATGAGCTCAGTCATGGCCCGCCGCCCGTCGTCGATACCTGGCCCTGAAGCCACCACAAGGTCCGGGTGAACGGTGAGGTGGTGTTCATCCAGCGCACGCCGGAAGCCACGGAACCGAGGAGTCTCAGTCACAACGGAGTGTTCATTGCTCGAGAGAACGGCCAAGTTCCAATGGCCCAGCCCCAGCAGGTGTTGGGTTGCCTGCCAGGCAGCGTGTTCGTCATCGATACCTACATTGTCCCACGGAACATTTCGCATGCCCACGCTGGCCACTGCCAGTCCGCAGGCTTCCAACGCTTCCAGTTCTCCGGGGTCGAGGTCAATGTTGAGCAACAGCAGTCCGTCGACCCTCTGCGCGAGGTTTTCAAGATCCGCGAAGAACTGCTTCCGGACAGTGGCCTTGTTGCGGAGGCTGATCAGGACCGTGTCGTAGCCACTGTCACCCAGAACCTCCTCTGCAGCTTCCACGGCCTGGGAGAAGAACCACGATGTGGCGGTGGGGGCGACGATCGCCACCGACCCTGTGTTTCCGCCGGCCAATCTGGATGCGGCGGCCGAGGCTTTATAGCCGAGCTTGCTGGCAGCTTCAGCCACCCGCGACTGGGCCTTTTCGGAAACGTTGGGGAGCTTCCTGAGTGCCCGCGATACCGTGCAAATGGACAACCCGGAAAGGACGGCTACGTCCTGGATTGTC
This sequence comes from Paenarthrobacter sp. CC6, assembly GCF_040560085.1. Lineage (NCBI taxonomy): Bacteria > Bacillati > Actinomycetota > Actinomycetes > Micrococcales > Micrococcaceae > Paenarthrobacter > Paenarthrobacter sp. CC6. The sequence goes on along the minus strand of NZ_JARDAN010000019.1, from coordinate 35,554 downwards.
ACCCTGTGAGTCCTAACCATGCAACACGGCCTCAACCCTTTCCATGCTCGCCTGACGCTTTGGCGTGTGTCCCGGACCGGGTCACCAGCCAAAAGTGTAAGCGCTTACAATTTTGTCATTCAATAGAGTGCGGTTGAATGCGAAATTGTGACGCGAATCTCACCAGCAGGTTTGATTCCGGGGTGGGAATGCCTTCTAATCCAGCCCTAGCCCAGCACGTAGTACTTCAGGAAAGCACTGACATCCACCAATTCGACAGGGTCTATCCGGTGCCCCATCCCGGGATAAGTACGTACCGTCAATGCCGTGTTGGCGTTCAACCACTCCTCCGTGTGGGCGATCGCGTCCTCGTTGATCACGGGGTCCGCTTTGTCCCTTCCCCAAAAGAACGGCGGCGGGGTGTCGAATGATTCACTCAGGGCAAGCAGGTCGTTGTCCAGGACAAATCCGGACAAGCCGACGGTGGCTTTGAACGACGCGGGCCGCAACCGCAGAAGCGTGCTGGCCATGGCCATGCCCTGTGAGTAGCCGAGCAAACTCACGCTGCTGTGGTTGTCTTTCACGGAGTTGATCCAGTCGAACACCGCATTTGTGGAGGCAATCACATCCGCGAAGTCGTTGGTCAGGAAGTAGTCCAGCAGGAACCACCCGTAATCGTCGCCGATAACCTTGGGCCCCCGCAACGCAGCACAGGTGAACTCCGTGGGCAGTTGGTCAAAAAGGTTGACCATGCGCTGCTCGCTGGTGCCGTAACCATGCAGCATCACCAGCAAAGGAGTGCCCTTGCGCTGGTTTTCGGGCTTTGACCAGACCACTGATTCCATGGGCATGAGCCTAGTAGACTGACGCCATGACACCGCAGGAACTGGCCAATCTGGCCCATCTGCGGCGCGCCCGCGACTTCATAGACCGCGAGTACGCGCGTCCTTTGGACGTGCCCACCATGGCAGCCGGCGCCCTCATGTCACCGGCGCACTTCTCCCGCCAGTTCAAGGCCGCATACGGCGAATCGCCCTACAACTACCTGATGACCCGGCGGATAGAACGGGCCATGGCCCTCCTTCGTGCCGGGACCAGCGTTACGGATGCCTGCATGGAAGTCGGCTGTACCTCCCTGGGCTCCTTCAGCAGCCGCTTCACTGAAATCGTAGGGATCACGCCCAGCGAGTACCGCTCCCGGGAGCACCACGCCGTGAAAGCCATGCCGAACTGCATCGCCAAACAGCACACTCGCCCCGACAGGAAGGGCAACACCAACCTGAGCAGGATTGAAGAAGCGCAGGCTCCCAAGCTGCAATAGCGTGTGGTTCATGAACATTTCATTGAAGTACGCACACGTCACTGTCAACGATGTCGATGAGTCGCTCGCCTTCTACCGCGACGCGCTCGGCCTGGAGGTCCGCAACGACGTCGGCTCCGATGGCCAGCGCTGGGTGACCTTGGGCAGCGACGCCCAGCCCGACCTCGAACTGGTCCTCTCCCCGCCGCACGCCGGCCGCTCCCAGGCTGACGGCGACGCCATCCAGGAACTCCTCACCAAGGGCGTCATGCCGATGCTCGTCTTCAGCACGGACGACCTCGACGCCACCTTCGAGAAACTTCGGGCGTCCGGCGCAGAGGTCCTCCAGGAACCGATCGACCAGCCGTGGGGACCGCGCGACTGCGCCTTCCGCGACCCCTCCGGCAACATGATCCGCATCAACCAGGGCTGACCGTCCGGGCACTTCATCGGAGGCTACGGCCCGCACAAGGCGCGACGACGGCGGCTCCCCGGCCCGCCGTCGTCGGGCCTTCGACTGCTAGTGGCTGAGCAGCCCGGCGTCCGAAAGTTCCCCGTACTCGTGCGTGGAGGCGATGGCTGCGGTCACGACGTCGGACAGCCGCCGCCGGCGCGCGTACGCCTGGCGCTGCAGCCGCTCGCCTGAACCGCGGCGGAGGATGCAGGCCACCCCGGCCCGCGCCAGCGACAGGTCTCCGGCCTTGCCCAGGGCAGGCTTGATGTGGCGCAGCAAGGCGCCGGCAACTTCCGGAGCAGCAACCGGGCTCTGGTCCTGCGGGTGAAGCAGCTCGCGGTTGATGCCAAAGCGGCTCGCCTTCCAGTTGGCCATGCGGATGACCTGGGTCAAAGCACTCGACGGCGGATCGCCCCGCCGCCATTCAGCGGCCGAGGTTTCCACCAGGGCGCGCGCGATCACCGCCAGGGTGAGCGCGTCTTCTGCGTAGAGGCAAACGTCCGCGATCCGGAGTTCGACAGTTGGATGGCCCCTGGAAAGGCGGGCGTCGAAGTAGATCATGCCCTCGTCCATGGGAACTCCCGTGCCCAGCAGCGCCCCCAGGACTGCGCGGTATCCATCGGCCGAACCAAATACGTCCATGGGACCGGCAGTAGGCCACCGGTTCCAGATCTGTGTTCGATAGCTCGCGAAGCCGGTGTCGGCCCCCATCCAGAAGGGAGAGTTGGCGCTGAGGGCAAGCAGCACGGGGAGCCAGTGCCGCATGCGGTCCAGGACTCCAACGCCTTCCTCAGGCGACTCGATGGATACGTGGACATGAAAACCGCATGTGAGTTGCTCACGCGAAATCAGGCCGAATTCCGTGCCCATGGCAGCGTAGCGCTGATTGCCCAAGGTGGGCGTCGCATGGAATACCGGCGGGGTAGCCAGCGCGGCCACCCGCGCACCCACGGCTCTGGCCGCCTTGTCGGACAAGGCCCGGCCGGCACGGATTTCAGCCCTGAGCTCAGCAGCCGTCCGGCAAGGGCGGGAGTTGACCTCGATCTGCTCCTGCTTGAATTCGGACTTCAGGGAAGCGGCGTCACCGTCAACATCCCCGCCGTGGGCAGCCGCCACGTCCAGAATGTCTGTGGCGAGGGCCAATGGCATGCCGTCCGAAGGATCGGCAATCAGAAGTTCCTCTTCGACACCAAACGTGCGCACAGACCCACCCCTCCCGCTATGGATTATTCAGAGACGGTGGTTACCCAACGTGGCGCGGAACCTCCATTTGGAAACCACAACGGCAATGCAGGACCTGGGTCTGCAAGTAGACCTCAAGGAGATTGGGGCTTTCAGGATCTTCAGTGCTCCGGGGGGCCTCAATCACGCGTTCAGTAGGACGTCCCAGCGTCATGGGGTCGCCGCAATGTGTGCAGCTGAACCACAGTCCTGCTGCTGCAGTGGAAAGGAATTCCTGTTGGATCTCCGGCACCAGCGTTGCCAGGCGGACCGGGTGGGCGTAGAAGGTATCGCATTCGCTGCAGGTGTAGCTGACGTCGACCACTTCCGTCTGGTGTGGTTCGGCTTCCACCACGGTCTCAACAAAAATGTAGGAATCGGTGCCGCAGACAGTGCACCATGGCCGCACTCCGGCCTGGGCAGGTTCGGGCCCTTGTGAAGGTTTCGGGACAGGAAGGGAACCAAGCGTCATTGCCATTCTCCTTTTACAACTCCAAGGAGCCGCATGCATTGACGCTGCGAGCCGGCCGATGATGGCCACGGCTGAAAGTGCAGTTCTTGGACCATCCGGGATGGCACCACGTCATGAGGCTCCAAGGGCTATCTGCTTAACCCACCTAAAATGTAGTTCACCAGTGGCTTGCGTCACAAGTCACCGGCTGGCCGCAGACCCTCGGGGCGCTATCCCTCAGGGTTCGAAATGAGCCACGGGTGACTCTTTCGCAACGCTCTTGATCAGCGACTCGGCGACGTCACGCAGCTTCTGGTTCCGGGCGCTTGAGGCCTTTTTGAGGATCTGGAAGGCGTCGTCCTGGCTGCATCTGTTCTGCCCCATGATGATGCCGCACGCGAGGTCGATCACGGTGCGGGACTGCATCGCATCCTGGAGGTCATCGGCGTGCTGCTGCTTTACTCCGATCCGGACTGCCAGGCGCAATGAGCGTTCGGCCTGGCTGGCATAGAGCTCACAGTCCCGGATGGTGGCCGCGTCAAAAGCGTCGATCCGCGGAGCGAAGAAGTTAAGGGCCGCGGTTGCACCTTCGTCCAGCTCCAAAGGGACACAGAGTGCCGAAAGATGGCCACGGTCCGCGATGACCTTGCAGTAGTCGGGCCAGCGCCCCTCGGTGGAGGTGTCGGGCACATGCACGGTGGCATGGCTACGCATTGCTTCCAGGCATGGGCCGTCCCCGTACGCCTGCTGTACTTCGTCAATCAATCTGGCTTCAGGGGTGCTTCCGGCCACCGTGGCCGTCCGCCTCCGCCTGCTCAATGTGATGCCACAGTGCACGTTCACACCCACCGCGTTGGACACTGCCGCCGCGGAAAACACAGCAAGCTCTCCGAGGAATCCACCGACGTCTTCGCTATCGATAACGAGGTCCTGAAGCTGCTCGGGCACCGAAACTTCGTCGGGCGCCGAGGCGGCATCAGGCAGCGCCAATTCAACGTTCATTTCGTCCATGCCTTAGTTTACGATCGCCGGGTCACTGCCTGTCACCCCTTTGGGGAATGACAACAGAATCCTTGCATATGCCGTGCACCTATGTGCACAATCTAGCTACAGTCCCGCATTTTCAGGACCAGGCTTTACAGCTCATGCAGACGGGCGACCCGCATTTTTTGATGCCGAGGTAGACACCCATGCCGGCCCAGCCAGCGTCCAGAGTCCCGGACGAAGCCCACCAACCGCCCGATGAGCGTCTTTGGTGTACCCGGTGCAATACGGACAAGCACCTCCTGGTGAATTCGATCCAGTCCCACTATCCGCCCGCGCCCAACCTGGTGGACGTGGCGTACGAGTGCCATGTCTGCAGGTATTCCTACCAGCAGATCGCGTCTGTCCAGAGGGTTGCCGCGGTACTCAACCGACCCGGTATTTCCCAGGGGGTACTTCAGTTCGGCGGTCAGTATCTTCACTGCGGCGAACCCATGAAGACCAGCAGCTGCGAGCTCCGGAGGATTCAAACTCCCCTCGTCCTGAAACCGGGTGGGCAGCTGCGGATGTACGAGGTTCTCATCAACACGAGGATTCTTGGATGCCACTGCGGCTTCCGGATGGAAATTCCGGACTGAACGTGACGGGCGCAGCCATGAGGAGCAGCACCAATTCTGAAGCTACAGGAAGGGACAGCATGCACGCAGAATCACAGAAAAGAGAGTCTTCCACAGCCACCCGGGGCCTTGGCCAGCATAACCAGCATGGTCAACCCGGCAAGCACAAGCTGCCGGATCCACCTGACCCGGACAACCTGCCCATCGACTACATGGGGTCCGGATGGGATTCCAGCCGGTACCCTTCCAGCACGCCGCAAAGCCTCCGCCCGACGCATTCGTCCCGGAGAAGGAGCGCTTGATGATGAGCGGTTTCCCCACGGATCCCTCACACCCCGATCCAACCCGGGAACCCGGGCCTACGCCTGAGCCCGTACCGTTGCCGGAACCGGGCCCGCCGCCCGTCCCGGAACCCACCCCGGGACCGGCAGTCCCACCGCCCCCGGGACCAGGGAACCCCCCTTCGCTTTAGGGCTGTTCCGCACCCAACAAGACCGGATCCCGGCATATCCCCCAGTCAGGATCCGATAGAAGGGCATGTCGCGCTACAGGGAGCGCGACATGCCCTTTCGTCGTCTCCGGAGCCCTCCCGGTGCGCGCCCGGACCACCTCGGACGCAGCAGCGATCTTTGTTTATGTTGGTTTCTATTGACTTGCCAACATAAACAAAGATAGAGTCAAGCAATTCCACATCGTTGTGACAGCAGTCACGGAAGTGGCCGCAACGAACTTGGCTTTACCGCAATGGAGGGTAAGTGTTCGCAGAAGAACGCCAGCAACTGATCTCCGCACTCGTCGCAGAGCGCGGACGCGTGAGCGTCACGGACCTCGCAGACCGTTTCAGCATCACCACCGAAACCATCCGCCGCGACCTCGCGGCCCTTGAAGTTTCCGGAAATCTCCGCCGCGTCCACGGCGGCGCAGTCCCCTCCGACCGCCTGAGCACCCGCGAGGAAAGCATCCTGGAGCGGGCAGTGCAGCGCCAGGCCGAAAAACTCCGTATCGCGAACGCCGCTCTTGCACTGATCCCGGAACCCACCACCGGCAGCATCCTGCTCGACGCCGGTTCCACCACTGAAACCCTGGCGGACCTGCTGGCCCAGCGGACTCCGTCCACCAATGGGAACGACGAGCTCGTGGTCATCACCCACGCGATTCCGATTGCCGGCAAGCTCTCCTCCACGCAGGGCGTCGCACTCCAGATCCTCGGCGGCCGTGTCCGCGGACTCACGCAGGCCGCCGTCGGGCAGTCCACCGTGGAGGCCGCTTACAGGCTTCGTCCGGACATCGCCTTCGTGGGCGCCAACGGGATCCACGCCGTCTTCGGGCTGAGCACGCCGGATCCCGAGGAAGCCGCGGTGAAAGCCGCTTTCGTCCAGTCTGCCCGCCGCGTTGTAGCCCTGGCCGACTCGTCCAAGCTGGATGCCGAAACCTTGGTCCAGTTCGCCACCCTGAAGGATGTTGACACCTTGATTACTGACCAGCAGCCCTCGGCTGAACTTGCAGCGGCTTTGGCCGACGCCGGCGTCGACGTGGTGATCGCATGATCGTCACGCTCACCGCCAACCCCAGCCTGGACCGCACGGTGGAACTCCCGGGCGCCCTGGCCCGCGGCGAAGTTCAGCGCGCGGTGGCCGTCCACCAGGAATCCGGCGGAAAGGGCGTCAACGTTTCCCGGGCGCTCGTGGCCTCGGGCCTCGAAACGTTGGCAGTCCTTCCCGGCGCGGATTCAGACCCCGTCCTGTCCGGACTGCACGACGGCGGCGTGCCCTTTGCGGCGCTGCCCATCGGTCAGGCGCTGCGCAGCAACGTCACGCTCACCGAACCAGATGGGGTCACCACCAAGATCAACGAACCCGGCCCGGAGCTGAGTGGCGAACAGCAGGAAGCCCTGATCGGGCTGCTGCTGGAGCGCTCCCGTGGCGCCAGCTGGGTGGTTCTCGCAGGCTCGCTCCCACCAGGGGTGCCCGCGGATTTCTACGCCACAATCGCGCGTCGGCTCCGGTCGAACGCTGATGGAACGGCCGCCCCCGGCATCGCCATCGACTCCTCCGGAGCTCCGCTTGCGGCGGCCCTGGTGGGCGATGCCGCAGGAAAGCCCGACCTCCTCAAGCCGAACGCGGAAGAGCTTGCCGAGCTCGCCGCCGCCGCCGGTTTCACCAACGTCTACACAGCTGACGAACTGGAAGCGGACCCGGCCAAAGCCGCCCAAGCCGCAGCCGCCGTCGTCGCCAGCGGTGTAGGCGCCGTTCTCGCAACACTCGGGTCCAAGGGCGCAGTCCTGGTGACCGCAGACGGAGCGTGGTTCGCCACGCATCCGCCGATCAAGGCAGTCAGCACAGTGGGCGCAGGGGATTCTTCCCTTGCCGGCTACCTGCTGGCCGCAACCCAGGGCGGTTCCGCGCAGGACTGCCTCCGTCAAGCCGTGGCACATGGTGCCGCAGCTGCTTCGCTGCCGGGCTCCACTGTCCCGGCAGTCCACCAGACAACCCCCGACGCCGTAACCATCACGGCCCTCCAGAAGGAATCACAGTGACCCAGCTGATCACCCCACAATTGGTCACCCTCGACCAAAACCTGGGCGACTCCCCCGCCGACGTCATCCGCGTCCTGGCAGGCAAAGTTGCCGCCTCCGGCCGAGCTTCCGAGGTTGAGGGGCTCTTTGCCGACGCCTTCGCCCGCGAGCAGAAGACGGCGACCGGCGTCCCCGGCGGCATCGCCATCCCGCACTGCCGCTCGGCCGCCGTCACGGAGCCTGCCCTCGCCATGGCCCGCCTCTCCCACAAGGTGGACTTCGGCGCCAAGGACGGCCCGGCTGACCTCATCTTCTTTATCGCAGCCCCGGACGGCGCAGACCAGGAACACCTGAAGCTGCTCTCCAAGCTGGCACGTTCACTGATCAAGAAGGACTTCACCGCAGCACTCAGGGCGGCAGCCACCGAGCAGGACATTGTGGACCTCGTCGATGGAGCGCTGGCAGACAAGCCGGCTGCTGCGCCCGCCGCTGCGGCTGCTCCCGCAGAAAACACGACGACGACTGCCGCACCCAAGCGCATCGTCGCAGTGACCGCCTGCCCAACCGGCATCGCACACACGTACATGGCGGCTGATTCGCTGGTTGCCGCTGCCAAGGAAATGGGCGTTGACCTGCAGGTCGAGACCCAGGGTTCCTCCGGCGCCAAGCCGCTGGATCCGGCAGTGATTGCTGCGGCCGACGCCGTGATCTTCGCCGTCGACGTCGACGTCCGCGGCAAGGAGCGCTTCGCCGGCAAGCCGGTCATCAACGCTCCGGTCAAGCGTGGCATCGATGAGCCCACCAAGATGGTCGAGGAAGCCCTGGCTGCCGCCGTCGACCCCCACGCACGCCGTGTTCCGCACTTCGGTGCCGAAGAGCAGGCTGAGCGTGCCGAGGAGGAAAAGGGCGAGCACATCGGCCAGAAGCTGAAGCGCGCACTCCTCACCGGCGTCAGCTACATGATTCCGTTCGTTGCGGGTGGCGGCCTTTTGATCGCTCTTGGCTTCCTCATGGGCGGTTACCTCATCACCAACTTCGCCGACAAGATCGTTGTTGAAAACAGCATCTTCAACCTCCCCACCGATTTCCCCGAGAACGCCTGGGGTCCGCTGGGTGCCTACATCGGCGCAGTCCTGTTCAAGATCGGCGCCCTGTCCCTCGGGTTCCTGGTTCCCGCACTGGCCGGTTACATTGCCTACGCCATCGCTGACCGCCCGGGTATCGCCCCCGGCTTTGTAGCCGGTGCTGTGTCCGGCTTCATGGGCGCCGGCTTCCTGGGAGGCATCGTTGGTGGTCTCCTGGCCGGCTACGTGGCCTACCAGATCGGCAAGCTGGACGTCCCGCGCTGGCTTCGCGGCCTGATGCCCGTGGTGATCATCCCTCTGCTCGCGTCCCTGGTGGCGTCCGGTTTGATGTTCCTGATCCTCGGCCGTCCGATCGTGGATCTGACCAACGCCCTCAATGCCGGACTTTCCAGCCTCACGGGAGCCGGAGCTGTGGTCCTCGGCATCATCCTGGGCCTCATGATGTGCTTCGACCTCGGTGGTCCCGTCAACAAGGTTGCGTACGCATTTGCCGTTGCGGGCCTCGGTGCTGCGAGTGTCAGCAACCAGGCTCCCTGGCAGATCATGGCAGCCGTCATGGCTGCAGGCATGGTTCCGCCGCTGGCCATGGCCCTCGCCACTGTGCTCGACAAGAAGCTGTTCTCCCTGGCAGAGCGTGAAAACGGCAAGGCAGCCTGGCTCCTCGGTGCATCCTTCATCTCCGAAGGCGCCATCCCGTTCGCCGCAGCCGACCCCCTGCGCGTCATCCCGGCCAGCATGGTGGGCGGCGCCGTCACCGGTGCCCTGTCGATGGCCTTCGGTGTCACCTCCAAGGCTCCACACGGCGGTTTGTTCGTCTTCTTCGCCATCGACAACTTCCTCCTGTTCTTCCTCTCGATCGCCGTCGGCGTGGTCATCACTGCGCTGCTAGTCATCGCCCTCAAGCGTTGGGCCGTGAAGAAGCCGGTAGAGGCAGAAACCACCCCGGCAACCGTCAGCGTCTAGACTTCCCACAAAGCCACCCACCACCACAAAGGAGCACCAATGCCTGAACGTACAGCCACCATCGCTAGCCGCGTCGGCCTCCACGCCCGCCCGGCAGCCATCTTCGCCGAGGCTGCGGGAGACCTGGATATCGATGTCACCATCGCCCGCCCGGGAGAGCCAGCCGACGACGCCATGGACGCCGCCAGCATCCTTTCCCTGATGAGCCTGGGCGCTGCCCACGGTGACGTGGTGGTGCTGCGTGCCGAAGGTGAAGGTGCGGACGCAGCACTGGACAGCCTGGTGAAGATCCTCGAAACGGACCACGACGCCGAGTAGGGACACCCAAACCCCTCAGCGACACGCAAAGAGCCTGGTGCCACCCGGATATGGGTGGCGCCAGGCTCTTTGCATGTCCGAAGTACTTTTGCGCGTCCGGGGTGCTCTGCTTGCCTAAGGTGCTACGGACCCGCGAGCTCGTCGAGATGGCGCGAGAGCACCCGGAGCATCGGACCCGCCTCCGGAAGTTCACCGCTCCACAATCCGTGCATCGCGATCCCATCAAGGAGCGCACGCAAGCGCTGGGCTTCATAGCCGGGGTCGCGCGTCGGGTTGAACTGTCCCGCTTCGACCAGGAGCTGGAGGGCAGCGTGACACACGCGGTCCACTCCCTCGCTGAGCCTGATCGCGGCAGGACGTAGTGCACTATCCGTCAGTGAGAGGACACCAAGCTGGACCTGCGCCACGAGTTCCAGCCGCCGTTCCTTGTCGAGAGGAAGCAACTGCAGGAGCAAGCCATCAACCAACGCCCGGCCAGTGAGCTCAAGGGCGGCGATTCGGGCGGTGACCCGGTCCTCAATGAGTTGCAGGCAGAACTCCCGCAGGGCATGTTGCGTGGCAAACGCACGCCGTAGCGAAGCGGCTGCGATGCCCGCTTCCGCTGCCACCCCGCGCACTGAAAGGCCCGAAAGGCCATCACGTTCGAGGACACGCAGGGAAGCTTCCGCAATTGCTGAACTGCGTGCCTCTGCATCGATTCTCCGGGGCATGGAATCAGCGCGACGGCGTAGCGGCGGGCAAGTCGCGGGCGGCCTTCTTCGGCCAGATCGTGTAGCTCAAAGCCCAGAGGAAGTCGATGGCGAAGATGATGCCCAGGATGCGGAAGAAGTCCGAGAGCGCTGCGGTTCTTTCGGCGTCGTTGACGAGGAAGATAATCGCGCCAAGGGTCGCCGCTGCGATGGCAACCGCCAACCCGGTAAGGAGCACATCCCGCCAGCATTTGATGGTGTAGCGGGTTCCAGTGAGTCGTTCCGGCGCAGGTCCGCCCGCGAACCGGTGCTGGAAGTGCGCATCGGCCCAAGCCACCATGCGCTTGCCGTACGCGACAGAGACACCGATGTAGACCGCGGCGAGTCCGTGGTGCCATGAGGCTGTACCGCCGCCCAGCAAATCGACGGCGACCAAGGCAAGCAGGATGGCATCAATAACCGGAGCAAGGATCAGGAGGGCTCCGCCCAGGCGGGGACGACGCAGCAGATACCGTGCTGCGAGCCCGGCAAGGATCGCCACCCAGAACGCAACTTCACACACCACGATTGCCAACAGAATCACTTACGGCCCCCAGACGCCACGTCCATCAATTTTTATTAGTACGAGTGTACTCATAAAAACGAACAGGCCTTCTCGAGAGGCACGGTTTAACTCGATGTTTCGCCGTTCAAGTAGGCGGCAACCGACGCTTCCGTTGGCTTGACGTCCTTAAGCTCCTCCGAGAGGTAGCCCTCGATAATCCGCGGATCCACATAGGAGGAACGCGCCACAGAGGGCGTGTTGCCCAAGAGTTCGGAGGCCTCTTTGATGGCCCGCACAATGGCTTGCCTGGGGGTTCCCTTATGCCCGGACTTGATGAGGCAGAGGGCGGCGGCCGCAGTGCCTTTCCAGGTCCGGAAATCCTTGGAGGTGTACGCCTCCCCTGAGATGCCCCTGAGGTATTCATTGATCATGGACGCATCCACCGACACCCAGGTGCCGTTGGCCTGGTAAGCAAGCAGCCGCTCCTTGCCGGGACGGTCCGCCAGTGGCTCCAAAAAGGCCGCCAAAGCGGGATCGTGGATGGAGGTATCCCAGAGCTGGCCGCTCTTGCCGGGGAACTTAAGGAAGACGTCAGGGCCCGCCACCCGCGCGTGGCGGCATCGGAGGGTGGTGAGTCCGTAGGAACCGTTCTGCTTCATGTAGACCTCGGAACCTACGCGCAGCGCGCCAAGGTCCATGAACCGTACAGCTGCTGCGAGCGTCTGCTGCCGGGGATCCGCGGCGTCCTGGAGATGGACCGTCACATTGCGGCGGACCGTTGGCAGCACCAGGCCAAGTTTGGCTGCACGGATGAACTTCTCGGTGTCCTTACGTTCCCGCCACCCAGGATGGTAGATGTACTGGCTCCGTCCGGCAGCATCCACTCCCGTGGCCAGGATGTGGCCATGCTCGTAGGGACTGATCCACACATCGGTCCATGCAGGTGGGATCGCCAGCGCGTTGATGCGCTGGCGATCCTCCTTGCTGACCAGACTGCCGTCAGGGTGGCGGTAGCTGAACCCCGTACCAACCTTCCGGCGGACGATGCCGGGCTTGGAAAGGTCGCTTCTCTTCAGCCGCGGCATGGTCGCGGGGCTCTCTGTCTTCAGCCGGTCCGGTTGATGCTCAGGCTTCGTCCGGATCGGTAACGGCAGCGCCGGCGTTCATGATCTCTGCGTTGATCATCCAAACCAGCTGCTCAAGGCGGGCGATAAACGCGTGCAGCAGGTCCGCCGTCGTGGGATCTTCCTCGTCCACCTCGTCATGGACGTCGCGCATGGTCTGGACAGCGCGTTCCACGCGGTCGGTAACCAGCTTGACGGCGTTCTTGGTGTTGACCAGGCCTGCCGGGAATTCCTCCAGGCGGGTGCCCTTGGCGATGGTCGCGCTGCGGCCGTCCGGCAGGGCATGGAGGGCACGCATGCGCTCGGCGGTGTCGTCAGCGAACTGGCGGGTGGCCAGGACGAGTTCGTCCAGCTGGAGGTGAAGATCGCGGAAGTTCGGTCCCACGATGTTCCAGTGTGCCTGCTTTCCTTGGAGCTGCAGCTCGATGAGGTCTGTCAGGACGATTTGAAGGTTGTCTGCAAGCTGCTGTGACGCTTTCATGTGTTCCTCTCATGGACTTTCATATGAGCCAAAAACGCGCCGCAAGATTTCTGCGGCGACTGCCCAATCATCAGGTGACGACTGCAATAAGCCTTTCATAAGGGTGCTTAGTAGTACAATGAGGAGTGTTACTGTTCACAGCTGGCGAACTTCATCACCCGATGAAACGCCGGCCGACGGGGGCAAAGGCACTTCGAGGCTGCGGAACGCCTCCAAGTACCGGCATAACTAAATCGAAGTAAAACCGGAATGCATAGTTGGGAATCGGCGATTATTCAATGATTTCCCCGGAAAGGAATGTGCTGACCATGAATACGCTTCTGATCATTGCTGGTGTAGTAGCAATTGTTCTTCTTCTTGTGGGCGGCTTCTCGCAGGCCCTGAACTGGTTGCTGTGGGTAGGCGTTGTCCTTCTCGTCATCGCGGCCATCGGGTGGCTGCTGAGCTTCATGTCGGGACGCCGGGGCCATACCGTATAACCACCACCGAGGACTTCCGACAGGTCAACGAGGGCTGTACCTGCGCCCATCATTTGCACGCAGGGACGGCCCTCAGGCGCCCTTACCCTCCCTCAGGCTCCTGCCCTGTAGCCTCTGACGGCGGCGCAGCATCCGGATCCTTGGGCGTGGGGAACTCGTCACCCGGCACTTCGGGAACTCCTTCAGCCGGCCGCTCCGGCGTTTCGCGCCCGTCGCCGCTGCCGGGCATCTCCTGTTCGGGAGTCGGCGTACCGTAGCCGCCGGGCTCGCTGTCCGGGTCCACGCGGTGCTCGTCCTGACTCATTTTCTTCCTCCTTGGAAATCCGTTGAGGCCCCGATAAGAGTTCGAGGAATGCTGACAGTCCGACCGTAGTCCGGCACATCCCCGGCGTCCACCACACAGCTGCGGAGGCATGCGAATGGCAGAACAGGAACAAGTTCCCAGAATCGGCAGGAACGAGTCCACTGAAGAACGCATGGACCGCAACTGGATGGAACTCATCCAGGAGCTGCGGGTATTGCAAACGGGCGTCCAGATCCTGGGTGGCTTCCTGTTGACACTGCCGTTCCAGTCACGATTCGGGGAACTGGACGACTGGCAGCGCGGCCTTTACCTGTTCAACGTGATGGTGGCTGCCCTCACTACAGTGCTCATCGTCATTCCGGTCAGCGTTCATCGGCGACTCTTCCGCCGCGGGCTCAAGGCCACACTCGTCTCCAGCGCCGACATTGTCACCAAATGGGCCTTGGGAGGCGTCGCACTACTGATCGTAGGGTCCGCCACGCTGGTCTTCGATTTCACAGCTGGAAGGACCGCAGGCATTGTGGCCGGCGGCTTCATCGTCCTGACGTTGCTGTTGCTGGTGGTCGGCATGCCCCTGTGGCTCTACCGCCGGGGAATGAGCAGCAACGGACACAACAAGGAGGAGTGAGTCGCCCTGGAAGCTGCCACGAACTCCGAAGTATCACATGACCACAAACTCAGGGAAAGGAACCTGAACATGCCGGAAAAGAAGAACCCAAGCATCAAAGACCCTGAACTCTACGAGGAACTGCGCGACGACGGAGCCTCCAAGGAAAAAGCAGCCCGGATCTCCAACGCAGCGGCAGCCCGGGGACGCAAGGACGTGGGCCGTAAGGGAGGCAAATCAGGGGACTATGACGATTGGACCGTCGACAAACTGAAAGCCCGCGCCAAAGAACTCGGCCTGAAGGGTTACTCGGACAAGAAGAAGTCCGAACTCATTTCAATGCTGCGGAACCACTGACCCCGGAACCACTAACTCGTCCCCCGCCCCGGCCATGGCAACGTCAGAGCCGGGGCTCCGGCCTTAGTTTCCTGAGCCAGGTCTCCGTCTGAGCGATATGTGCGGCCGTCGCTGTCGCCGCCATGGTGGGATCACGCCGGGCGATCGCAGCCACGATCGCACTATGGCCTGCAGTGCTGTCCCTGCGCACGGCCGCGCCGTCCTCGCCGTCGAAAATGTGGAAATGCCCGCCTCGGGAGCGGAAAAGCCTGACCAGCGCATTCAGCGTCGAGTTGCCGCCCGCACGGCAGATTTCCTCATGGAACTCTGAATCCAGCTCGGAGTATTCGCCGGGGTCGACCGTGGCCTCCATGCTCTCTACAAGCGCGGTCAACTTCGCCAGGACTTCAGGAGTGGCATTGGCAGCCGCCGCCGCAGCGGCATGGGATTCCATGAGACGGCGGATCTCGAAGAGTTCCAGCAGACCGTCCAACGGCAACAGGTCCACCAGCAGGGCGAAGTTCTGAAGGATCACCGTGGGCTCCAGGGACGAGACGTACGTTCCCGAGCCATGCCTGGATTCCATGACGCCCAGTGCCGACATCGCCCTCACTGCCTCCCTGAGGGAACTCCGCGATACGCCCAGCTGCGCCGCCAACTCCGCTTCCGGAGGACATTTCTGACCAGCCGCGAGTTCACCCGAGGCAATTTTGTTCCTCAGGCCCTGCATCGCCGTTTCGACAGCACCCAATACGTCGCCTCCTCCAGATTCCGGTATCACGCTACCGCACCGGGGCGTCCGGGCAGCTGAGTGAGGGCATTGTCATGCCTTCTGTTCAAGACATCGTACCTTTAGACTCAAACATGGGCTGATGAGGCAGAAATATCACCAGAAAACGACAGAGTCATCTTATGACTATTTTGGATTGTCCGTTGTCTTGGTCAAAGCTGTGATGTAACTTACAGAGCGTTGACCCATTCCTCCGACGAAGGACGCCGTGTTCCCAGCACCCCTCACAGTCCCCCGCCCGATGTTGACCCCCGAGGGCCAGCCCGCAATGGCCGACTGGAGCCTTACACCGTCCAAGGTCCACCTCAACCACGGTTCATATGGGTCCGTTCCCCGCGCTGCCCAGGCACATCAGTTGAAGCTCAAGAAGCTTATGGACCAGAACCCCTGTCCGTGGTTCATGGGCCAATTCGAGCTGGTAGCCACGGCGCGACGGGAGATTGCAGAGTTCCTCAGGGTCGATCCGCAACACGTGGCGCTGGTCCACAACGCCAGCGCGGGCGTCAGTGCCGTCTACAACTCACTGGACTTCGCTCCCGGCGCCGAAATCGTGACCACCAACCACGCCTACGGAGCGGTGCTGCAGGGCGCAGAGCGGGTAGCCCGCAGGTGCGGCGGCCAGGTCCGGATCGCAGAGATACCCCTCGAGGCGGATGCGGAGGCAGTTTGCGCCCTGGTCATGGCGGAAGTAACGCCCAGGACAGCTCTGATCGTGGTGGACCACATCACCTCCGCAACTGCCCGGGCCTTCCCCGTTGAGGGAATCGCCCGCGCGGCTTCCCGCCTGGGTGTACCTGTGCTGGTGGATGCCGCCCACGCTCCGGGAGTTCTGGAGTTCCCGGTCCCCGATTTTGAGGGCTTTTGGGTTGGTAACCTGCACAAATTCGCTTGTGCGCCACGAGGTACTGCAGCGTTGGTGGCGCGCGGACCAGAAGCACAGGCACTGGAACCGTTGATCGATTCGTGGGGGTTCCCGTACAGCTTCCCGGAGAACTTCGACCACGTGGGAACCCAGGACGTGACCTCGTGGATGGCGGCCCGGACCGCCTTCGACACCATAGAGGAGCGATACGGCTGGGCAGCTTTCCGCAGCTACGCCAAGGAGTTGTGCGACTATGGCCAATCACTGATCAGCGAGGCATTTGCCAGTGCCACAGGGCAGAACCCGGCAGTGGACGTCGGCATGCCGGTGGGACCCCTGCGCCTGATCCGCCTGCCGGAGGGGCTCGCCACTACCCACGAGGATTCCCACGCGGTCCGCGGCTACATCTCAGACCACCTGGACATCGAAACTGCCATCACCACGTTCAACGGACAAGGTTTCCTGCGGCTTTCGGCGCATTTGTACAACTCCCCCAAGGACTACGAGATATTCGCGGAAAAGGCAGTCCCGGAACTCGTCGGGCTTGCCCGTTCCCTCTAGACCCCACCCGCACCCGCTCAGCCGGTGCAATCACTTAACCAATCAACGGAGGACCCACGTGAAATCCAGAATTATGGCGTCTGCGGCAGCAGGCCTGGCGGCAGTTCTTGCACTTGCCGGGTGTGGAGGCGGCCAGTCAGCGGCCGATGGCAAGGTCACCTTGAAGATGGTGGAAAGCCTGACGAACCCCACCCGGACGGAAACCCTGAAGAAGCTCATTTCCGGCTTCGAGCAGGCCAATCCCGACATCAAGGTGGAGCTCATTTCGCCTCCCACCGATCAGGCGGACCAGAAGATCCAGCAGATGCTCCAGTCCGGCAAGGGCATCGATGTGGTGGAAGCCCGTGACATCACAGTGGGTTCCTTCGGCGCCAACAACTGGCTCTACGACATGACCAAGGACCTCGATGGCTGGGACGGCTGGAACAACCTGACAGACAACGCGGTCACGTACTCGAAGCAAAACGGCAAGACGTACTACATCCCGTACGGTTTCTACGGCCTTTCCCTCTTCTACCGTTCGGACCTGGTCAAGGAGGCCGGATTCGACGGCCCTCCGAACAGTTGGGAAGAGATGGCGAAGCAGGCCGAGGCACTTAACAAACCCGCCGAAAACAAGTTCGGTTACGCCTTCCGTGGCGGCACCAATGCCAACTCCAACGCCGTCGCCATCATCGAGGCATACGTGGCAGACGAGATCGACCGGGAAAACGCCTTCAAGCTGACGAACGGCAAGACGATCTTCTCCTCCCCCAAGGCCCAGCAAGCCATGGATCTGTACATTGACCTGTTCAAGAAGGGTTCCCCGCCGTCGTCGGTAGCCTGGGGCTACCCCGAAATGGTGCAGGGCTTCAGCAACGGCTCCACGGCTTTCCTGCTCCAGGACCCCGAAGTCATTGCCACCGTCAAAGAGTCACAGTCCATCAAGCAGGACCAATGGAACGTCGCACCCTTGCTGGTAGGACCAGGCGGCAAGGCAATCCAGCCCGTGGCTTCGGCGGGTTGGGGCATCGCTGAGTCATCCAAGTCCAAGCCCGAGGCAGTCAAGCTCATCAAGTACCTGGCACAGGGAGATGCTGCCACTACGTTCAGCAAGGACAACAGCCTGGTGCCCACACTGAAGTCCGCAGCGCAGGACACCTTCTACAGCACCGGACCATGGGCTGCCTACGTCAAGATGACTGAGAACCCTGATACGTACGTCTCGGCGATCCAGCCCCGCAGCGTCTCCTGGTGGACTGAATGGATCAAGAAGTCCGACGGTGAACTTCAACGCGTCCTCACGGGGCAGATGTCCACGTCTGACCTGCTGTCCAGTTGGGACAGTTACTGGACCGAAAAGATGAAGGGATAGCTTCCGGTGACTCTCGACGTCAAGCAGGCCGCACCGCCCCCTTCCGGGCGGAAAGCCGCGCTGTCGGAACCGGGCAGGGGCAACCCGTCCAAGCGACGGTTCAGCGGCCGGACAGCGCTGACCCTGCTGGCTTTCCTGGCTCCGGCTGCGGTCTTCGTGGGGATCTTCACGTACTACCCCATGATTGCCGGCAGCCAGATGGCCTTCCGGAACTGGAACCTGAACGACCTTTCCGATACCTCCTGGGTAGGTTTGGGGAACTTCCAGAGCCTGTTCGATGCCCCCGAGTTCGGGACGATTGTCCGCAATACGGTGGTGTGGGTTGTTGGCTCCCTGGTTCCGCAGGTGGTCATTGGCTTCGCGGTGGCACTGTTCCTGAAGCGCCGGTTCCGGATGCGCGGGGCGTACCAGGCCATGATCTTCTTCCCGTGGGCGGTGTCGGGTTTCCTCATCGGCATGCTGTTTCGGTGGATGTTCAATGCGGAGTTCGGGGTGGTCAACGACCTTCTGATGAAGGCGGGGCTCATCAGTTCGCCTATTCCGTGGCTGTCCGACCCCGGCTTCGCGATGACAGCGATCATCATTGCCAACATCTGGTACGGCGTGACGTTCTTCGCCATCATGATCCTCGTGGCGCTGCAGTCGGTGTCCGACGAAATGTATGAGGCAGCCGCTTTGGATGGTGCGGGCAAGGTACGGACGTTCTTCAGCATCACGCTGCCAAGCATTTCGACGACACTGGCGCTGACCATCCTGTTGCGGGTGATCTGGATCTTCAACTTCCCCGACATCATCTTCGCCATGACAGGCGGCGGACCGGCCGACCAGACCCACATCATCACCACGTACATGATCAAAATTACCCAGGAGGGCGACTACGGAAAGGCGTCCGCCCTGGGGTTGATCGTGATGGTCACCCTCATGCTGTTTGCAGCCTTCTACCTCATGGCTGTCCGTTTCCGAAAGGCAGACCGATGATCAACACTCCCTCGCTCTTCGGCCGGGTTTCAAAGGTCGTCTTTTTGGGCCTGTGCCTGATCGTCACCGTCTTTCCGCTGTATTGGATCGTGGTGACATCCCTCAAGGAGCCGGGGGCCATCTATTCGCTGCCCTTGGATTATTGGCCACGGCAGCTGTCGCTGGACAACTACATCGGTCTTTTCACGAAGTCCGACTTTGGCCAGTACATGCTCAACAGCCTGGTGGTAGCACTGGTGGCGTCGTCGGTGGCCACGCTCATCTCGTTGCTCTCCGCGTATGTCCTGGCAAGGTTCCAGTTCTCCGGACGAGGGGCTGTGCTTGGCGCGTTCCTCATCACGCAGATGATTCCCGGGTTCATTGCATTGGGCCCGCTGTACCTGATGATGACCGACTTCGGGCTGGTGGATTCCAAGACCGGCCTGATCCTGATCTACATCGCCATCTGCATCCCGTTCTGCACCATCATGCTCCGCGGCTTCTTCGAGAACGTCCCCGACGCTTTGGAAGAGGCCGCCATGATTGATGGCTGTTCGAGGCTGAGCGCGCTCTTCAGGGTGATCGTTCCGGTGATGCTTCCGGGCATTGCGGCAAGTTTCGTCTTCAACTTCGTCAACTGCTGGAACGAGTTGTTCCTGTCCGTGACACTCATGAACAGCGACAGCAACAAGACCATCCCGACGGCGTTGGCCGGCTTTATCTCCAGCTTCAACATTGACTGGGGTTCCATGTCCGCTGCCGCGGTTTTGACAGTGGTACCCACGCTGGTGATTTTCGCGTTCGCCAGCAAGTTCATTGTCCAGGGTCTCACTGCGGGCTCAGTCAAGGGCTGAGCCAGGCACGCAAGAGGAAAGCAGCGCCGGTACCTTCCGGCGCTGCTACCCAATTGCGTATCAAGCGATTAAATGCCCGACGCCGGACTCACGCCTTTTTCTTCGCCCGTGCCTTTGGCTTGCCGGCAGTTTTGCTGGCGGCAGCGTCGTCGTCGGACGCTTTTTCCTTGCCGCGTTTCTTGTCGAGGCTGCGTTTCAAGGCCTCCATGAGGTCGATGACGTCGCCGCCTTCTCCTTCGCCTTCGACGTTGCCGAAGGTGGCCTCCGTGTCCAGGGCCTCACCCTTTTCGAGCTTGGCTTCGATGAGTGTCTTCAACTGGGCTTGGTAGTCGTCGGTGTATTCATCCGGGTCGAAGTCGTGGGCCATGGATTCCACCAGTGCGGAGGACATTTCCAGTTCCTTGTCGGAAATCTTGATGTCTGTTTCCAAGGACGGGAACTTGGCTTCGCGGACTTCGTCACCCCATAGGAGCGCCTGCAGCAGCAGCACGTCTCCACGCACGCGAAGGGCCCCCAACCGGGTCTTTTGGCGCAGCGCATACTGGACGATCGCGATCCTGTCCGTGTCCTCCAGCGTCTGCCGCAGCAGCATGTAGGCCTTGGGCGATTTGGAATCAGGCTCCAGGAAATAGCTGCGCTCGTACATGATCGGGTCCAGCTGCTCGGCGGGGATGAACTCCACCACCTCTATTTCGCGGCTGTTCTCCTCCGGCAGGGACTTCAACTCGGCGGCGGTGAGGACCACGGTGCGGCCCTCTTCCTCGTAGGCCTTGTCGATGTCCTCGTAAGCTACGACTTCGCTGCAAATTTCGCATTTACGCTGGTACCTGATGCGTCCGCCGTCCTTATTGTGGACTTGGTGCAGGCCAATGTCGTGATCCTCCGTGGCACTGTAGAGCTTCACTGGTACGTTGACCAGACCGAACGCGATAGATCCCTTCCATATAGCCCTCATGCACCCAGTCAACAGCACAACACAGCGGAGGAGAAGAGGTGGCAGGCAAGCAGCAGGAGCGGGTGACCGTGGAAGGCCACGAACTCACCCTCACCAACCTGGGCAAAATCATTTACCCGGAAACCGGGACCACCAAGGCTGAGGTCCTTGAGTACTACGCCACCGTGGCCCCCTTCCTCATCCCCGCCGCGGCCAACCGGCCCGTCACGCGCAAACGCTGGGTCAACGGCGTGGGCACGGCCGAACATCCCGGTGAGGTGTTCTTCCAGAAGAACCTGGAGGACTCAGCGCCACGCTGGATCCCCCGGGCCGCCATCCAGCATTCGGACCACACCAACGTCTATCCGATGGTGAACAACCTGGCCACGCTCACGTGGATGGCCCAGATCGCGTCCCTGGAAATCCACGTTCCGCAATGGCAGGTGGATGCTGCGGGCAAGCCCCTCAGGCCGGACCGCTTCGTCCTGGATCTGGACCCCGGTCCCGGCGCCGGACTGCCCGAGTGCGTGGAAGTGGCCACCCTGGCCCGTTCCATCCTGCAGGACATGGGCATGGAACCTGTCCCCGTCACCAGCGGAAGCAAAGGCATCCATCTCTATACAGGGCTCGACGGCACGTTGAAATCCGAGCAAGTGTCCGCGTTCGCCCATGAGCTCGCGCGCGCCCTGGAAGCCGATCACCCTGACCTCGTGGTCAGCGATATGAAGAAGTCCCTGCGCAAGGGCAAGGTCCTGGTGGACTGGAGCCAGAACAGCGGGAACAAGACAACGATCGTGCCGTACTCCTTGCGTGGCAGAGCCCAACCAACGGTGGCGGCTCCCCGGACGTGGCAGGAGCTGGCCTCTCCTTCCCTTGACCAGTTGGACTACACGGAAGTGATGGAACGGGTCAGTTCGGGCAAGGACCACTTCGCGCCCATTTCGGACCGGCACTTGCCGCCGCATAGCGAGGACGACAATGACGACGCCGGCGCGTCCGCTGTGTCGGGCGGTGGCCGCGAGCGCGGGGTAACGGTCGGGAATCGTCTCGCCAAATACGTCGGGATGCGCGATCCGGGCAAAACCCCGGAGCCGTTTCCGTCGTCGGCGGCTGCTTCTGCGGTGTCGCAGGGCCCTGCTCCCTCCGCGCAGCCCAAGCCGGGCGATCCTGCGCCGGCCGGCGGAATCTTCGTGATCCAGGAGCACCACGCCCGCCGCTACCATCTTGACCTGCGCCTGGAGCACAACGGCGTCCTGGCTTCCTGGGCGCTGCCCCGCGGTGTCCCGGAAACGTCCGAGCGGAACAATCTGGCCGTGCACACCGAGGACCACCCCATGGAGTACGCAACGTTCGCCGGGGTCATTCCGAAGGGCGAGTACGGGGCGGGAACCATGACCATTTGGGACCGCGGCGAGTTCACGTGCGAGAAGTGGCGCGAGGGCAAGGAAGTCATCGCGACGCTCACGGGCGAGCCGGGTGGTGGACTAGGCGGCACCAAACGCCTGGCCCTGATCAATACGGGCGACCGCTGGCTGATCCACCTGATGAAAGAACAGCCGGGCGCCAGGCGGGCCGCCGCAACCGCGCCCGCAGCGCAGCGCCAGGCCCCGCCGGAACCGGAGTCAGCGCCCGAGCCCAAGCAGGAACCACAGCCTTTGCGCGACTACGCTCCGATGCTCGCCACGTCCGGGACCACCGCTGATCTTCGCGGCGACAACTGGCTGTATGAGCTCAAGTGGGACGGTATCCGGGCCATCATCACCGGATCCGAGGGCCGGATCCGCCTGATGAGCCGCAATGGGAACGACCTCACGGCGGCCTACCCTGAACTGACGGACCGCGCGTGCTGGCCCGAAGGTGACTTCGTGGCGGACGGCGAAATCGTGGCCCTCGGCAAGGGGTCCAGGCCGGATTTCGGCCGGCTGCAGCTCCGTATGAACCTGGTCAAAACGGCCGACATCGAGCGTGCCCGGGTCTCGGTGCCGGTACAGCTCATGCTCTTTGATTTGCTGTACGACGCCGGCGCGGACTTGAGCGGGCTGCCTTTCGTCGAGCGTCGCGACAGGCTGGACGCGTTCGCCGAACGCATGCCCGGCGGCTGCCCGGTTCACGTTTCCGCCGTGTTGGATCACGACGTCGACGACCTCATGACCAGCGCCGCGGATCTGGGCCTGGAGGGCGTGATGGCCAAGAAAGCCGACAGCCGCTATGTGGCCGGCCGCCGCAGTGCTTCGTGGATCAAGCTCAAGCTGGAGCAGAGCCAGGAAGTGGTGGTGGGCGGCTGGCGGCCCGGCGCAGGCGCCCGAAGCGGAACTTTCGGGGCGTTGCTGCTGGGCATTCCCGACGGCGACACCTTGCACTACGTGGGAAGGGTGGGCACGGGGTTCAAGGACTGGCAGCTGCGGGACATCATGGAGCAGTTGGAGCCCTTGATGGTGGATGACTCCCCGTTCAAAGACATTCCGAGGGAGGACGCGGCCGGAGCGCACTGGGTGAAGCCGATGCTGGTGGCCGAGGTGACTTTCGGCAACTGGACAGGCCCTGGCAGGCTTCGTCATCCGGTGTGGCGGGGCTGGCGTCCGGACAAGTCCCCCTCAGACGTCAGCCAGCCCAACCAGGGGGATCGATAACGCTGTACTGACGGGTCAATACGACGTTTGCTGTCCCCCCCGGTTGGGCTGGCCGTGCTGCTTGGTGCGGCTAGGAGGAGTGTGGCATCTGCGGGCGGCTGGTCCGGTGGATCGCCGTCACGGCTGCTCCCTGGCCCATGCGTCCGTGGGCCTGGTCGCGTTCCTTCGGGTGGCGGCGTTTGCCGTTTCCGTCAGGCCACTGCTTGCTTGGGTCCGCACCCAAGGCCACGGCAATGGTTGTTGGCTCGGGCATGGGAGCCATGTCCATGGACTCCACCAAGTGGCTTGCAACCTCAGGATCGATGCTCTCAGTATTGTGATTCGCAGTCATGGTTCTTCCTTTCCAGTGCGCCTGTCCGCTGGACTTACCAGCGGACCTTTTTCTCGGTCTTGGCCTGCTTACCGCTCGCGGCCGTGGGTTTGTGCCCCTTACCGGTGCTTTGCCAGCCGGCCGGTGCGCCACCGCCGGACTTACTGGCCAGCATCGCCCTTTGGGCGTCGGTCAGCTTGGATTTGATACCGCCGGCAGCGGGGGTTTTGTTGTTATCTGTCGGGTTGGCAGTCATATGGACTCCTGGAAGTAAGTGAGTCCTGAAGAGACACGTATCCCGTGGCGTTCGGTTCGAGAAAAGGCGTCGACAACGGGAACGGCATGGAGGCAAGCCTCAACAGGCGTGGATTTTTGTCTTCTGTCAGGCAGGGCGTGCTCACAGCAGAGCACGGGCCTGTCTACTCAAAAATCAGTGTTCCCATGCGTCATACCCTAACCGCGATCCTCCATATTTGTGAACCCCTCGGCTAGCATGACTCTCGTGATCCGGACTACGTCGATCGTCGCTGCCCTTCGCGATGCCGGTTGTGTTTTTGCCGAGGACGAGGCCCGTCTCCTGATCGATGCCGCCACCCATCCGGAGGAGCTCAACCGGATGGTGGACCTGCGCGTCGCCGGACTGCCACTGGAGCACATTCTCGGATGGGTGGATTTCTGCGGGACCCGGATAGCTGTTGATCCGGGGGTGTTCGTGCCCCGGCGTCGCACCGGGTTCCTGGTGCGACAAGCGGCTCTCAAAGCCCGTCGGTCAATCGTTGGGCGCCGTGCCGTCGTCGTGGATCTCTGCTGCGGGTCCGGAGCGATAGGTGCCGCCCTCAACGACATTCTGGGCGACTGCGAACTGCACGCCGCGGATATCGACCCTGCCGCGGTGGCGTGCGCCAGGCACAACCTGGAGCCTCGTGGCGGCACTGCCTACTTAGGCGATCTCTTCGATCCGCTCCCCCGCCGGCTGCTGGGCCGGGTTGACGTGCTCCTGGTCAATGCTCCCTATGTCCCCACGGAGTCGATCAGCCTGATGCCTCCGGAAGCGCGGCTGCACGAGCCCGCTGTGGCGCTCGACGGCGGCGCTGACGGTTTGGATGTGCACCGTCGGGTGGCGCTTGAAGCGCCTGGGTGGTTGGCGCCGGGCGGGTGGCTCCTGATCGAGACATCGCGGCAGCAGTCCGTCGAAACGGCCGCCCTCCTGAGCGCCTCGGGGTTGATGGCCGACGTGGTGACGGATGAGGATCTCGATGCCACACTGGTGGTGGGGGCTGCACCCGGCCAGGGATGATTCGTCACTTTTAGGGCCGGAAATGGCCCTGTTAAGTGGGCATAGCTAAACAATTTGGTAACAACGCGCCTCGCGGGGCAAAAACCACCCGACTTCCGCGTCCTTACAGGGCAAAAGCCGGTAATGAGATGCAACACACCTAGGCAATTTGCACCCTCTCAGGGGCCAAAAATAGGATCTCAACTCGGGTTTTGGGGCTGAACCGCGTAAAATTGAAACCCTGCCCAGAGCGGGGCAGCAGAAGTCGCAAGCAAATGACCTCCCTAGGAGAAGCCCAAATGCCCACAGACCAAAGCAACACCGTCTCTCCGGATGGCGCAAGGAACGCCACCGGGAACCAGGTATTGGCAGGCCACACCCCGGCCGCCACGAACGCAGCAAACGCAATTAAGACCGCAGCAAAGAAAACGAAGCTTCGCCCGAAGCGCCGATTGAAAGAATCGGACGTCAACGTGGTGGATAAGCCGATGCTGCGCAAAGCACTCGGCGGCACCATCGTCGGCAACACCATGGAATGGTACGACGTCGGTGTCTTCGGCTACCTCATCACAACCATGGGCCCTGTCTTCCTCCCGGAAGCAGACAAGTCCGTCCAGACACTCTTCCTTCTGGGCACCTTCGCCGCAACCTTCATCGCCCGCCCCCTCGGCGGCGTCGTGTTCGGTTGGCTCGGCGACAAGGTGGGCCGCCAGAAGGTCCTCGCAGCAACACTGATGCTGATGGCGGCAAGTACGTTCGCCGTCGGCCTCCTTCCCGGCTACGCGCAGATCGGCATCTGGGCCGCCGCGTTGCTGGTGATCCTGAAGCTCATCCAGGGCTTCTCCACCGGTGGCGAGTACGCCGGTGCCACAACCTTCGTCAGCGAGTACGCCCCGGACAAGCGCCGCGGCTACTTCGCCAGCTTCCTTGATATGGGCAGCTACATCGGCTTCGCCCTCGGCGCCGCCCTGGTTTCGGTCCTGCAGCTCACGCTGGGACAGGCCGCCATGGAGGAGTGGGGTTGGAGGATTCCGTTCCTAATTGCTGGTCCTCTGGGCCTCATCGCGGTGTACTTCCGTAGCAAGATCGAAGAGTCCCCCCAGTTCCAGGCAACCCTGGACGCGCAGGAGGCTTCCGCCAAGGACGCAGCTTCGCAGGACGCCGCAGTCGCCAAGGGCCCCATCGGCATCGTCAAGGCCTACTGGCGCCAGATCGTGCTGGCCATGATCCTCGCGGCCGCCGCAAACACGGTTGGCTACGCACTGACGTCCTACATGCCCACGTACCTCACTGACTCCAAGGGCTACGACCCCGTGCACGGCACCTTGCTGACCATCCCGGTCCTGGTGATCATGGCTGTTTGCATCCCGCTGACCGGTAAGTTGTCCGACCGCATCGGACGCCGCCCGGTCCTGTGGGTTGGCGCAGGCAGCACCATCGTGTTCTCCGTCCCCGCGTTCCTACTGATCGGAATCGGCGAGATCTGGTCCACGCTGGCCGGCCTTGCGCTGATCGCCTTCCCGGTGACGTTCTACATCGCCAACCTGGCCTCGGCACTGCCGGCCTTGTTCCCGACGTCCAGCCGTTACGGCGGAATGGGCATCGCTTACAACTTCTCGGTTGCGATCTTCGGTGGAACCACACCGTTCATCGTGCAGGGCCTGATCGAAGGCACGGGCGATGACATGATGCCGGCGTACTACCTGATGGCCACATCCATTGTGGGCGCCATCGCCATCTACTTCCTGCGCGAATCGGCCCAGCGCCCGCTGCCGGGTTCCATGCCCAGCGTGGACACCCAGGCTGAAGCACGCGAGCTCGTCGCCACGCAGGACACCAACCCGCTCATCAACCTGGACGAGATGCCGTTCGACGGCCAGCCGATCGATGATGCCGTGTTTGGTAAAGGCAAGTCGGACCTGACCCCCGCGTAGGCCCCCTTTGCCTGCAACTTCTGCATAGCGACGCTCACTCCAAGCGTCACGGATAGTTCGCGGCAGCTGCCGCCCACCGCAGCCACCAGCCCCAAGGCGCTCTCCTTGAGGTTGGTGGCTGCGGCTGTTAAAGCCCCGATTGTGCAGCCACTGCCTCGCCGATAATCCGTGCCCCCTCAGGGAATCGACCGGGATTCGGACCGGCGTAGTTGAGCCGGATGTAGGGGCCTTCCGGTTCTGCCGGGAACCACTCGGTCCCGGCCGCAATCAGGACGCCGGCCGCTTCGCAATCCTTGGTGAGCTGCTCGACGTCGAACCCGTCCGGCATCCGCAGCCACAGGTTCAAACCGCCCTTGGGAAGGTGGCTCAGGTGCGCCTGCGGTACGTGCTCGCGGAGGCTGGTGACCAGGAGGTCGCGCCGCGACTGCAGCTGATGACTGAGCCCGCGAAGGTGCGTTTGCCACGCGGGCTGGGTGACGACGTCGAGCGCTGCCGCCTGCAGCAGCCCGCTGACGTACATCGACTCGGCAGCCTGGGCGCCCATGATCCGTTCACGGGCGGGGCCGCGGGCGATGATCGCAGCCACCCGGATGGATGGCGAGACGCTTTTGGTCAGGGAGCGGATGTAGACGACGTGCCCGGAGTCGTCCTTTGCCGCGACGGGCACCGACGGCGCCGTGATGCCAAAATCGTGGGCCCAGTCGTCCTCCACAAGGAAAGCCCCGTGGCGCTGAACGATCCGCAGCACTTCCTCGCCGCGCTCCGCGGACCACTGGGCGCCCGTGGGATTGGCGAAGTTGGGCTGGGCATAGAAGAGCCTCGCCCCGGATTCCTCGAACGCCCTGTCCAGTTCGTCCGGGTCCGGCCCCTCCGGGCCGCTGGGGACAGGAATGACGTTCACGCCCGCCTGCCCGGCGGCAAGCAGCGCTCCCCAGTAGCTTGGCGACTCCACCAGCAGCGGCTGCCCGTGGCCAACCAGGCCGCGGAAAATCGAACTCAGTCCGCTTTGGCTCCCGGGAAGAATGACGACGTCGCTCGGCTGGGGAGGCGTGACGCCCACCGGCGTTGAGGTACCGAGCTCCTGCGCGAACCAGGATTGGAGTTCCGGAAAACCCTGCGCAGGGGGCCGCGACAACGCGGCATCGCCCCGGGCTGCGCGGGTCAGCGCGGCGCGGACCTGCCGCTCCGGCAGGAGTTCCCGAGCGGGATAGCCGGAATGGAAAGCGATGACGTCGTTGGAGGCGCTGCGCATGGCGGCGGAGTTCAGTGGCCTGGCCGTTTGGGCCGATCGCAGGGCGGCTGTCTGCCAGCCGTAGTCGGAGGGCCTGGCCGTGCGGTAGGCGCGAACGAACGTCCCCACGCCCGGCCGGCTCTCGATCAGGCCTTGCGCAGTGAGGTTTCGCAGCGCCTTTTGCACCGTTACGGGGCTCGCCTGGTACTCCGCGACGAGTTGCCTGGTAGATGGCAGTTTTGCTCCCGGAGCGGCTCCGGCGATCCACTCTTTTACTCGCGAGACGATCCGGGAACTGCTATCGTTGTTCATGAGTCACAATAGTAGCGCTACTACACTTTCGCGGCCAGTGATATCCACCAAGACCTCGACCGGCATCTGGTGGGGGCTCCTCGGCGTCCTGGCATTTTCCTTCACGGTCCCGCTGACCCGCGTGGCTGTAGAGGGCATGTCTCCTCTCTTCATCGGAGCTGGAAGGGCAGTGGTTGCGGCCCTCCTTGCCGCGCTGGCACTGGGCTTGACCCGTCAACGCTTCCCCCGCGGCCGTCAATGGTTCCGCTTGGCCGTAGTAGCGGGCGGGATCGTGGCAGGTTTCCCCTTGCTGACGACCTTCGCCCTCACCAGCACCTCCGCAAGCCACGGTGCTGTCGTGATCGCGCTACTGCCCGCCGCCACCGCCACGATAGCGGTGATCCGCGGCCGGGAACGCCCCCGTCCATTGTTCTGGATCCTCACGGCAGTAGGTGTCGTAGCCGCCTTGGTTTTCGCCCTGGTCCAGTCCGGCGGATTCGGCTCCCTGCACTGGGCTGATCTCCTGCTGCTCGGTGCTGTCCTGGCTGCAGCCATCGGCTACGCGGAGGGCGGACTGCTGGCCCGTGAATTGGGCGCCTGGCAGACCATCTCCTGGGCATTGGTGGTGGCCTCCCCCGTCATGATCGTGCTGACACTGGTCTCGCTGGGTTCCGGAATGCCGGCCGCGTCACCCGTCCAGTGGTTGTGTTTCGCCTACCTGGGGGTCGTGAGCATGTTCCTGGGCTTCTTCGCCTGGTACCACGGACTCGCGATCGGTCCCATGGCCCAGGTCAGCCAGATCCAACTGGTCCAACCCGTCATGAGCATCGCGTGGGCCGGGCTGTTGCTGGGCGAGCCGATGACGTGGACCACCGTTGTGGGTGGACTGGCGGTGGTCCTATGCGCGGGAGCCGCTGTCCGCGTAAGGCTCAACCCGCCGTCGAAATCCTGAACGCACTGAAAGGAAGAAAACATGTACACCCCAGCGCATTTCGCGGCATCCGATGAGGCCATGGCCAATCTGCTCAACCACGGCGGGGCCGCCAACCTTGTCACCATGACGCCGCACGGGCTGCTCGCCACCCTCCTGCCCTTCGTGTACGAGCCGGCGGTCGGTGAGCACGGGGCGCTGCAGGCCCACATGGCCCGGAACAACACCCAATGGTCCTCCCCCGTTACCGGTGAAGCCCTGATGATCGTCCAAGGCGCGGACGCGTACATTTCGCCCTCGTGGTACGCGTCGAAGGCCGAGCACGGCCGTGTGGTGCCAACCTGGAACTACTCCACAGCGCACGTCTACGGTGAGCTTGTTGTTCATGACGACGCCGAATGGCTGGGCCGGCATGTCCGTCGCCTCTCCGGGCAGCACGAGGCCGGCATGCCCCGGCCGTGGACGGTGGATGAAGCACCCGAGCGGTTCATTGCCGGACAACTGAGGGCGATTGTCGGCGTCGAACTTGTGATTACCCGGGTGGAGGCGAAGACCAAACTCAGCCAGAACCGTACTCCAGCGGATGTTGACGGCGTGATTGCCGGGCTCCGTGCCTCCGGCGACGCGGCGAGCGCGGCGGATGTGGAACGGGCGCGGACCTCGTAGACTCGGCGCATGCGTGAGGAAACTGCCCAATCCCCGGGGTCTGTCGGCTCGATCCACCATCTGGAAATCTGGGTGCCGTTCCTTGAACGCGCCAGGGAAGAGTGGGGTTGGCTCCTGGGCCAGCTCGGCTACGAGCCGTTCCAGCAGTGGCCCACCGGGTGCAGTTGGAAGCTCGGCGGGACGTACGTGGTGGTGGAACAGACCGATGCCATCACGGGTACGGCCCACCGCCGGACCGATCCCGGGGTCAACCACGTGGCCTTTCACGCAGGCACGCGGGAGAACGTGGACAGGATCCGGTCGCTCGGTGCGGACGCGGGCTGGTACGAGATGTTCGAGTCCAAGTATCCGCATGCCGGCGGTCCGGACCACTACGCCGCCTACCTGCTCAACACCGACAGCTACGAGGTTGAACTCGTAGCTGAATAATTACACCGGAGGAACAGCAGGACGCCACATCGCCACACGCGGCCAACGGGTCAGCCCCAACTGTGCCTCGTGTTCCATGAGGTGCGTGAGCTCCGGACCCCAGCTGCCGGCGTCGAGCACTTCAAAACCAAGCCGACGATAGTACGGAGCGTTCCAGGGCACATCCCGGAACGTGCTCAATGTTTGCCGTTGCATGCCGTGGCCGCGCGTCCAGATCCGCGCGGCGTGCAGCAGTTCGTGGCCGATGCCCTGATGTGCGTAGTCGGGGTGGACGCTGACCTGCTCCACGTGGCCGTTTCCATCGACGACGTCGGCCAGCAAGTACGCCACCGGATAGTCGAGTCCGTCGACGTGCACCCAAGCACGTCCGGCTGCCGCGTAGGCGCCCAACGTTTCCACGGGAAAAGGCTCGTCGTCCGCGATCTGGTCCATGCCGAGCTGCCGGAAAGTCTCCCCCGCGGCGCGCTCGATGTCCTGCATCATCTGCAGGTCGTCCGAGTGGGCCAGCCGGATCATTGCCGTGCGTCCAGCGCGGGAGGAGCCACCAGGAATTTATTACGTTCTTCAATGAGGTTCTGCATGTACCGGGCGAGGACCAGCTTTTCCGCCAGCCGGCCCAGCGGTCCGAACGGCGCCGCGAATTCGATCGTGTCCACCATCAGTGTCCCGCTGCCCTCGGGCCGGAACTCATGCGTGTGGCGGAGGTACTTGAAGGGGCCCTTCACCTGTTCGTCAGAGAACGACGCCGGAGCCTCCATCCGCACGATGCGGCTGGTCATGCGGAACCGGACTCCCAGGTGCCAGGCCTGCCAGGTGACGGTCTCGCCTTCCGAGATCAACCCGGACGTCACCCCGGCGATGGCTTTCTCACGACTCTTGGTCATCGACCCCACGTGGGCGTCTATGTTCCGTGACAGGTCGAACAGCTCCTGCGGCGACATGCTGGAGCGGGTGCGGCAAACGAAAGCGACAGGCATACCTCGATCTTCCCAGACGTTCCCGGTTCGGCATGCCCCGGTTCACTACGGGTTGTGACCGGGCTTATGGCGGCGTACGGACAGCCCTGATAATTTCGAAAGCAAACCCTGAATGATTGGTGGTGTTCCCTGTGCCCGCGCTTCTGATGCACGCCCGCGAACTCCACCGTCTTGGCCGGGCGAACAACGATCGTCTTTCCGCCGTAAGGGTCGCCCTGAGCGTTGCGCTGCCTGGGCTCTTCCTGATCCTCGTCGGCCGCCCCGACCTCATGCTGTACGCAGTTTTCGGTGCGCTCACGGGGATGTACGGCCGCAACGAGCCCCACCAACTCCGGCTCAAGCACCAGGCACAGGCCGCGTTGATCCTGGTGGGCGGACTTACGATCGGCGTTTTCCTGTCCGTGAACCACATCCATTCGTGGTGGCTGGTGCTGGTGGCTACCCTGTTTGCCGGTGCCGGGTCCCTGTACTCGGACCGCGTCCGCCTCAAACCGATCGGACCGTTCTTTGGCATCCTCGCGTTGGGCGCCTGCGCTTCCGTCCCCACCAGCGTGCCCTTCACGACGGCGGTACTCATCGGAGCTGCCTCGGCTGCCTTCTCCTTGGTGGTCGGTTTCGCCGGCTGGTTCCGGCGCCGCACCTGGGTGGCCGGTGCTGCGCGGGAAGCCCCTGCCCTCCGGGGCGCGCTTCGCCATGCAGCCCTGGTCCATGCCGCGCGCTACTCCTTGGCGGTGAGCGCGGCCGGCGCCATCGGTGTTCTGAGCGGCAGCGGCCACCCGCACTGGGCCATGGCTGCAGCCGCAGTGCCGCTGGCCGGTGCCGACCTCCCAAGCCGCGTCCACCGGGGCATCCACCGCATTGTGGGGACGTTCCTCGGCTTGGCGGTGGTCGCCGTCGTCCTCTTCCCTGGTCCGTTGTCGCCACTGCAGTACTTCCCCGGCCATTCCGCCCTGGTCCTGGCCGTCGTGGTGATGCTCTGCCAGTTCCCCACGGAGCTGTTCATGGCCCGGCATTACGGCTGGGCGATGGTGTTCTTCACGCCGGTAGTCCTGCTGATCGCGCAGCTTGCGGCTCCGATGGACCCGGGTGTGCTGGTGATGGAACGCGCCATTGAGACGTTCATAGGTGCAGTGGTCGGAATCTCGGTGGCGGTGTTCGTGCGGAAGCCGCGCACCAAGGCACTCCCGGCCTGACATCCACGGGCCCCGTCTTCAGCTGCCTGCGGCATACTGGTTCAATGCAGGCGACGACTGTCCTGGTCGAAGGCGAAAGCGACCGGCTCGCGGTCGAGATGCTCGCGCGCCGTCGCGGATATGACCTGGACGCGGCGCATGTATCGGTGGTCCCCATGGGAGGCGCCACCAGCATTGTCCGTTACCTCGATATTTACGGCCCGGCCGGCGCAAACCACCGGCTCCTTGGGCTGTGCGACGAGGGCGAGTCCCGTGGCGTTGCCCGCGCGCTGGGCCGGGCCGGACTCGGCGCGGGCCCCTTGGACGAACTCGGATTCCAGGTTTGCCGTGCTGATCTTGAGGACGAACTCATACGCTGCCTCGGCATTGATGCCGTGCTCGGTGTCATCGACGCCCAGGGTGAGCTGACGTCGTTCCGGCTGCTCCAACGCCAGCCTTCGCAACGAGGACAACCGGTTCCGTCGCAACTACGCCGTTTCTTTGGTGGACGCAGCGGGAACAAGATCCGCTACGCGCCCCTGTTGGTGGCAGCCCTGCCAGCGGGCCAAGCTCCGGATCCACTCGCGCGGCTTGTCGACGCGTTGGCGAACGGGAGTTAGGGCTCCAGCGGCCGGCGCGGTGGTCCGGCGGTCAGCTTTGCCGGAAGAACGCGAGCGAAGAAGCTGACCACTTTGTACCGTTTGGTGGGGATGGAAACGCCCTTCCCCTTTGCGTTGTCCTCCAGGCCTTCCCGCACCACACGCTCCGCGGTGAGCCACAGGAAGCGGGGGGCCACCGATTTGTCCATGCCCATGCGGTCGTGGAATTCGGTGTGGGTGAAGCCCGGGCAGACGGCGGTGACCAACACCCCGGACTTGGCGTACGTGGTGTTGGCCCAACGGCTGAACGTCACCTGCCATGCCTTGGCTGCGGAGTAGGTGCCTCGGTTGGCGAAGGCGGCAACACTGGCCACATTGATGATCCGGCCCTTGCCGCGGGCCAGCATCACTTCCAGCGCGGCATGGCACAGTTCCATGGGCGTTTGGACGTGCAGCCTCAAATGGCGGCGTTCCTCGGCCAATTCGTTGTCCTCGAACGACTTCAAGAGCCCCACCCCGGCGTTGTTGATCAGCACATCCACCGGCCTCGCAGCGTCCCGGAGGCGGTCCGCCACAGCCGAAACGCCGACGTCGGTGGTCAGGTCCGCGGGCAGCACCTCTGCCAGGATGCTGAAGTCGCGTTCAAGCTCCGCGGCTTTTTCCTTCAACCGCTGCTCGTCCCTTGCCACCAGGACCAGGTGGTGTCCCGACTCGGCGAGCTGACGGGCGAACTCGGCACCGAGCCCGGCAGTTGCTCCAGTAACAAGTGCGGTGAGTTCATTGGCTCGATTGGTCATGCGCCCAGACTAGTCTCCGCTTCAGCCCTCGCCGAGAGGGCACTTGATGACAATGCCCGCGAGTTGGATTGCCACTATCTGTCATCTCGGTGCGTAGGATGGCTTTTGAAACGATGCAACGCCGCAAAGGATTCCCATGGACAACCACGCCCCATCCCCGCAAGAGCCACTAGTCCTCAACAACAATGGGGCTTGGTGCTGGTTCCAGGATGAGCGGGCACTGATCGATCCCACCAACAACACCCTGCTGCTCGGGTCAGTCGCTTCCCCGGAGGGACCGGGAGGGCTGGACCGCGGAGGGAACATCGAGATCACGGTCCTGGACCTGGCAACGGGCGAGCGAAAAATCAACGTTCTCCATGAACGCCTGGAGTCGGATGACCACAACGCCCCGGCACTCCTGATCCGTCCGGACGGGCGATATGTGGCCATGTACGCCAAGCACAAAACGGACAATTACTCACGGTGGCGGATTTCCGTTCGCCCGCACGATGCTTCCGAGTGGGAGCCTGAGCAGCAGTTCGATTGGACAGAGCTGGCCAATGGCCGCGGCGCGACGTACTCCAACCTTCACGCTCTAACGGCGGAGAATCGGGTCTACAACTTTGTCCGCGCCATCAACGACGACCCCACCCTGATGGTCTCCGACGACGACGGCAGCACCTGGAACTACGGCGGTAAACTCTTCACGCGCCCCAAGATTGGCTACGTCAACGGGTACACGCGGTACGTCTCCAATGGCATTGACCGTATCGACCTCATCACCACGGACCACCACCCGCGCGACTTCAACAACAGCATTTACCACGGCTACATCCAAAGCGATGCGCTCCACGACGCCGAAGGCAACGTGGTCAGCAAACCCGTGATCGGAGCGGCCGGCATCAACCAGACCTCCCTCACCACCGTTTTCGAGGCCGGGTCAACGCTCGACGGCGATACCCTCACCCACGGCTGGACTACCGACCTTCGCAGGCAGGGCACGGAACTCGCCGCGATCGTCACTTGCCGGGCCAACGACGTGAACGGTCCGCTGCGGCGGGAGCAAATGCTCGACGTCGACGATCACCGCCTGCTGTACGCGCGCTTTGATGGCGCGGGCTGGAAGCTGCATCCACTCGCCGTCGCCGGTCCCGGCTTGCTGCCGCACGAGCAGGACTACACAGGGCTGGGCGCCGTGGATCCCAACAACCTGGACAGCGTGTACATCTCCACACCCGTGGATCCGCGGACAGGCTCGGCCACACCGCATTACGAGATCTACCGGGGCACCACGGCTGATTCCGGGGCCAGCTGGCGGTGGAAGGCAATCACCGAGGGGTCCATCGTGGACAACCTCAGGCCCATGGTGGTGCCCGGTGATCCGGCGGTGCATGCGGTGTGTTGGTTCCGAGGATCAATGAAGTCCTCGCAGGCGTACGAAACAGAGGTTGTTGTCCGCCGAGGTGACACTTAATACCAATGTCTGCGAGGCAAAGTCAATTGGTGGGAGCAACGCTGGGGGTTAGGCCGCTTGTAGCAGCTGGTTTAGCCGGTTGGCTGGGGTCT
>NZ_JARDAN010000018.1:0-97468 GCF_040560085.1 Paenarthrobacter sp. CC6 | reverse complement strand
GGGAGAGTAGGACACCGCCGGACAACCATTAACGAAGAGCCCCAACCACGGTTGGGGCTCTTCCATTTAACAAACCAGTCAGGCCCCACACAAGCACCGGCCCTGCCCTCTCATGGCAGTTCCTGTGGGCCTTCGTGCTTGTGAGACTTGCCACGGGTGCCCCAAATCGGGGTTCCACGTTCGGGACTGATGGCGGGGTCGAATAGAATTGAATGAGATATACGAGTCGGGAGCTTCGGGCTGCCGGCGGCGTGACAACGAAATAAGGGTTATGAGCGACTACGCACGCGCCAGTGGTCGGCTCGCAACAGGAGGAATCCACCATGGCTGAGCACAACGGCGGCAATCGCGGCGGCAATCGCGGAAACTTCGGCGGGAACCGGGACGACCGCGGTTCGTACCGCCCCAACAACAATTCCGGCGGAGATCCTCGCGGATTCCGTTCCAGGGAAAACCGGGACAGCAACGATCGTCCGGCTCGTGATGGTGAGCGTCGTCCTTTCAACAACGACCGTGGTGACCGTCCGGCCCGTGATGGTGAGCGTCGTCCTTTCAACAACGACCGTGGTGACCGTCCGGCCCGTGATGGTGAGCGTCGTTCGTTCGGTGGGGATCGTGATCGAAAGCCGTTTGGTGATCGTGGTGACCGTCCGGCCCGTGACGGCGAACGTCGTCCGTTCGGTGACCGTCCGGCCCGTGATGGTGAGCGTCGTTCCTTCGGTGGCGACCGTGACCGCAAGCCTTTCGGTGACCGCCCCGAGCGCGGCCCGCGGAACTTTGACGGTCCTCGTCGTGATGGCGATGACCGCCGTCCCTTCAACAACGATCGTGGAGACCGCAAGCCTTTCGGTGACCGTCCGGCCCGTGATGGTGAGCGTCGTTCCTTCGGCGGCGACCGTGACCGCAAGCCCTTCGGTGACCGCAAGCCTTTCGGCGACCGCCCCGACCGTGGTGACCGCCCCGCCCGTGGTGACCGCCCCGACCGTGGTGACCGTCCCGTGCGCCCGGCCCGTGATGGTGAGCGTCGCTCCTTCGGCAGTGACCGCGGCAATTCCTGGGAAGAGCGTCCTGCGCGGGTCCCCAACGCCAAGGACATCCGCAGCGCAAACCGTCCTGACCGCGAACGTTCCCCCGAGATCGATGACGACGTCACGGGCAAGGAACTCGACCGTGCCACAGGTCACCAGATCAAGACCCTTGAAGAGCAGAGCGCAGGCTGGGTTGCAAAGCACCTGGTCATGGCCGGCCGCCTGATAGACATTGAACCGGAGCTTGCGTTCCAGCACGCCCTGGCTGCAAGCCGCCGCGGTGGCCGTCTCTCGGCTGTCCGTGAAGCTGTGGGTCTGACGGCCTACGCTGCCGGCCACTATGGCGAGGCACTGCGTGAATTCCGTACCTACCGCCGTATCAGTGGATCCAACGTACACCTGCCGGTGATGGCCGACTGCGAACGTGGCCTCGGCCGCCCGGACCGTGCATTGGATATGGTCCGCTCGCCCGAAGCCCAGGATCTTGACGCTCCGGGCAAGGTGGAGCTGGCGATTGTCGCGTCCGGTGCACGCACGGACCTGAATCAATTGGACGCTGCTGTCAGCGAGCTTGAGATCCCGCAGTTGGACATCAACCGGGCGTTCTCCTACAGCCCCCGTCTCTTCCGTGCTTACGCTGAGGCACTGAGCGCTGTTGGCCGTACTGAGGAAGCCGACAAGTGGGCCCGTCAGGCCCTCGTGGCCGAGAATGCTTTGGGCGTTGGCGATTTCGCTGAGCCTGAGATTCTTGACCTCGGCTGGGATGAGCAGGAAGAAGAAGCCGAACGCAGGCCGCGCTTCAAGACGCCGGCCCCGGAGGCCGACGTCGCAACGGCAGAAGCCGCGACAGCAGAAGCCGCGACAGCAGAAACGGAAACGGTCATCGTGGAAGCCGCAGCGGCTGATGTTGAGCACGACGAGGTTGAACTTGATGACGCTGAGTCGGATTACTTCGAGTCGGATGACGCCGAGTCGGACGTTGATTCCGTCGAGGACGAGGAAGAGCACAAGGAAGCAGACAACGAGGGTACCGACTCCCAGCATGGCTGATTCACTGATCTCGAGGTTTGATGCTGTCCTGTCGGACCTGGATGGCGTGGTCTACGCTGGACCGCACGCCATTCCGGGCGCCATCGAAGCGCTGCAGCGGCTGGCGTCCGTCGGGGTTGGTCTGGGTTATGTCACCAACAACGCATCCAGGACCCCCGCCCAGGTCGCCGCGCATCTGCGTGAGCTCGGTGCGCCGGCTGAGGACCATCAGGTAGTCAGTTCCTCGCAGGCAGCCGGGGAGCTCCTGGCTTCCCTGCTTCCCGCGGGGGCGCATGTCCTCATCACAGGCAGTGCGGCGTTGGCCCATGAGATCGAATTGGTGGGACTCAAACCGGTGCACAGTGCCGCTGAGTCTCCGGTTGCTGTCGTCCAGGGGTTCAACCCGGACATCGGCTGGAAGGATCTGGCCGAGGCGTCGTACGTGGTGGCCGGGGGAGCCATGTGGTTGGCCACCAACACGGACATGTCCATTCCTCAGGCACGCGGCATGGCGCCGGGCAACGGAACCCTCGTTGCCGCCGTCGCTGCTGCCACAGGGAAGTCCCCGTTGGTGGCGGGGAAGCCGGAAGCGCCGTTGTTCCATGCGGCAGCCAAGCGACTCAAGGCGGACCGGCCACTGGTGGTGGGCGACCGTCTGGACACTGACATCCTGGGCGGGAACCGTGCAGGATATGCGACGGCGGCCGTCCTCACCGGTGTTGACACCAAGCACACCATCCTGGCTGCAAGGACAGATGAGCGTCCCGACTACCTGCTGGCGAACCTCGAGGACCTCTACGCTCCGTATCCCGGAATTATCGACGACGGCGGCTCGTTCCGTTGCGGGTCCGCGTCGGCGGTTGCTGATGGCGGCACGGTGACGGTGACCGGCGAAGAGGGCGATCTCGACGCATGGCGCGCCGCGTGCGCGGCATGGTGGGCAGCTGTCCCGTACGCGTCGACAGCGCAGGCGCCGCAGCTGGAATGGCGAACTAACTAGACTGGTGCGATGACCGTGCCGAACAGTTCACCCGAGCCCGGGACGCCCGAGCCCGAAACCCGCGACATCCAGTGGCCTGACGACTCCGAGACCACCGGCGACGCACTCGTCGACAGGGCCCTCGGCTTGCTCGAAGGAGTCCGGGAAGCACCCATAGCAGAGCACGGTGAACTGTACGCCGGAATTCACGACTCCCTCTCGGCGGCTTTGGACGCGGAACCTGGACTCCCTGCCGCGCCGAGGCCCATCACCCCGGAAGGCGACAGCTAACGCATGGCACGACTCGATCAGGAACTTGTCACCCGCGGGCTGGCGAGGTCCCGTACCCATGCGGCCAAGCTCATCAGCGATGGCAAGGTCAGCTCGTCCGGCAGCGTCCTCGCCAAGGCAGCCCTGCAGGTCGACGCTGAGACGGAGCTTTCCGTCGAGGCCCATCTCGAAGACATCTACGCCAGCCGTGCCGGTCACAAACTGGCCGGCGCGCTGGAGGCCTTTCCCGCCGTCGCGGTGGCAGGGAAGCGGTGTCTCGACGCCGGTGCCTCCACCGGTGGTTTCACCGACGTGCTGCTCCGGCAAGGTGCAGCGCAGGTTGTGGCGGTCGACGTCGGGCACGGACAACTGGTGCCGCACCTTCGGGACGATCCGCGCGTGGAAGTCCATGAGGGCCTCAACGTCCGGTACATGACCCCGGAGCAGATCGGCGGCACGGCCGCGCTGACTGTCGCGGACCTGTCCTTCATCTCGCTGACGCTGGTGGTGGCGCCCCTGGCGTACTGCACTGATCCAGGCGGTGATCTGGTCCTCATGGTCAAGCCCCAGTTCGAGGTCGGCAAGGAGCGGCTGAGCCGGACCGGCGTTGTTTCTTCCGACAATGAACGACGCCGGGCTGTTGCCCAGGTTGCCCGGGCTGCGGTTGATTCGGGGTTGGATCTACGGGGCCTTGCGGCCAGTCCGTTGCCGGGCCAGGACGGAAATGTTGAATACTTCCTGTGGATGACGCGCCGGATGTCGGCTGCGTTGCCTAAGATCGAAGAGCGGGACCAGCACGTAGCTGCCTTGTTGAAGAACCTCTGGCCAAACCACTAGAAAGCAGAACCCGATGAGCAGGCGTGTACTTGTCCTTGCCCACACTGGGCGGGAGGAATCGCTCCGCGCTGCATGGGATGCCTGTACGCAATTGCACTCGTCAGGTTTGGTTCCTGTGCTGCAGAAGTCCGAACTTGCAGACATCGAGCGGTTTTTCGGTGCTTTGGACACCCCGATTGAGATTTTGAACGACCACGTCAGCTTGGAGGACGTGGAACTTGTCATGGTCCTGGGTGGCGATGGCACTATCCTGCGCGCCGCTGAGCTGGTCCGCGAGGTCGACGTCCCTCTGCTTGGGGTGAACCTTGGGCATGTGGGCTTCCTGGCCGAAAGCGAACGGGCTGACCTCGCCCAGACGGTGGAGTGGATCGCGAGCCGCCAATACACGGTGGAAGAGCGCATGACCATCGATGTCCAGGTGTGGATCAAGGGTCAAAAGATCTGGCACACGTGGGCTTTGAACGAGGCAGCCATCGAGAAAGCCAACCGGGAGCGGATGCTGGAGGTGGTGACGGAAGTGGACGAGCGTCCCCTGACGTCCTTCGGCTGTGATGGCGTGGTGATGGCTACCCCCACCGGGTCCACTGCCTACGCTTTCTCGTCGGGCGGACCCGTGGTGTGGCCGGAAGTTGAAGCGCTCGTGATTGTCCCCATCAGCGCACACGCACTGTTCGCCAAGCCCCTGGTGGTCTCTCCGCGCTCCAAGCTGGCCGTTGAAATCATGAACCGCACGGATGCCCTGGGTGTTCTCTGGTGCGATGGGCGGCGCTCAGTGGATCTGCCGCCCGGTGCCCGGGTGGAGGTAACCCGATCAGCTACTCCGGTGCGGCTTGCCCGCACCCACAAGACGCCGTTCTCGGCCAGGCTCGTGCGTAAGTTCGAGCTTCCGATCCATGGCTGGCGTGGTCCGGCCCCCCGGAGCGGCGAAGTCCACACAGGTCCCATCCCTGTGATCCGGACCTTGTCGCCGGCTCCCTTGCCCAGTCCGCGGGATGTTGACAGTCCCCAGGACGGTGAACCTTCCGACCCCACGAATGCGAAGTGAACCATGCTTGAAGAACTCCGAATCCGTGACCTGGGCGTCATCACTGACGCTGCCCTGCCGCTGGGCCCTGGCCTCAGCGTCGTCACCGGCGAGACCGGTGCCGGCAAGACCATGGTGGTGACCGCCGTCGGGCTCCTTCTAGGTGCCCGATCGGATGCCGGGGCCGTCCGGAGTGGCGCCAAGTCCGCGTCGGCTGAGGCCGTGTTGAAGCTTGATCCCGCGCACAGTGCTGTGCAGCGGGCCAAGGACGCGGGGGGAGACGCCGAGGAGTTCGACGGCGTGGCTGAACTCCTGCTGGCACGCACGGTGGGCGCGGATGGACGCAGCCGTGCGTACGTTGGCGGGCGCGCGGCACCGGTAGGGGTGCTGGCCGAACTGGGGGAGAGCCTGGTGGTGGTCCACGGCCAATCGGACCAGATCCGGTTGAAGAGCGCGACGGCACAGCGTCACGCTTTGGACCGCTTTGCCGGAGCGCCCCTGGCCAAAATCCTGGGAGAGTACCAGGAGAAGTACAACCACTGGAAAGCGATCCAGTCGGAGCTGGAGACTTTGCGGAGGGAAGCCCGCGAACGCTTGCGCGAGGCCGAATCGCTGGACGCGGCCCTCAAGGAGATCGACGAGGTGGATCCGCAGCCGGGCGAGGACGAGACCCTCAAGGCCGAAGCCGTGAAGCTGGCCAACGTCGAAGAACTAAGGCTTGCTGCAGCAGCGGCCCACGAGTCGCTCATTGCCGAGGAATTCGGTGAGTCGGGAGATGCCACCACCATGGTGGATGCGGCGAAGCGGACGCTGGAGCATGTTGCCGACCACGATGAAGAGCTGCGCTCCGCTGCTGCACGGCTGGCCGAGGTGGGCTTCCTTCTCAACGACATTGCAGCGGAGCTTTCCAGCTACCAGGCAGCGCTTGATACGGAAGGCCCTGAACGCCTTTCCGAAATCGAGGACCGCCGCGCGGCCCTCGCCAAGCTGATTCGCAAGTATGCGCCCAGCATTGACGAGGTACTTGAGTGGGCCGCCGCAGCCCGGACCCGCTTGGACGAGCTTCAGGATGACTCCAGCCGTATCGAATCCCTCGACGCCGAGGTGGCCTCCACTGAGGTGGCGCTCCGCAAGCAGGCGGCGGCTATCAGCAAGGCACGTGCCAAGGCCGCCAAGGACCTGTCCGGACGCGTGAGTGCGGAGCTCAAGGCACTGGCCATGGCCGATGCAACCCTGGTGATCGAAGTGGACAGCACCGATTCACTGGGCCCTTGGGGAACCGACGAGATCGCTTTCCTCCTGCAGCCGCACTCGGGGGCTCCTGCCCGTCCGCTGGGCAAAGGAGCCTCCGGAGGTGAACTGTCCCGGGTCATGTTGGCGATCGAGGTTGTCCTGGCCGCCGTGGACCCGGTCCCGACCTTCGTCTTCGATGAGGTGGACGCAGGCGTGGGCGGCCGCGCCGCCGTCGAAATCGGCCGTCGGCTCGCCATGCTGGCACGGCACGTCCAAGTGCTGGTGGTCACCCATCTGCCGCAAGTGGCAGCTTTCGCCGACCAGCACATCCGTGTCACCAAGACCTCGGTGCGGGGTTCGGACGGCAAGACGGCCACCGGCTTCACTTCCAGCGACGTTCAGCTCCTCAGCGACGACGAACGCGTCAAGGAGCTGGCGCGCATGCTGGCAGGCCAGGAAGATTCCGAGTCCGCGCAAGCCCACGCCCAGGAATTGCTGGATGATGCGAAGCTCCTGCCTCAGAGTGCCTGATGCCGCAGCGGTGCGGTGCGAAACGCGATGCGAGCACCATCACATCAAGAGGCTTTTGGCCGCCCGGCTCTTGATTGGAACGCGGTCCTGGGCAACCATTGACCATTTGGGGAATCCGAACAGGACGCTTGGAAGGCGTAATTGATGATAAGCTCGAATTCCGTGGTGCAGCGATCAAATTCCCGTGTAAATTCCCGGTTCCCGGGCTCGTCCAAGACGACCAAACACATCTTCGTCACCGGTGGTGTGGCGTCCTCGCTCGGTAAGGGTCTGACGGCTTCCAGCCTCGGCCACCTGCTGCGGGCACGCGGTTTGTCTGTAACTATGCAGAAGCTCGATCCCTACTTGAACGTGGATCCGGGCACGATGAACCCCTTCCAGCACGGCGAAGTATTCGTGACGGATGACGGCGCCGAAACCGACCTCGACATCGGACACTACGAGCGCTTCCTCGATGAAAACCTCGAAGGTTCGGCCAATGTCACAACCGGCCAGATCTACTCCACCGTTATCGCCAAGGAACGCCGCGGCGAATACCTGGGAGACACTGTCCAAGTCATCCCGCACATCACGGATGAAATCAAGCGCCGCATGCGCCTTCCTGCCGAAGGCAAGAACGCTCCGGACGTCATCATCACCGAAATCGGTGGCACCGTGGGCGACATCGAATCCCAGCCGTTCCTGGAATCGGCCCGTCAGGTCCGCCAGGATGTGGGACGCAACAACGTCTTCTTCCTGCACGTTTCCCTGGTGCCGTACATCGGCCCCTCCCAGGAACTGAAGACCAAGCCGACGCAGCACTCCGTGGCGGCCCTCCGTTCGATCGGTATCCAGCCTGAAGCCATCGTGATCCGTTCGGACCGTGAAGTCCCCGAAGCAATGCGCGAGAAGATCGGCCGCATGTGCGACGTCGACATCGACGCTGTGGTTAACGCCGCAGACGCACCCAGCATCTACGACATCCCCAAGACCTTGCACTCCCAGGGCCTGGATTCCTACATCGTCCGTGCGCTGGACCTGCCGTTCAAGGATGTCGACTGGAGCAAGTGGGACAAGCTGCTTGAAGCTGTCCACAACCCCAAGCACGAAGTCGAGATCGCTTTGGTGGGCAAGTACATCGACCTGCCCGACGCGTACCTCTCGGTGACCGAAGCCCTCCGCGCCGGTGGTTTCGCCAACGAGGCAAAGGTCAAGATCCGCTGGGTACCTTCGGATGAGTGCGAGACCCTGGCCGGTGCTACAAAGTCCCTGGCCGGCGTCGACGCCATCTGTGTTCCCGGCGGCTTCGGCATCCGTGGGCTTGAAGGCAAGCTGGGTGCTTTGAAGTTCGCCCGCGAATCCAAGCTTCCGGTCCTGGGCCTGTGCCTCGGCCTGCAGTGCATGGTCATCGAGTACGCCCGTAACGTGGTTGGCCTTGAGGGCGCTTCCTCCAGCGAGTTCGAACCCGATTCCAAGTACCCGG
The DNA here is from genome assembly GCF_040560085.1 of Paenarthrobacter sp. CC6. Taxonomy (NCBI): domain Bacteria; kingdom Bacillati; phylum Actinomycetota; class Actinomycetes; order Micrococcales; family Micrococcaceae; genus Paenarthrobacter; species Paenarthrobacter sp. CC6. The sequence continues at coordinate 89,075 of NZ_JARDAN010000018.1, read as the reverse complement.
TCATCGCCACCATGGAAGAGCAGCTGGACATTGTCGATGGCAAGGGAGACCTGGGCGGCACCATGCGCCTTGGCCTTTACGAAGCCAAGCTGGACGAGGGCTCGGTCATTGCCGAGACCTACGGCGCCACAACGGTCAGCGAACGCCACCGCCACCGCTACGAGGTCAACAACAAGTACCGTGACCAGATCGCCGCGGAAGGACTGGTCTTCTCCGGTACGTCTCCTGACGGCAAGCTGGTGGAGTACGTGGAGCTTCCCCGCGAAGTCCACCCGTACTACGTGGCAACCCAGGCGCACCCGGAGCTCAGCTCACGCCCGACGCGCCCGCACCCGCTGTTCGCAGGTCTGGTGAAGGCTGCGCTCGAGCGTCGTGAAGGAGCCCCCGTTGCCACCAAGACCGGCGACCGCACGGTAGCAGCCAAGTAAACAGCAAGCACTAACGAAGGACGGCGCGATGCCCGGTATTTCTGAAACCCCCCGCACATCAAGGCAGGTTTCGGACATGCCGAGCCCGCGCCGTCTTTTGTCTACCAGCAAGGTTTACGAAGGACGCATCTGGGACGTGGTCAGTGACTCGTTCCAACTCAGTGAGGGCACGAACACCCTGGTCCGCGACTACATCGACCACCCAGGTGCAGTAGCGGTGCTTCCCATGAACGTCGACGGGGAAATCCTGCTGTTGAAGCAATACCGTCACCCTGTGGGCATGGACCTCTGGGAGATACCGGCCGGTTTGCTGGACGTGGAGGGTGAGGATTTCGTGGTGGGTGCTGCCAGGGAACTTGCCGAGGAAGCTGACCTTGTGGCGGCGACGTGGAATGTCCTGGTCGACTTCTTCAACTCGCCTGGCTCCTCCAGCGAGGCAGTCCGCATCTACCTGGCGCGCGGGCTGCGGGATGTTCCCGAGGCCGAGCGCCACGTCCGTACGGACGAGGAAGCGGAGATCGAACTCCACTGGGTTCCGCTGGAAGAAGCGGTCAAGGCCGTCCTTGAGGGGCGCCTGCACAACCCCTCCGCGGTGCTGGGCATCCTTGCCGCCGCAGCAGCGAAGGCCGACGGATTCACCAGCCTCCGCCCTGCCAACGCGCCGTGGCCGGCACACCCGAGCCAGCGCTGAGCATGACCGAAGCCGCTGCCCGACCCATCAACGGGATTGACCGTGCGGTAACGGATTACCTGCAGCACGTTGGCGTGGAGCGCGGCCTGGCGGCGAACACCTTGGCTGCCTACCGCCGGGACCTGGCCCGATACTCCAATTTCCTTGCAGCGCAGGGGGTGGAGCGGCCAGTCGACATCACACGCCATCATGTGACAGCTTTCGTCCAGGCGTTGTCCGACGGTTCGGACGGAGGCGCCGTTCTGGGCGTCCGTTCAGCGGCACGCACCGTGGTTGCCGTCCGCGGACTTCACAAGTTTTGGGCCTTGGAAGGGACTACGACGGCGGACCCCGCCAGCGATGTCCACCCGCCTATGCCGGGCAAACGGCTTCCGAAAGCCATCAGCGTAGGAGAAGTGACGCGGATCCTGGAGGCTGCAGGTTCGGACACGGCCACAGGGCTCAGGGACCGGGCGCTTCTTGAGTTCCTATACTCCACCGGAGCCCGCATCAGCGAGGCCGTCGGGCTGGACGTGGACGATGTCTCGTTGGAAAACCCTGAAGCCGGTCCGGCGATCGTACGGTTGTTTGGCAAAGGTTCCAAGGAACGGTTGGTGCCGCTGGGGTCATACGGTGCTCGCGCCGTCGGAGCTTATGTCGTCCGGGGTCGGCCCTTGCTTGCCTCCAAGGGCAAAGGCACCCCGGCGCTGTTCCTCAATGCCCGGGGAGGCCGGATCAGCCGGCAAAGCGCATGGACCATTCTGAAAACGGCGGCCGAGAGGGCGAACATCACCAAGGATGTCTCGCCGCACACGCTGAGGCACTCGTTCGCCACGCACCTGTTGGAGGGTGGCGCTGATGTAAGGGTGGTGCAGGAGCTGCTGGGCCACGCCTCTGTGACCACCACACAGGTTTACACCCTGGTCACCGCCGACACCCTGCGCGAGATTTACGCAGCGGCCCACCCCAGGGCGCTCGGCTAGTAATCTTCGGCTGGAAACCCTCGGCTGGAAACCGTTACTGGAACCACTCCGCCGGAAGCAGGTTACTCCAGAACGTTCAGCGTCAATTCGACGGCGTCCACGAACAGCGCCAACAAAGAAGTTCCCAGTCCGGCCACCAGCAGCAAACCCGGATGGGCGAGTCCCACCACCACGCGCTTCAGCCGTGGACGTCCCCGCAGGAACTTCTTGGGAACCCTGGTCTTGACCGGCACCTGCCGCCAACCGCGCAGCCGCCGCAGGAACCAGGCACACCGCACGATGAAGGCCATCCAGAGCACGGAGAGCACCAGGGGAACGGCCGCCAGCATGAGGTTGAAGCCAAGGGCAGTGACTTCCTTCTCCGAGTCGCCGATTACTGACTGGACAGTGGTGGAGATGGACGCGCTCATCACCACTGACGCAGCCCACACCATGAAGGCAGCCACCAATGCCAGGAACCGGACAAAGAAGTGTCCGAGCACGGTCGCGTCGACCGCGCGGAGATGGCTCCGTGGGGTGGCGTGCAGCACCACCAGCGTGGAGATCAGCGTCGGCAAGGCAGCAACCAGGACCAGCAGATACCAGGTCCAGCCGGCCAGGTCCAGCACTTCGTCCAGGACAATGAGCCCGGCCCAGAGAACGGTCCACGCCCACCCGGCGTACAGCGGATGAGCCACAAGCCAGCGCGGGAGCCAGGCGTCCCGTTCGGCTTTGGCTTCGGCGCCTTTGACTCTTGTCCCGTCCCGGGTGCTTTCCGCTGTGGACGGCATCCCGCCAACCTCATCGACGGCGGCCGCTTTGGCGCCCGCTTCACCCCCACCTTCGCTCATGGGCTCACTGTAGCAATGGCGGCAACGGCTGGGGAGATCAGGTTAAGGTAGGCAGCATGACTGCAGCCCATGTGACTTTGTGCTTCCTCCTCCGCGACGGTGCGGACGGCGGACACGTACTTCTCGGCACCAAGAAGACCGGCTTTGGCCGGGGAAAAGTAGTGGGCGTAGGCGGACACGTCGAAGTGGGGGAGACTGCATCCGAGGCCGCCTGCCGTGAGGTTATGGAAGAAATCAACGTGGTGGTCCATGCGCATGACCTGATTCCCGCGGGAACCGTCGACTTCGTTTTTCCGGCCAGGCCCGAATGGAACATGGCCACCACGGTCTTCCTCACCCGTGCCTGGGAAGGCGAGCCCTCCGAGAGCGAGGAGATCGCTCCGGCGTGGTTCCCCGTTGGCAGGCTTCCGGTGGAGCGGATGTGGGCAGATGCCGAGCATTGGTTGCCCGCCATGATTTCCGGTCAGCGCATCGCCGTGCGCGTCGACCTGGCGGCAGACAACGAGAATGTCGCTGAGGTCCACACTGTGGAGTGGGCGGAACCTGAGGCCTAAAGAGTACGACGTCGGGCCGGTCGCCTTTCGGTGACCGGCCCGACGTCGTACTTACCGCTTTTTGGCGCCCAAAAAGCCTTACGGAACGTGGCGCTCTTCGGGTCCGTTGTATTCGCTCAGCGGGCGGATCAGGGAGTTCGAAGCCACCTGCTCCATGATGTGCGCGGTCCAACCGGTGATGCGGCTGGCGACGAACAACGGTGTGAAGGTTTGGGTGTCGAAGCCCATGAGGTGGTACGTGGGTCCGGCAGGGTAGTCAAGGTTGGGCTTGATGGCCTTGGCCTCGTCCATGGCCTGCTCCAAGCCGTTGTAAAGACCGAGGAGCTCGGGTCGTCCGTAGTGGGCGATCATCTTGTCCAGTGCGGCCTTCATGGTGGGCACGCGGGAGTCGCCGTGCTTGTAGACGCGGTGCCCGAAGCCCATGACCTTCTTCTTCTGCGCCAGCGCGTCTTCCATCCACGTCTTCGCCCGGGAGGCGGCTTCTTCGAGGGACTCTTCGCTGCGGATGCCGATTTCGTCGAACGTGTGCATCACGGCCTCATTGGCGCCGCCGTGCAGCGGGCCCTTGAGTGCTCCGATGGCTGCGGTGACAGCCGAGTGCAGGTCCGAGAGCGTGGAGGTGACTACGCGGGCGGTAAACGTCGAAGCGTTGAAGGAGTGCTCTGCGTAGAGAATCATCGAGACGTTGAAAGCCTCCACTACCTCGGGCACTTGTTCTTCGCCGAAGGTCATCCACAGGAAGTTGGCGGAGTAGTCCAGGTCCTCGTGGGGTTCCACGGGTTCCTGGCCGTGGCGGCGGCGCTGGTCGTAGGCGACGACGGCGGGCATGGCAGCCCACAGGTCGATGGCTTTCTTCATGTTGGCTTCGGGTGATGAATCCTCGGCCAGCTCGTGCCGGGCGCCGAGCACGGACGCGGCGGTGCGGCACACATCCATAGGGTGTGCTGTGGTGGGCAGGGCATCGATAACCTGCTTCACTACCGGGTCCAGCGCGCGGCCCGCGCGCTCGCGGGCGGTGAATTCGGCCAACTGTGCCTCGTTGGGCAGTTCTCCGTTCCACAACAGATAGGCGACCTCTTCGAAGCTGCATTTGGCGGCCAGTTCCTGGACCGGGTATCCGCGGTACAAGAGCGAGTTGGTGTCCGGGTTGACCTTCGAGACGGCGGTGTAGTCCACCACGACGCCGGCAAGGCCCTTTTTGATGTCAACAGCTGCCATGCTGCTCTCCTTCGTTCATAGTGCAGGTGCACCGGGTCGATCCGGAACGCCTGCGTTCCCCTTGATGAATCCGGAACCTAGCGGACGCCAGGAACCTGGAAGTTGAAAACGCCGGTATCGAATTGGTTGTATGCCTCGTAGTCGACGAGTTCGTAGAGGCGCGCACGCGTGAGCATGTTTTCCACTTGCGCTTCTTGGGTCCCCGCAGCCTTAATCGATTCCAGAGTACGCTCTGCAGCGCCCATGGCAATGCGGAGGAGCGTGACGGGGTAAATGACCATGTTGACGCCCACCCCTTGGAGCTGGTCGACGGTGAAGAGCTCGCTTTTGCCGAACTCGGTCATGTTGGCCAGGATGGGCACGTCCACGGCGTCGCGGATGGCTTGGAATTCGTCCAGGGTGGCCATGGCTTCAGGGAATATTGCGTCGGCGCCGGCGTCTACGAGGGCTTTGGCGCGGTCCTGTGCTGCCTGGATTCCTTCAACGGCGCGGATGTCGGTCCGGGCCATGATGAGGAAGTTCGGATCCCGTCGGGCGTCGGCCGCGGCACGGATGCGCTTGGCGGCCGTGTCGACGTCGACCACGTTCTTGCCGTCCAGATGTCCGCAGCGTTTCGGGTTGAACTGGTCCTCAATGTGGCAACCGGCCAGGCCGGCGTTTTCGAGTTCCTGGATGGTGCGTGCCACGTTCATCGGTTCGCCAAATCCGGTGTCGGCATCCACCAGCGACGGCAAATCGGTCATGCGGGCGATTTGCCCTGCCCGGGTGGCCACCTCGGTCAGGGTAGTGAGCCCGATGTCCGGCAGTCCGAGGTCGTTGGCGAGGACTGCGCCGGAGATGTAGACGCCGGCGAAGCCTTTCTCTTCGATGAGCCGGGCCGAGAGCGGGTTGAAGGCGCCCGGGAACTGCTGCACGGTCCCGGAGGCCAGCAGTTCCCGGAGTTTCAGCCGCTTCTGTTCGGGAGTGACTTTGGAGTACAGCATTTAGAACAGTCCCTTGGGTGCGTTGTTGAGGTTGATCACGCCGGGGGCTGCGGTGATGTTCAGCTGGTCCAGTTCGCCTTCGCCCAGTTCGGTGACGCGTTCGACGGCGGCGAGGAACCTTTCGATTTCGGCTTCCTCCACGAGCCCGGCAGCAAGCGTGCGGAACTTGTTGATGTATTGCTCGCGGGCGAACGGCCGGGCACCGAGCGGGTGGGCGTCGGCTACGGCGATCTCGTCCGTGACAACCGACCCATCCGTGAGTGTAATGACAACAGTGCCGCCGAAGGCTTTTTCCGCGATGTCCAGGGAGTGGTAGCGGCGGGTCCATTCCGGGTCCTCCACAGTGGTGACCTTGTGCCAGAGTTCCACAGTGTCCGGGCGGGCGGCGCGTTCGGGGGCGTAGGAGTCCACGTGGTGCCACGCGCCGTCCTGCAGGGCGACGGTGAAGATGTACGGGATGGAGTGGTCCAGGGTTTCGCGGGATGCCGTGGGGGAGTACTTCTGGGGGTCGTTCGCGCCGGAGCCGATCACGTAGTGCGTGTGGTGGCTGGTCTTGATCAGCACCGATTCCACGTTGGCGGGGTCGGTGGTTTCGGGGTGCTCGCGGTGCAGTTTGCGGGCGAGGTCGATCCAGGCCTGGGCCTGGTACTCGGCGGAATGTTCCTTGGTGTAGGTGTCCAGGATGGCGCGCTTGGCTTCACCGGGCAGCGGCAGCGGGACCTCGTAGGAGGCGTCCGGCCCGTCGAGCATCCAGGCGATCACGCCATCTTCGCCTTCGTAGATCGGCACGGGTGAAGTCTGTCCGCGCATGGAGCGGTCCACGGCTTCGATCGCCATCTTGCCTGCGAACGCCGGGGCATGGGCTTTCCAGGTGGAGATCTCGCCCTTGCGGGACTGGCGCGTGGCGGTGGTGGTGTGCAGGGCCTGGCCCACGGACTGGAAGATCGTCTCGACATCCAGCCCCAGCAAGGTGCCGATGCCTGCGGCGGCCGATGGGCCGAGGTGGGCGACGTGGTCGATCTTGTGCTTGTGCAGGCAGATGGCCTTGACCAGGTTCACCTGGATCTCGTAGCCGGTGGCGATGGCACGGACCAAGTCAGCGCCGTTGGAGCCAACGTGCTGGGCAACGGCCAGGATCGGCGGGATGTTGTCGCCCGGGTGGCTGTAGTCGGCGGCCAGGAACGTGTCGTGGTAATCGAGTTCGCGCACGGCTACGCCGTTGGCCCAGGCAGCCCACTCCGGAGAGACCTGCTCAGTGATGCCGAAGACGTGGGCACCCTTGCCGTTGGCGGAGGGGCCGTGCGTCAGGGCCTGTGCACGGGCTGCGACGATCGGTGCCCGGTTCAGCGAGGCGATGGCAACGGAAGCGTTGTCGATGATGCGGTTAATCACCATGTCGGTGACCTCCGGGGTGACCTCGACGGGGTCGGCGGCGACCACGGCGATCTTGTGCGCCAGCTGCTCCTCCCGGGGAAGGTTCTCCTCGGACTTGTAAACACGGACGTGGTTGGACTTGACCATGGTGCTCCTTCTGGTGGGACGTTCAGCCGGCTGAATGAGCGGCTTTGAGGTGGGTGAGACTGCGGTGCAGGTGGACCATCGTGGCGGCTTCGGCCAGGCGCGGGTTGGCGACGGCGATTGCTTCGGCGATGGCGGCATGTTCGGCGGCCGCTGCTTGGAGCCTGGCGGTGTCGTCGGCGGCCAGGCGGCGGACGCGGGCAAGGTGGACGCGGAGGCTTCGCATGGCGTTGGCCATGTACACATTGGAGATCGCGGCGTCGATGGCTTCGTCCAAACGGCTCACCAGGGCGTAGTACTCGTGCCTGGCGGGATCGTCGTCGCCCAGCAGCGTGGGAGCCAGCAGCAGTTCTGCGTGCAGTTCCGCGAACACTCCGGGTTCGCCGCGTTGCGCGGCGAGGGAAGCGGCCCTTACCTCCAGGGTTTCGCGCAGTTCGAACAGTTCGTCGATGCTGTCCAGCGAGATATCGGTGACGACGACGCCGCGGCCGCCCGCCGCCGTCGTCAGACCTTCCGCGGTGAGTCGCCCCAGCGCTTCCCTGACGGGAGTGCGCGAGACTCCAAGGCGTTCGGACTGCTCGACCTCAGCGAGGACGGTGCCGGGGCGGAGGCGCCACTCGAGAATGTCTTCCCGGAGGGCCCTGTAAGCCCGATCACTGGCGCGCATGACCTCAGTGTATACATTGAGGTCATGCGCGCCAGCATTGGGGCTAGAGAGCGATACCTTGTATACATTCACTTAATTGCGGTTCCAGCCATACTCGTTCTCCGGTCGGCCAGGAGTACCGTACCGCGGTGCCCGGGTGACCGTTCCGGCGTCGGCCAAGTACTCCAGATACCTGCGGGCGGTCACCCTGGACATTCCCAGCGCGTCCATGACTTCACTCGCGGAAATGGGATCCTCGCGCCCCCGCACCAGTTCCTTGACCGCTTCGAGCGTGGACCCGGACAGACCCTTGGGCAGCGGCAGTTCCGTCGGTGCACGGAGGCTCGCGAACGCCTGGTCAACGTCGCTCTGTGACGCGCCGGCTTTGGAAATCCCGGACAGTGAACCCGCCAACTGTTCGCGGAATGTCCGATAGCTGCGCAGCTTGTCCGCGAAGGTGGCGTACGTGAACGGTTTAATGAGGTACTGCACGACGCCGATGGATACGGCACTGCGGACAATGTTCAGTTCACGGACGGCCGTGATGGCGATGATGTCGGCGAAGACACCTGCTGAGCGCATGCGGCGGGCGACGTCCAGCCCATGCAAGTCCGGGAGGTTCATGTCCAGCAGGACCAGATCCACGGGGGAGCCTGATGCTGCGAACTCACCAAGGATGCGGAGGGCCGATTGTCCGTCTGGCGCTGTTCCCACCAGGGTGAATCCGTCCAGGCGGCCGATGTAGACGGAGTGGGCATCCGAAGCGATCGGCTCGTCCTCTACAACCAGGACGCGGATGTCTGTCATGCCTTCTCTTCCTCGGGAACCGGCGAAGGCAGCACAACATGGAACTGTGCACCGCCGGGATTGCTGATGGTCATCGTACCGTTCAGCCGCTGGACGGCCTGCCGCACCAGGGCAAGACCCACGCCCCGGCCGTGCGCTCCACGGGAGTTTCCCTCCGACGACTTGGTGCTGAATCCGTACTGCAGGACGTCGTCGATCGATTCAGGGTCGATGCCGGCGCCCGAATCGCGCACGGTGAATTCGACAGCGGCAGGACCGGCGTCCACGTCCATTTCCACTTGGCGGGGGAAATCCCCGGCTGCCGCGGCATCGATCGCATTGTCCAGCAGGTTACCCAGGATGGTGACGAGGTCCTGGATTTCCAGCCCCCGGACACCTCCACTCCCTGATGTCCGGACAATCAGTTCCACGCCGCGCTCATGAGCTTCGGCGGCCTTGCCCATCACCAGAGCGCTCATGACGGGTTCATCCACCGAGGCCACCATGTCATCGGTGAGTTGCTGGCTGAGTTCCAGGTCCTTGGTGGCGAAGTCCAGGGCCTGCGGTGTCCGGCCCAGTTCCAGCAAGGAGACGATCATGTGGAGGCGGTTGGCGTGTTCGTGGGTCTGGGCGCGCAGAGCATCGGAGAGGGTTTTCATGGTCTGCAGCTCCGTGCCCAGGGATTCGATTTCCGTGCGGTCCCTGATGGTGGCCACTGTCCCATACACCGCCGGTTTCTGGCGGCTGCGCGCGGGAACCGGTCCGACCGCCGGGGCCTGGTTGATCACCAGGATGCGGGAGCCGGTGAGGTGGATTTCGTCATGGGCGGCCCTGCCGGATTCGAACAGTGCCCGCAGGCTGCCGTCGATCGGCAGCTCCGCCAGCTTTGGCGCCGCCGTTGGTGACCTGTCGGCGTCGGAAGGCTCCAAACCCAGGAGTTCGGCTGCCTGGTCGTTGTACATCACGGCCTTGCCGTGGGTGTCGATGAGAATCAGGCCCTCGCGTACTGAGTGCAGGACCGATTCGTAGTAGGCGAAGAGCTGTGCCAGCTGTTCCGGCCCCCAACCGCGGGTGACCGAGCGGAGGTAGCGGCCCAGCAGCCAGGCAGCAAAAGACCCGAATGCCAGCACCACCAAGGCAATGCTGCCAATGACGCCCAACCGCTCGGCAACGTCGGTGTCCACCGTGCGGACCGTGACCCCTGCGGCAACCAAAGCCTTGATGGATCCGTCCGGTGCCCTGACCGGTGCAATGGTACGGACCGAAGGCCCCAGCGTTCCCGCAGTGACTTCAGTGAAGGTCTCTCCGCGCAGGGCAGGCTCGATCGTCCCGATGTAAGGCTTGCCCAGCTCTTCGGCCCGGGGATGGGTCCACCGCGTCCGGTCCGGAGCCATGATCGTAATGAAGTCCGCATCGGCATCGTGCATGACCTTCAGGGCATACGGCTGGAGCGTCTCTGACGGGTTGGCAGTGGCGGCCGCCTCCAGCACGAGGGGGTTGTTGGCAATCGACGTGGACAGGGCAAGCATCCGCCCGCCGGCGTTGTCATACGCCCGGTCCCTGGCTTCCAGCACCGAAAAGGTCCCGAAGACCGCCGTCATCACCAGGACGAACAGCAAGTTCGCAACAAACAACCGCCGGGCAATGCTCCAGCTGTGAAACACATGGACCTCCATGACCAATATGACCGCAACGGTGATGTATGTCACCAGCGGCTCAATGATGGATATCACACAAGGGCAGCGGATTGGACATCAGTGCAGGACCGCAGCGCCTTACACAGTATCCAGAAGGAGAATCCCATGACCTCTCAACGAGGAGAGTCGGCAGTAGCTGCCAAAAGTGGACGCAAGGGGCTCGACAAGTCGCACTACCTGTACATCGCGGTCATCCTGGCCGTAGTGCTTGGCGCTGTCGTCGGCCTGATGTTCCCTGAGGTCGGAAAGTCACTCAAACCGCTGGGTGATGGCTTCATCAAACTCATCAAGATGATGATCGCCCCCGTGATCTTCTGCACCATTGTCCTTGGCATCGGCTCCATCGCCAAGGCCGCAACCGTCGGCAAGGTCGGCGGGCTCGCTTTGGGGTACTTCGTGGCGATGTCGACGTTCGCGCTCGCCATCGGCCTGGTGGTCGGCAACCTCATCCACCCGGGTGAGGGACTCAAGCTGACGCCGTACGATCCCAACAAGAAGGCGGCGACGGACAGCACCGTTGACTTCCTCCTCGGCATCATTCCGGGCGACATCCCCGTCCTGCCCACCCTGCTTGCTGCAATCCTGGTCGGCTTCGCGCTGCAGAAGATGGGCAAGCAAGGCCAGCCCATCCTCAATGCCATCGGCCACGGTCAGCGACTCGTGTTCCGCATCCTCATCATGATCATGTGGCTGGCCCCGGTAGGTGCATTCGGTGCGATTGCCGCCGTCGTCGGTGCGACGGGTGCCCAGGCCATCCTGAGCATGTTCACCCTGATGCTGGCCTTCTACATCACCTGCGCCCTGTTCATTGTGGTGATCCTCGGTACGTTGCTCCGCGCCGTGGCCGGCGTGAACATCTTCCGCCTCATGAAGTACCTGGCCCGCGAATACCTGTTGATCTTCTCCACGTCGTCCTCCGAAGCGGCTCTTCCCCGCCTCATCGCCAAGATGGAACACCTGGGTGTTTCCAAGCCGGTCGTTGGCGTCACCGTTCCCACGGGCTACTCCTTCAACCTGGACGGCACGGCCATCTACTTGACTATGGCCTCCCTCTTCGTGGCCAACGCCATGGGTACGCCGCTTGACCTCGGTGCGCAGATCTCGCTGCTGGTCTTCATGATCATTGCCTCCAAGGGAGCCGCAGGCGTGACAGGTGCCGGACTGGCGACCCTGGCGGCCGGTCTCCAGGCGCACAAGCCCGAACTCCTGGGCGGGGTAGGCATGATCGTTGGCATCGACCGCTTCATGTCGGAGGCCCGCGCTCTGACCAACTTCACCGGGAACGCTGTGGCCACAGTCCTCATCGGTACCTGGGTCAAGGAAATCGACAACGGCCAGGTCGAGCGGGTCCTCTCCGGAAGCGAGCCCTTCGACGAGCAGACGATGATGGCCCATGGCGAAGAAGACGTGGTTGTCGCCGAAGCCGAAACCCGCGGCAAGGCTGTCGTCTAACAGCCAAGTCCCGGAACAGAACAGCAACGCCGAAGGCCGGCACCATCCAGGTGCCGGCCTTCGGCGTTTTCCAATACCCGGCCAGGCTCCCGGATCCCAACCTTCGACCTCAACTAGAGGGTCAAGGCTCAAACAACGGACAAAGTCAAGTTCCCCGGATTACCGTGTCGGGACATGTAGCCTAAGGGGGTAGTAGCGCTGCAGCCGGGGGTACAGCGGCAGGGAAGATCGTCGTCGAAAGAGTGGTTAGATACGTGAGCATCGAACGGGGAACAGCTACGCTGGAAGGCACCGAGCTCGATCTGGAAGACGCCGTCATGGGGCCTACGGGCCGCCCTTACCGCGAATTCCCGGAACCCGCACCCCTTGCCTCCCACGGGCCGGCGCGAGTCATCGCCATGGTCAATCAGAAGGGTGGGGTCGGTAAAACGACGTCCACCATCAACCTTGCAGCAGCGCTCGCAGAGTACGGCCGACGGGTCCTGTTGGTGGACTTTGACCCCCAGGGCGCTTTGTCGGCGGGCCTGGGCGCCAATCCGCATGAACTCGACCTCACTGTCTACAACGTCCTGATGGACCGCAAGGTCAATATCCGTGACGCCATCCAGCAGACCGGGGTGGAGGGCGTGGATCTCCTTCCTGCCAACATCGACCTCTCTGCTGCTGAAGTGCAGCTCGTCAATGAGGTAGCCCGGGAACAGGTCCTTGACCGCGCCCTCAAGAACGTTGAAGACGACTACGACGTCGTGCTCATTGACTGCCAGCCCTCTTTGGGTCTTCTGACCGTCAACGCGCTCACGGCAGCCCACGGCGTCATCATCCCTTTGATCTGCGAATTCTTCGCCCTGCGCGCCGTGGCCCTGCTTGTCGAGACCATCGAGAAAGTCCAGGACCGCCTCAACCCGCGCCTGCAGGTGGACGGCGTCCTGGCCACGATGTACGACGCCCGGACCCTGCACAGCCGTGAAGTCATCTCCCGCCTGGTGGAAGCATTCGGAGACAAAGTCTTCGAGACCGTCATCAAGCGCTCCATCAAATTCGCCGACGCCACGGTGGCGGCGGAGCCGATCACCAGCTACGCCGGCAACCACATCGGTGCCGACGCCTACCGCCGCCTTGCCAAGGAACTGATTTCGCGCGGCGGCGCGCCGTAACCGACGGTGGCACCGTCACTCGCCCCGGCATCGGAAGCGATCGCCGAACGGGAAGCACCCGACGCCGATACCTCCGCAGCTCCCAAAGCGGGCTTTGAGGTCCGGCTGGCCAACTTCACCGGCCCCTTCGACCTCCTGCTGGGACTGATTTCCAAGCACAAGCTGGACATCACCGAAGTGGCCTTGGCTACCGTCACCGATGAGTTCATCAAGTACATCCGCCGCCTCCAGGAACTGGGGGAGGACTGGGCGTTGGACGAAGCCAGCGAATTCCTGGTGATCGCAGCAACCCTGCTTGACCTCAAGGCCGCCCGCCTCCTGCCCGCAGGAGAAGTGGAGGATGCCGAGGACATTGCCTTGCTGGAGGCAAGGGACCTCTTGTTCGCCCGTCTGCTGCAGTACAAGGCCTTCAAGCAAATCGCCGGAATCATGGGTGAAACGCTGGAGCAGGAAGCCATGCGGTACCCGCGCCAGGTGGCTCTTGAGGCTCACTTCGCCGCGCTGCTTCCGGAACTCGTGTGGCGGCACACCCCTGAACAATTCGGTGAACTGGCGGCCAAAGCGCTCAAGCCCAAGGACTCGACTCCGGAAGAGGTGGGTTTGGGCCACCTGCACGCCCCGCCGGTGAGCGTCAAGGAGCAGGCGGCGATCATCGGCCATCGCCTGAAGCTGGGTGCCCCGCTGTCCTTCCAGACGCTGATTGCCGATGCCGAAGCCACCTTGGTGGTGGTGGCCCGGTTCCTGGCGTTGCTGGAGATGTTCCGGGATCGCGTGATCGCATTCGAACAGCCGGAGCCGCTGGCAGAGCTGACGGTGCGGTGGACCGGCGACGACGCCGAATGGGACAGCTCAAGGCTGAGTGAAGAATACGAGGCAGGCATCAATGAGTGAACAAGAAGTGGTCCAGGATGGGCTTGCGGAACTGGAGGCTTTGCCCGGCGGAGCCCGCGCTGCGCTGGAGGCCGTGCTCATGGTCATCGACCAGCCGGCAACCTCCGAAGAGCTGGCCGCCGGACTCAACGTAACGGTCGCCGTCGTCGAGGATTTCCTGGAGGACCTGCGGCGGGAGTATAGCGGCTATACTGTTAAAGCCCCGGACGTGGATGCTGTCGGCTTTGCCGTTGCCAGCACTGCACCCCGGGGTTTTGAATTGCGGAACGTCGCTGGGGGGTGGCGGATCTATTCACGGTCGGATTTCGCCGACATCGTGGGAAGGTTCGTCCTCGAGGGGCAGACCACCAGGCTTACTCAGGCAGCACTCGAAACCCTGGCGGTTATTGCTTACAGGCAACCGGTCTCCAGGGCCCGGGTGTCCGCCATTCGCGGCGTTAACGTCGATTCCGTGGTCAGGACCCTTACACAGAGGGGCTTGATCGAGGACTCCGGAACGGATCCCGAATCCGGGGCTGTCCTGTATCGGACAACCTCGTACTTCCTGGAACGGATGGGCATTGGATCGGTGGCCGAATTGCCACAGCTCTCGCCGCACCTTCCGGGTTTGGAAGGGATCGACGAATACTACGACGCAAGCCGGATGTAGCCACGGGCTCCAATAGGCTGTGCGACACAACTTCATACTGAATTTCGGCACCTTATATAGGTGCACAGCGACAAGGGGCAGACGATGTCTGCCCGGCTGGCTAGTGTTGATTGCAGCACACAATGCCGGCCATTACTACACAAGGACGGGTCATGACACAGGCGGGACGCCAGAGTTCACCACGTAACGGTTCGGGGCGCAACAGCTCCGGACGCAATGAGGCCAAGGGAGGCGGCACTGGCCGCTCCAACGCCGGCGGCTTCTCCGGCCGCGGCGGAAGCGCCGGCGCTGGAAAGCGCAACTTCACCCAGGGCGAGGGTCGCCCCTTCAAGGCTTCGAAGCCGCGCGAAGCGGCACCCTTCGATCCCGACAACCCCACAACGGCCGGCGACTACGACCGCGGCCAGGCTGCAAGGCCTGCCAAGCCGTTCCGCAAGCCCGGCTCCAACAAGCCCGGCTTCGGCAAGGCACCCGGCACGCCCGGCGCTTTGAAGCCCAAGGCCAAGCCGGCCCGGCAATACGGTTCCAAGGCCTTCGGCAGCGAACGGTTCGGCCAGAACCTTGGCCCCGTGCGCAAGCCGGGCCGCAATCGCGGGCCCCGCCAAGAGGTCCCGCAGTCGGACCTTCACGATGCCGACGGCGTACGCCTGCAGAAGGTCATGGCCCAGGCCGGAGTTGCTTCCCGTCGCGTCTGTGAGGAAATGATCCTCGAAGGCCGCGTTGAAGTAGACGGCGTGGTCACCACCGAGCTCGGAATGCGCGTGGACCCTGCAACGGCAGTCATCCACGTGGACGGTATCCGTATCCAGCTGGACGAGACCCTCGTCTACATGGTGTTCAACAAGCCCAAGGGCGTTGTCTCCACCATGGAAGACCCCGAGGGCCGCCCCTGCATCAGCGACTTCCTCAAGAACAGCAAGAACAAGGGCGAACGCCTGTTCCACGTAGGACGCCTCGACGTCGCCACCGAAGGACTGCTTCTGCTGACGAACGACGGCGAGCTCGCCAACCGTCTGACCCACCCTTCCTACGAGGTACCCAAGACGTACCTGGTCCAGGTGCGTGGCCCCTTCCCGCAAGGAGTCGGCGCCAAGCTGAAGAGCGGCGTTGAGCTTGAAGACGGCGTAGCAGCAGTGGACTCCTTCCGGCTGGTGGACTCCACTCCGGGCCACGTCCTGATCGAGGTTGTCCTCCACTCCGGTAAGAACCGCATTGTGCGCCGCATGTTCGACGCCGTCGGCTTCCCGGTAGAACGGCTTGTCCGCGTCAAGGTTGGTCCCATCGGCCTGGGTGACCAGCGCCAGGGCAGCATCCGCAACCTCGGCAGGCAGGAAGTCGGACACCTCCTGGCATCTGTGGGGCTCTAGGGCATGTCGGCATTCGGTACGCACGGCCGGGGCCATCTTGATGGCCCGGTCGTCGTTCTCGGTACAGGCCTGCTGGGGGCCAGCATTGGCCTCGGGCTGCGCGGACGCGGGGTCCCGGTCTTTCTTTTCGATCCTTCGCCCACCAACCAGGCGGTTGCGGTGGACATCGGTGCGGGCCGTCCTTTGTCTGAGCTGGATGAAGTACCCCAACTGGTAGTCGTTGCTGCCCCGCCTGACGTGACGGCCGACGTCGTGCAAAAAGCGCTGGGGGACTACCCGTCCGCCGTCGTCGTCGACATCGCGAGCGTCAAGGCAACCATCCTGGCGCAGCTGCGCGAACGCGGAGTTGATCTCTCCCGGTACGTGGGGACACACCCCATGGCCGGGCGCGAGAAGTCCGGTCCCGTTGCAGCAAGGGGGGAACTCTTCACGTCCATGCCGTGGGTCGTTTGCCCTTCCGAGGAGACCTCGGCAGCGGCCGTCCAGGTAGCGCGTTCGCTCGCCGGAGATCTTGGGGCGATTGTCTCCCAGTTCACTGCGGACGAGCACGATGAAGCCGTTGCCTTGGTGTCGCATCTGCCGCAGATCATGTCGTCCCTGCTGGCCAGCCGCTTGCAGGGTACGCCACTGCATGCCCTCTCCCTGGCCGGGAACGGGCTCCGGGACACCACCCGGATTGCCGCCAGTGATCCAACCCTCTGGGTGCAGATCCTGGGAGGTAACGCAGACAAGGTGGTGTCCATCCTGCACGGTGTGCGGGAGGACCTGAACCGGCTGATCGGCACGTTGGAAGCACCGTCCGCGCCGGGCGCCAGGCTCGACCTCGCCCAACTGATCAGCGAAGGCAACGCCGGCCAGGCAAGGATTCCAGGCAAACACGGCGGACCACCGCAGGCCTACTCGTGGCTCACCATCCTGGTGGACGACAAGCCAGGCCAGATCGCACGTCTCCTGACCGAGATCGGTGAAATCGGCGTGAACCTTGAAGACCTTCGGCTCGACCATTCGTCCGGGCAGAACGTGGGCATGGTGGAGCTCTCCGTGCTTCCCAGCAAGCATGACCTCCTTGTTGAAGCTTTGACCGACCGTGGATGGCGGGTACTCCAGTAATGACACGTGAATTCTTTGGCCCCGAGACGGTCGCCCGCCCCGGCAAGCCCTTGGTGATTGCGATCGACGGCCCTTCGGGTTCCGGAAAATCGAGCGTCAGCAAGGAAGTGGCCCGCCGCTTGAAGCTGGCTTACCTGGATACGGGTGCGATGTACCGTGCCTTGACCTGGTACTGCCTCAAAACCGGAGTGGACCTGCAGGACGGCGCCGCCGTGGAACATGCCTCCAAAACCATGCCCTTGGAAGTCAGCACCAGTACTGCCAAGGAATATGTGGCCGTTGACGGCACCGACATCACCGATGAGATCCGGGAACCCCTGATTTCGTCCTCTGTCAGTGCCGTGGCGACAACCCTCGGCGCACGCACCGAATTGATCCGCCGGCAGCGAGAGCTGATCGACCAGCACCACCACCGCATGGTGGTGGAAGGGCGGGACATAACCACTGTCGTCGTCCCCAATGCCGAGGTCCGTATGCTCCTGACCGCCAGTGAGGAAGCCAGGCTCCGGCGTCGTGGAATCCAGTTGGGTGGCACGCAGAGCAAAGAGCAGCTTGCGGCCCAGGTAATCCAGCGCGATGCCAAGGACTCCACGGTGGTGAACTTCACCCAGGCTGCCGACGGCGTTGTGACGCTAGATTCTTCCGACCTCAACTTCGAGGAAACCGTCGACACCGCCCTGGCAATCGTCAGCAAGGTCATCTATGGCGACTAGCAATCAACTCCCGGCAGCGTGGACGCGCCTCTGGAGCCGGCCTGTGGGTTGGTTCCTGGACCACGTCCTCTACCGGACCGAGGTATCGGGCAAGACCAACGTGCCCGCTGCCGGCCCGGTGGTTTTCGCCGCCAACCACATCAGCTTTCTGGACGGACCGGTGATGTTCGGCGCTTCGCCGCGTCCCATGCACATCCTGGTCAAGAAAGAGATGTTCAAAGGATTCCTGGGCAAGGTCCTCAGGGGCTCCGGGCAGATTCCAGTGGACCGGACCGGCGACCGCACGGCGCTGCACATCGGCAAGCAACTGCTCGACGACGGCCGCTGCGTCGGGATTCTTCCTGAAGGAACCCGGGGGAGCGGCGCCGCCGAAAACATCAGCAACGGGGTTGCATGGCTCGCCATCAATTCCGGAGCAACAGTAATTCCGGTCGCCATCCTCGGAACCCGCCAGGGTGACGAGCACCGCGACCATATCCCCAAACCACGCCGCAAGCTCCATGTGAGCTTCGGCGAACCCATCACGGTGAAGCGCCGGAAGGGCGAACCGGGGCGTGTTTCAATGGACAGGGCAGCTGCGGAGATCCGTGAAGCCCTTGCCGGACACGTCCAGGATGCCATCCGGGCCACGGGCCAGGGCCTGCCTACGGAGCCTGCGCCCGGGGTAGCCCTTCTGCAGCACCGCCCATCAGAAGTAGCCGGGACGCCGGCAGACCACCACTAAGGAAAGTGCAATGAGCGATACGACTCAAAAATCCGGCCTCCACGGAGCCGGCGACGACGAATACACGCCCACCGGCACCGACCAGGTGGCTGAAAACCTGGCTGCCCTGGACGACGACGAGGCCGAGCTGCGCGCAGCCACCCTCCGGGCAGGCCTGGACGATTACGAACTCGATGAAGAAGATGCTGCGCTGCTCAGTGGCGAGTACGGCGATGAAGGAGACGAAGGTCCCCTCAAGCTGGACCCCGTCCTGGCCATCATCGGCCGTCCGAACGTCGGCAAGTCCACGTTGGTCAACCGCATCCTGGGCCGCCGCGAAGCAGTTGTCGAAGATACCCCCGGCGTTACCCGCGACCGCGTCATGTACTCGGCCCGCTGGAACGGCCGCAACTTCACCCTGGTGGACACCGGTGGCTGGGAGCATGACGCCAAGGGCATCCATGCCCGCGTAGCCGAGCAGGCCGAGATGGCAGTGGAGCTCGCTGACGCCGTTCTCTTCGTGGTGGACTCCGCCGTTGGTGCGACAGCCACGGATGAGGGCGTCATGAAGATGCTCCGCAAGAGCAAGAAGCCGGTCATCATGGTGGCCAACAAGGTGGACGACTTTGCGCAGGAAGCCGATTCCGCAGCACTGTGGGGACTGGGCTTCGGTCAGCCGTACCCCGTCTCGGCGCTGCACGGACGCGGTGTTGCCGACCTCCTTGACCATGTCATGGACACCCTTCCCGAGTTCTCCCTGGTCGAAGGAGTGGAGCGCTCCGGCGGCCCGCGACGTATCGCCCTGATCGGACGCCCGAACGTTGGCAAGTCCTCGCTGCTGAACAAGCTCGCAGGTTCCGAGCGCGTAGTGGTGGATCCGCTGGCCGGCACCACGCGCGATCCCGTTGACGAGTTCATCGAGCTGGGTGACCGCACCTGGCGATTCGTGGACACCGCCGGTATCCGTCGCCGCCAGCACATGGCCCAGGGTGCAGACTTCTACGCATCCCTGCGTACGCAGGCCGCCCTCGAAAAGGCGGAGGTCGCCGTCGTGCTTCTAGCCGTGGACGAGGTCCTCAGCGAGCAGGACGTCCGCATCCTTCAGCTGGCCATCGAGTCCGGCCGCGCCCTGGTGCTTGCGTTCAACAAGTGGGACCTGTTGGATGACGAGCGCCGCCGCTACCTTGAGCGTGAGATCGAGCAGGACCTGGCCCACGTTGAATGGGCTCCCCGCGTCAACATCTCAGCCAAGACCGGCTGGCACAAGGACCGATTGGTTCCTGCCTTGGACATCGCCCTGGAGAGCTGGGACCGCCGTATCCCCACCGGACGCCTCAACGCGTTCCTGGGTGAACTCGTCGCAGCCCACCCGCACCCGGTCCGTGGTGGAAAGCAGCCCCGCATTCTCTTCGGTACCCAGGCTTCCAGCCGTCCGCCGAAGTTCGTGCTCTTCACCACCGGCTTCCTGGACCCGGGATACCGTCGCTTCATCACCCGCCGCCTGCGCGAAACGTTCGGCTTCGAGGGCACGCCCATCGAGGTCAACATGCGCGTACGCGAAAAGCGCGGCAAGAAGCGCTAAGTGAGACGCGCATCACAGCCCACTTTGGCTGTGATGGCGTCTCCGACCTCCAACTTCGTGTAAGCTTTTGGAGGTGGTTCGGCCGGACTGCTTAGGTGGGACTCTTCGGAGGAAAACTTAGGCGGAGAACGGTGGAACCAGCGGGCTGTAGCGCAGCTTGGTAGCGCACTTGACTGGGGGTCAAGGGGTCGCAGGTTCAAATCCTGTCAGCCCGACCAAAAAGGCCGGAATCACGTGGAAACGCGTGATTCCGGCCTTTGGTCGTTAAGTCGGGTCGCTAAGGTGCAAGACTTCCCGGGCTCGTTCGCCACGCCCGTCATTCAGGGCGGAATTGCGCCTACGAGCCCGGGATCCGGCCTATGCCTTTTGCAACGCTCCGAGCGCCCTTACGAGCGGCTCAAGCTCCGGCACGGCCTCCGCGGCGTCCAAGGCTGCAGCCAGAGTCTCGTCATGGACAGGCTTGGCCGCTTCGAGGAGCTTCTGGCCGGCGCCCGTCAGCTCCGTGTAGATCCCTCGCCGGTCGTCGGCGCAGAGGATGCGGGTGAGCAGCCCCCGGTCTTCCAGGCGGTTGACCAGGCGCGTTGTGGCGCTGCTTGAGAGTGCGGTGGCGCGGGCCAGCTGCTGCATCCGCATGTGCCAGCCGTCTTGGCGGCTCAGGGCATCCAGCACCGTGTACTCCACGACAGAGAGCTCGTTCGAAGCCTGGAGCGCTCGTTCCAGCTCCGCTTCGATGCTTCCGTGCAGGGCGGCAAGGGTCCGCCAGCCCTGTGCCCGTACTTCTACGGCGTCATCCTTGATGCCCATGTCTGCTGTGCTCCTGCCTTGATGTTGAGTCGATCGCGGACGTTCGAAAGTAGTTGCTTGCGCAAGTACCTAGCGTATGCAACTATATATAGAGCGTCTGCAACTATTATCCTACGGTTCCCGGCGGCGCACTTCCACTTCCCAGGGGAACCGGCCATCTAAGGAGTTCCACATGCCCGCAGGGTTGATTGCCCTTGCCCTCGGCGGATTCGGCATCGGACTGACCGAATTCGTGATCATGGGCCTCTTGCCCGAGGTTGCCGCCGACTTCGACGTCAGCGAGGCTTCGGCCGGTTGGTTCATCTCCGGTTACGCCCTCAGCGTCACTGTCGGTGCCCTGCTGGTGACTGCCGCTGTGACCCGGCTGCCCCGCAAACCTGTACTCATGGGCCTGCTCGTGCTCTTTATCGCAGGAAATTTCCTCTCCGCGATCGCCGACACCTACTCGGCCATGCTGCTCGGACGTATCGTGGCCGCACTGTGCCACGGGGCCTTCTTCGGTATCGGCTCAGTGGTGGCCGCAAGCCTCGTGCCGGCGCATAAGAAGGCCGGCGCCATCGCGATCATGTTCACCGGCCTGACGGCGGCCAACGTCCTGGGTGTTCCCTTCGGGACCTTGCTGGGCCAGAACTTCGGCTGGCGTTCAACGTTCTGGGCTATCACCATGATCGGCGTAGTGGCGCTGCTCGGCGTCGCCTTCATGGTCCCCAAGGCCGGCACGGAACCCACAAAGGGCCTACGCAGCGAACTGGGCGCCTTCGCATCCGGCCAGGTGTGGCTGTCGATCATCGTGACCATCCTCGGCTTCGGCGGCATGTTCGGCGCCTTCACCTACATTGCCTTCACCCTCACCGAGGTCTCCGGATTTGAGCCGGGCGCCGTCCCATGGCTGCTGGTGCTGTTCGGTGGAGGATTGTTCGTCGGCAACTTCCTCGGCGGCAAGGCTGCCGATAAGGCCTTGGACAAGTCACTCATCGTGATCCTCGCCGGACTTGTGGTGGTTCTGGTCTTCTTCGCCCTGACGGCTGCCAGCAGCATTGCAACCCTGGTGTCCCTGGCCCTGATGGGCGGATTCGGATTCGCAACCGTTCCAGGCCTCCAGATGCGCGTGATGCACTTCGCCTCCACGGCACCAACGCTGGCATCGGGTGCGAACATTGGTGCCTTCAACCTGGGCAACGCGCTGGGCGCATGGCTGGGCGGCGTCACCATCACTGCCGGTCTCGGCTACACCTCGCCCATCTGGGCGGGCGCAGGGATCACGGTTGCTGCCCTGCTGGTCATGATTGCTGCTGCTGCGGCCGCCAAGCGCGGGGGAGGGGCCGCACCGACGGCAACTCCCGACGTCGAGCGCGAACCTGATGGGGCCATCGTCGCCTAAGTCATGAGGCCTGGATCCCGACGCCTGGAGCGTCACGTCTGACGCAGGCAGGAAAATGCCCGCCACGGAAAGTCCGTGGCGGGCATTTTCGGCTCTTACGGGGTGGGCGTGGGGTTCTGCGGTTCCGGTTCGGCGTTCCGGTTCCCGGCAGCCTTGATGCGTTCGTTCTCCGCCTGCTTCAGGGCCTTCATCTGGTTGCCCCGGCGCCGCCAGATCGACCACATGACCGTCACCGCAATAAAGACAACTACCGCGGCAACGGCGGAGATGGCTGTCCAGGTGGTGAAGAAGCCTGCATCCACGCTGAGGGTCCTCTGGCCGGCGTGGGCTGATTCCGTGGAGCCAAAGACGATTCCGGCAGTGAGCAGATTGGGAGTTGCGATGGCAACTGCCAGCAGGACGATGGCTGTTTTCCAGGGCCAGCGAACCGCTTTCCTGGTGGCCTGCCAGGCGACCAGCAAAGGAATGAAGGTAAATACGAAGCCGTAGAACATGCCGACCAGCACGCTGGCACCAAGGTCACGCCTGATTTGTCCTGCGATGACATCGGACCACCATCTGGGAAGAATTGCCCCAAGAATGAACCAGGCGGCCACAGCAACCAGCAAAAACACAAGGACCAGGATTATTTTGACGCCCAGGTTGCTCTTTTTCCCGGCTGGTACTTGTGCTTGTTCAGTCATGGGTCAATCATGGCAGAGACCCCATCAGGCGCAGGGGAATTGTGCCTATACTTTCAGCGGCGGCCAGCTGCGCAGGCCGTCGCCGAGGTTCGTCATTGTCCCGATGAAAGGCCACCCGTGAGCAATATTCCTGAAGAACTTTCCTACACTGCAGAACACGAGTGGGTAACCGCTCCGGATGCCGACGGCGTTGTGCGCATTGGCATTACCGACTTCGCCCAGGACGCGCTGGGCGACGTGGTCTACGCCCAGATGCCGGAGCCGGGGACAAAAATCACCGGCAATGAAGTTGTTGGGGAAGTCGAATCCACCAAGAGCGTCAGCGACATCTATGCTCCGGTTTCCGGCGAGGTCACCAATCGCAATGACGCGTTGGATACGGATCCCGCACTGATTAACTCGGACCCGTACGGCGAAGGTTGGCTCATTGAAGTAAAGCTCGCAGAACCTGACGCAGTGGATTCCCTGCTCAGTGCATCGGAGTACGAACAACAGGTAGGCTAAAGTTATCTGGCCCGCCAGGCTGTTTTCCCATTACAGGGGAAATGGAAGGGCGGGCCAGGAACCGATTTGCCCGGCGGTACCGGGATGCGGAAGTTGCTGGCAGGGTTTGGAACTGTCAGCGGATGAGGAGGAAATTCCATGGTTGGCGGCGAACAGAATCAAGCCAATGTCGGGAACGGCGCGGAGGAACAGCCGACGTCGGAGACCACCTCGATCAGCATCACGCCAACATGGGACGAGCCGAGCATTGCCCCCAAGTTGGCTCCTGAAGAGCGTGCATCCGTGGATGCTCTTCCGCCGAATTCGGCCTTGCTCATTGCACACAGCGGACCCAACGCCGGAGCCCGGTTCCTGCTGGACGCGGACACCACAACTGCCGGCCGGCACCCTGACGCGGACATTTTCCTTGACGATGTCACGGTGTCCCGCAAGCACGTGCAGTTCATCCGCACTACGTCGGGATTCGAGCTCGTGGACATGGGCAGCCTCAACGGTACGTATGTCAACCACGACCGCGTTGACCGCGTGCAGCTCAAGAGCGGCAACGAGGTCCAGATCGGTAAGTTCCGGTTGACCTACTACATCAGCCCTGTCCGCTCAGCAGGCCAAGTCTGACGGGGAACCTGCCTGTGGCTATTGCCCAGCCGGACCGTCGCGGGCCGCAGGTCCTGAACATCGGGGAAGTCCTCGCCCAATTGAGCGATGACTTCCCCGGAATGACTGCGTCCAAGATCCGCTTCCTGGAGGAAAAGGGCCTCATCAATCCGAAGAGGACTCCTGCCGGATACAGGCAGTATTCGGACAGCGACGTGGAGCGCCTGCGCTTCGTCCTTGCCCTGCAGCGTGACCAGTACCTGCCGCTCAAGGTCATCAAGGACTACCTCGACGCCATCGACCGCGGTGAACGGCCGGAGAATCTTCCTCCGGGGGTCACTGTCTCCCCGAGGGTTGTCTCGCCGGAAATGGCGGCGGAGATGCAAGGACGAGCCCGGGCCCTCACGGAGGAGCAATTGCGTGCCGAGTCCGGCGCCAGCGTGCCGCTGCTGGAAGCGCTCCTGAGCTTTGGCTTGATCTCCCATGTCGGTGGCAAGTTCGACGAACATGCCCTCCAGGTGGCCAGGGCTTGCGTTCAATTGGAGGGCCACGGCCTTGAGCCCCGGCACCTTCGTCCCTTCCAGGCTGCAGCCGAGCGGGAGTTCGGCTTGGTTGAAAGGGCCGTCGCGCCGTTGACCTCACGGCGCGACGCAGCATCCCAGGCAAGGGCCGCAGAAGCGGCACGCGAGATCAGCGAGCTGTGCCTCACCCTCCACCGGGCCCTCGTCCACGACCGAATCTCCCGGATGGACAGCTGATGATCGAAGTCGAAATTGTCGGTGTGCGGATCGAATTGCCGTCCAACCAGCCATTGGTGCTCCTTCGCGAACTCAACGGTGAACGGCATGTGCCAATCTGGATCGGCACGCCGGAAGCCAGTGCCATCGCCCTCGCCCAGCAGGGCGTGGTCCCGCCCCGGCCCATGACGCATGATCTCCTGATCGATGTCGTGGAATCGCTGGGTCACACAATCATCAGCGTGAACATCGTGGCGGTCGAGGACAACATCTTCTATGGCCAGCTGCAGTTCGACGACGGCACGGTGGTCAGTTCCCGCGCCTCGGACGCCCTCGCCCTGGCTTTGCGGGCCAAGTGCCGCATCTGGTGCGCTGACGCCGTCATGGAAGAAGCGGGTGTCCGGATCACCGAGCACGATGAAGGCGAGGATTCGGAGCCGGATCCCACGGTGGACGAAGAACGAGAAATGCGCCGGTTCCGCGAGTTCCTCGACGATGTGGAACCTGAAGATTTCGAAGGTTGAAACACCCTCAACCTAAAGTTGAGGGTGAAAGTTTCGACACGACTGGATTTTGGGCCCGAGGTCTTTGACCTCGGCGCTTCACGGGCCTAACGTCGAAGTATCAAGTTCCCGTTGCATACACTGCCCGCGCAAGTCACACTGGAAGGTGCCGACTTGTGGGAATTACACTGCTGCATTTTGTTGTTGTGTCAGGGGTATGCACCGTCCCCAAGGGAGCTGAGAACAAGGAGGTCACGTGAGTCCGAAAGGCGAAGCAGGCGAGCTGAAGCAGTCCTCTGCCGGCATTGCTGCGCCCGCATCCGGCGCCCAAGGTCTGCTCTTCACCGAGGATCTTCCCGTGCTGGACGAGGACGCGGGATACCGCGGCCCCACCGCATGCAAGGCGGCAGGCATCACCTACCGCCAACTGGACTACTGGGCACGCACAGGACTCGTTGAACCTGCTGTCCGTGGAGCTGCCGGCTCCGGATCACAGCGGCTCTACGGATTCCGCGACATCCTGGTTCTCAAAGTGGTCAAGCGACTTCTTGACACCGGCGTATCACTCCAGCAGATCAGGACCGCGGTGGAACACCTCCGCGAACGTGGCGTGGAGGACCTCGCGCAGATCACCCTCATGAGCGATGGTGCCAGTGTTTACGAATGTACCTCCGCAGATGAGGTCATCGACCTGGTGCAGGGTGGCCAAGGAGTCTTCGGCATAGCCGTTGGCCGCGTATGGCGGGAAGTTGAGGGCAGCTTGGCCGCGCTGCCGAGCGAGCACGCCGTCGAGCAATCCTTTCCCGACGACGAACTGAGCAAGCGCCGCGTTGCCCGCCGCATAGGCTAGGCAACCGACAAATGACATGAAGAAAGCCTCTTCCCACAGGGAAGAGGCTTTCTTGTTGTGCAGACCGGGGCCACTGACGGAGCCCCGCGCCCGTCAGCGTTGGCGGCGTTCCCTGGTGGAACCCTGCCCCTCAAGAAGACTCTCCAGCAGGGCATCGAAAAGTTTTGCGGCATTCTTCGCAGAATCTCCCGGCCAGTGGTGGACGGAATGCGCCGCACCCTGGATCTGCTGCCAATTGGCTTGTTCCGGAATGTGCGGAGTCAACAGCAGCTCTCCGAACATGGACTCCATTTCGGCCAGGCGGAAGGTGTGCTCGGCGGATCCGCTGCGCACGCGGTTGGCCACGATACCTGCCGGGGACAGATTGGGGGCGAATTCCTGGCGGAACAGCTGAATGGCCCTCATGGTTCGTTCGGTGCCCGCTACGGAAAACAGCCCGGGCTCGGCCACGAGCACCACGCGGTCACTGGCGCTCCAGGCCATGCGGGTCAATCCATTCAGGGACGGCGGGCAGTCGACCAGTACCAACTCGTAGTTGGTGGTGCCGGCCAGAACCGTGGACAGCCTGCGGAGGTCGCGGCGGCCGAGGTCGGGGCGGTCGTAGATTCCAGTGAACGCTGAGCCTACTGCGACGTCCAGGGTGCCGTTGCTGGAGCCGTTGGAGACCCAGCTGCTGCCGGCGACGTTGTCCTGGAGCCTGGCACGTCGAGGGCTTTTCAGCATCCGACCGATGTCCTGCTGGCCGCCGGGCTGGACACCAAGTGCCGTCGTGGCGTCGGCATGGGGATCGAGATCCACCACCAGGGTGGATATGCCGGCAGCGAGGGCCGCGGACGCCAGACCGGTGGTCACGGACGTCTTTCCCACTCCACCTTTGAGGCTGCTGATGCTGACTACTTGCACTTGAAAACCCAAAACCTAACGCCGGTTGCCGTATCGCGCTCATTCGCCTCCGGAATCACCGGAGCCGGGGCTTGCCGAAGCCCCCTCAACATCATATGGTGCTTCGGCATCGAATCCCGCTTTCTACGCGCCCGGCCAAGGGAGATCGCAGTTGGCAATAGCATGCCGTTGGATCGCGCGCACGCATATACAGCCCACATGACGATTCCTTTGTGATGGTTGCCACAAAGATTTGTGTTTGATGCTGGCGGCACTACACACTGTGACCACCGACCGATCCACCCGCAATGATGCAGGAGAAGTATGTTTTCGAAAATTCTGGTGGCCAATCGCGGCGAAATCGCGATCAGGGCGTTTCGCGCTGGTTATGAACTGGGCGCCAAGACCGTAGCCGTCTTTCCGCACGAGGACCGTAACTCGATCCACCGTCAGAAAGCCGACGAAGCTTACCTGATCGGCGAGGTGGGTCACCCCGTCCGCGCCTACCTGGACGTCGAGGAGGTTGTCCGCGTCGCCAAGGAAGCCGGGGCAGACGCCATCTACCCCGGCTATGGCTTCCTTTCGGAGAACCCGGATCTCGCGCGAGCGGCCCAAGCTGCGGGCATCACCTTCGTGGGCCCGCCCGCCGAGGTCCTGGAACTGGCCGGCAACAAAGTCGCAGCACTGGAAGCTGCCCGCAAGGCCGGTGTTCCCGTCCTGAAATCGAGCAAGCCGTCCAAGGATCTTGACGAACTTATTGCGGCAGCCGACGAGATCGGATTCCCCATCTTCGCCAAGGCTGTTGCCGGAGGTGGCGGTCGCGGCATGCGTCGCGTTGAGACGCGCGAGGCCCTCCCCGAAGCACTGCAGTCTGCCATGCGCGAGGCCGACGCGGCCTTTGGTGATCCCACGATGTTCCTTGAGCAGGCCGTACTGCGTCCGCGCCACATCGAAGTACAGATCCTGGCTGACGCCGAGGGCAACGTCATGCACCTCTTCGAGCGTGACTGTTCCCTGCAGCGCCGCCACCAGAAGGTCGTTGAAATCGCCCCGGCACCGAACCTGGATGAGAACATCCGCCAGGCGCTCTACCGCGATGCCGTGGCCTTCGCCAAAGCACTGAACTACGTCAACGCCGGAACGGTCGAGTTCCTGGTGGACACCGAAGGCGAGCGTGCGGGACAGCACGTCTTCATCGAAATGAACCCCCGCATCCAGGTGGAGCACACCGTCACGGAGGAAATCACCGACGTCGACCTCGTGCAGGCGCAGATGCGCATTGCGTCGGGGGAGACCCTGGCGGATCTGGGATTGAGCCAGGAAACCGTCTCCATCAAGGGCGCTGCCCTGCAGTGCCGTATCACCACTGAAGACCCCGCCAACGGCTTCCGGCCTGACGTCGGAAAGATCACCGGCTACCGTTCAGCCGGTGGCGCCGGTGTAAGGCTCGACGGCGGCACGGTCTACTCGGGTGCCGAGATCAGCCCCCACTTTGACTCCATGCTGGTGAAGCTGACCTGCCGCGGCCGCGACTACCCGGCTGCTGTTGCCCGCGCCCGGCGCGGACTCGCCGAGTTCCGTATCCGTGGCGTGTCCACCAACATCCCGTTCCTGCAGGCCGTCCTCGCTGACCCCGACTTCAACGCCGGCAATGTGGCGACGGATTTCATCGACAAGCGTCCTGAACTGTTGAAGTCGCACATCTCCGCCGACCGTGGCACCAAGCTGCTCACCTGGTTGGCTGAGGTGACTGTCAACAAGCCGAACGGCGAACTCAAGGTCCACAGCGATCCCGCAAGCAAGCTGCCCGCCGTCGAGGGTCCTGTTCCGACGTCGGGTTCGCGGCAGAAGCTGATCGAGCTCGGTCCGGAGGGCTTCGCCAAGGCTCTGCGCGAGCAGAACGCTGTGGCGGTCACTGACACCACGTTCCGTGACGCCCACCAGTCTCTCCTTGCCACACGGGTCCGCACCCGCGATCTGGTCGCGGCTGGTCCGGCAGTGACAGCTTTGATGCCTGAGCTGCTTTCAGTGGAGGCATGGGGTGGTGCGACGTACGATGTCGCCCTGCGGTTCCTGGGCGAGGATCCCTGGGACCGCTTGGCCGCACTGCGCCAGGCCCTTCCGAACACCTGCCTCCAGATGCTGCTTCGCGGACGAAACACCGTCGGCTACACGCCCTACCCGGAAGAAGTGACGGAAGCTTTCGTCGAGGAAGCCGCCGCTACGGGCATCGATATCTTCAGGATCTTCGACGCCCTTAATGACGTCAACCAGATGGCTCCGGCCATCCGGGCGGTCCGGGCCACGGGAACAGCTGTAGCGGAAGTGGCCATGTGTTACACCGGCAACCTCCTGGATCCCAACGAGGACCTGTACACGCTGGACTACTACCTGGACCTGGCCCAGAAGATCGTCGACGCCGGTGCGCACATCCTCGCCATCAAGGACATGGCCGGCCTCCTTCGCCCGGCCGCCGCGGCCAAGCTCGTTACCGCACTCCGTGAGCGTTTCGACCTGCCCGTGCACCTGCACACGCACGACACCGCCGGCGGCCAGCTGGCCACCCTGCTGGCAGCTGTCGACGCCGGCGTGGATGCGGTGGATGTCGCCGCGGCTTCCCTGGCCGGTACCACCAGCCAGCCTGCTGCCTCCGCGTTGGTTGCCGCTTTGGCCAACACTCCCCGTGACACCGGCCTCAGCCTGACCAACGTCGGCGCCATGGAACCGTACTGGGAAGCTGTGCGACGCGTTTACGCACCCTTCGAATCCGGCCTCCCGGGCCCGACCGGCCGTGTCTACCAGCACGAGATCCCGGGCGGCCAGCTGTCCAATCTGCGCCAGCAGGCCATTGCCCTGGGACTGGGGGAGCGGTTCGAAGCGATCGAGGACATGTACACCGCGGCAGACCGCATCCTCGGCCGCCTCGTCAAGGTGACACCGTCCTCCAAGGTCGTGGGCGATCTCGCCCTGCACCTGGTGGGACTGAACGCAGACCCGGCGGACTTCAACGAGAACCCGCAGAACTACGACATTCCGGATTCCGTCATCGGCTTCCTGTCCGGCGAACTTGGTGATCCTCCCGGTGGCTGGCCCGAACCCTTCCGCACCAAGGCCCTCCAGGGCCGCAGCGTGAAGGTCCGCGACGTCGATATCAGCCCGGAAGACAGCGCAGCGCTCAAGGGCGACTCCAAGACGCGCCAGCACACGCTGAACCGCCTGCTGTTCGCTGGTCCCACCAAGGACTACCTGAAGAGCGTGGACACCTACGGCAACCTTTCCGTTCTCGACACCCGTGACTACCTCTACGGTTTCCAGCAGGGCTCCGAGCACGTCATCGAACTGGAAAAGGGCGTCCGCCTCATTGCGCAGCTCGAAGCCGTTTCCGAAGCCGACGAGAAGGGCATGCGCACGGTCATGTGCACGCTCAACGGCCAGTCCCGGCCCGTGGTCGTCCGCGACCGCTCCGTGGTCAGCAACGTCAAGGCTGCAGAAAAGGCCGACCCAGCCCAGCCCGGACAGGTTGCAGCACCGTTCGCCGGTGCCGTGACCGTTACGGTCAAGGCCGGCGATGCTGTGAAGGCCGGTGACACTGTGGCCACCATTGAGGCGATGAAGATGGAGGCATCCATTACGACGCCGGTGGCCGGCACGGTTTCGCGCCTGGCCATCTCAGCTGTGGAGCAAGTGCAGGGTGGCGATCTGCTGCTGGTCATCAGCTAGCTAGCGGCCACGAAAAAGTACCCCGCCCGGAGTCATCCGGGCGGGGTACTTTTTGCTTTTTGCTTTTTGCTGTGTGCTGTCCGGCTGTTTGGCCGGAAGGCGGTCTAGGAGGCGCGGGGAGCCGAGTACATTTCCTCGATCACGGCGTCAAAGTCCTTCATGACCTGCGCGCGCTTGACCTTCAACGACGGTGTCAGGTGACCGGAGGCCTCGGTGAAGTCAGCCGGAACCACACGGAAGGCCTTGATGGCCTCTGCCTGGGAGACGGACTGGTTCGCCTTGCTGATCAGCTCCTGCACCGCAGCCTTGACCACGGCGTTTTCGGTGGCCTCGGCCAAAGTCGTGCCGGCCGGAAGTCCGTGGCGTTCGAGCCAGCCGGGCAGGGCTTCCTCGTCCAGGGTCACCAGCGCGCCGATGAAAGGACGGTTGTCACCAACCACCAGGACCTGGGACACCAAGGCGTCTGCGCGGATCTGGTCCTCCAACAGCGCTGGGACCACGTTCTTGCCGCCTGCGGTGACGATGATCTCCTTCTTGCGGCCAGTGATCTTCAGGAAGCCGTTGCTGTCCAGCTCTCCGATGTCGCCGGTTCGGAACCATCCGTCGGCTGTGAAGGTCTCTTCCGTGAGGTCAGGTCGTTTGTAGTAGCCGCGCATCACGCAGACGCCCTTGGCGAGAATCTCGCCGTCGTCCGCGATCTTCACTGCGTTCCCCGGAAGGGGAGCGCCGACCGAGCCGATCCGGATCATGGATGGAGTGTTGACGGAGATCGGAGCCGTGGTTTCGGTCAGCCCGTACCCTTCGAGGATTTGCAGGCCGATGCCCTGGAAGAAGTGGCCCAGGCGTTCGCCGAGCGGCCCGCCACCGGATACCGCGTGGGCCACGTGGCCACCCATCGCCGCCCGGAGCTTTCCGTAGACCAGCTTGTCGAACACGGCATGCTTGATCTTCAGCCCCAGGCCAAGGTTCCCGTCCTGGCGCGCCTTGGAATAGGCGATCGCGGTGTCTACCGCCCGGTGGAAGATGGCGCCCTTGCCACCGTCTTCGGCCTTCGTGAGCGCCGAGTTGTATACCTTCTCGAACACGCGGGGCACGGCGAGGATGAACGTCGGCTGGAAGCTCTGGAGGTCGCCCAGCAGATTCTTGATGTCCGGGGTGTGGGCAACCTTGACGCCGCCGGCCACGGCCAGCACAGAGATAAAGCGGGCAAAAACGTGGGCCAATGGCAGGAACATGATGGTCTTGCCGGATTCGTTGATGATTTCCGGCAACGAGGCGCGGGCATTCTCGGAAAGTTCCACGAAGTTTCCGTGGGTCAGTTCGCAGCCCTTCGGCCTGCCCGTGGTTCCGGAGGTGTAGATGATGGTGGCGATGTCCCGCAGGCCTGCCGCGGACCGCCGGGACTCGAGTTCGTCGTCGGGAACTCCCGCTCCCGCAGTGCGCAGGGCATCGAGGCCGGCGCCTTCGAGTTGCCAGACGTTGGCAACGGACGTGATGTCCTCCGCGACGACGGCCTGGCGGATGATGTCCTCATGGTGGGCTGACTCGCCGAAGGCGGCTACTGCGCCTGAGTCACCAAGGTTCCATGCCACCTGCGACGGCGACGACGTTTCGTAGATCGGGACGGAGACGGCCCCGGCGAACCAGATCGCGAAGTCCACCAGCGACCACTCGTAGCGTGTCCGGGACATGATGCCTACACGGTCGCCCTGTCCTACGCCGCTGGCGATGAGGCCCTTGGCCAGAGCCCGGACGTCAGCGAGGAAGTCGGTGGCGCGGATGTCCGCCCACTGCCCGCTGGCATCCAGCTTGGAGAACAGCGGGGGATTGGACGCCTTTCCCGCCTCCCGAAGCACGAGGTCCGTGATGTTGGTTTCAGGGGAGATGTTCACGAGGGGAGGAACACTGATTTCACGCACGGTAGCTCCTTTGATATCCACGGGCCACGAGGGGCTTCTTCCACTCTAGTATGCCCGCTCGCGGAGGTGTGTTCTATTTCACCTACTGGCGAGTAACTTTACGGATCAGGCGCCATTTCAAGCAACTCGGGGACTTCTGGACCCGGCGATGCGGGGGCGTGCCCGATGGCGGAATAGGATGATGGGATGCCCGCATTTCGGTCCAGCACCCGCGTAAACTCCAGGCCCCCGGCCGCTGCCTGGAAGGACGTCCCCTGGGCCGCCCGGCGAAGCCACTTGGGCCGCAGGGGACTGGCCATCGGAATCGATATCGGGGGCACCAAAGTTGCCGCCGGTGTGGTGGACGCCGACGGCAGGGTCCTCGCCGAGGCGCGCCGGTCCACCCCGGGCGCCGATCCGCGGGCAGTTGAACAGACCATTGTGGAACTCGTGGACGAACTCAGTGCGGGGCACAGGGTGGCCTCCGTGGGTATAGGCGCCGCCGGTTGGATGGACCTCGACGGCGGCACGGTGCTTTTCAGCCCGCACCTCGCCTGGCGTAACGAACCGCTCAGGGCCAGCCTGCAGAAACTGCTCAGGCGCCCGGTCCTGCTCACCAACGACGCCGATGCCGCAGCATGGGCGGAATGGCGCTTCGGGGCCGGTCAAGGAGAGAGCCGGCTTGTGTGCATCACCCTTGGTACTGGCATTGGTGGTGCCATGGTGATGGACGGCCGGGTGGAACGGGGCCGCTACGGTGTCGCCGGCGAATTCGGTCACCAGATCATTTTTCCCGGCGGCCACCGATGCGAATGCGGGAACCGAGGGTGCTGGGAACAATACGCTTCGGGCAACGCGCTGGGACGTGAAGCCCGCCAGCTGGTGAGGACAAATTCGCCCGAAGGCCGGGCCTTGCTGGATCGCGCCGGAGGCACCGCCGACAACATCACGGGGGCGGTCGTCACCGCCCTCGCCCTGGCCGGGGACGCTACGTCCCGGGAGTTGCTGGCGGACCAGGGCGACTGGCTTGGCCTGGGCCTGGCCAACCTTGCAGCTGCCCTGGACCCGGGAATGTTTGTCATCGGTGGTGGACTCTGCGACGCCGGAGACCTTTTGGCTGGTCCTGCCCGCGACTCTTTTGCCAAGAACCTCACAGGGCGTGGCTTCCGGCCCATGGCCAGGATTGAACTTGCCGCCCTGGGCCCACGTGCCGGCATGATTGGCGCTGCCGACCTCTCACGGGTCAGCGGCCGGACGCACAGCTAAGCGTCAGCGGGACCTGGAGCGTCGGCACCTAGATGCGGGCGCCGTCGTCGTCCTCGTTCTTCTCCTGCGGAAGCCTCATGATGAGGAAAACCACCGAGACCACAAACGCGGCGACGATTCCGAGGATGGCTGCCAGCGGCGCTGATCGCCAGAACATGGCAGTGAAGAGCAGCGCGATGGGTCCGCCCACAGCGCCCACCCAGGCCAGCATGGTCAGCGGTTCGGTACCTGCCAGGCTCGGCGGTTCTTCCGGGACGAACGACTCGTCGTCGTCGTCCACCTCAAAGTCACGCGGTCCCGGCGCACGCCCCTGACCCTCTCCGGCCATGGGATCAGCGTCCGGCACTGCAGCGGACGTGGAAAGGCCGAGGGGATCGAAATCCCGGAAAGACCTGGCTGGACCCGCCGGAGCCTCGCCGGGGCCGGCGGTGGGATCCGGTTCTTGTTCATCAGGCGTGGACCTGGTTGCCTCAAGCCGGGCCACGAGGTCCTGCCAGACCGCGTCGTCGTCTTTATTGGCGCTTTGGTCGGCGGAGTTGGGATCAGGCCTGTTCATGGGCTGCGTCCTTATCGGGAGATGGCCCCTGTCCGGCCAAGGCGGCAAGTGTCTGTTGAATGAAATCGACCGTACCGGAGAAGATTTCCGGTGCGTCGTTATCGAGGGTGGCCACGTGGTGGCTGTTGTGAAGATAGCTGATGTCAACCGGAGCGTTCACGCGGGAGCGGAGAAATTCCAGGCTGGCGTTCGATATGACGTTGTCCACTGTTGACCGGTAGACGCGCACCGGGGCGCTGATGCGTGGCAGGATCGCGGCCGTGTCCTTGTACATCTTCTTCAACTGATGGGCCGCGGCAACAGGGGTGCGTGCATACGCACCTTCGTCCTGGTCCGGTTTGAGGATGTCGTTGGCGATGGCCGGCGTCGTCTTCACCACGTACTTGAGTGCGGCGACGATCACGGCACGTGGATCGTCCAGGACGAGGCCGGGATTGACCACCACAGTCCCCGCGACGGGCCGCGTGGCTGCTATCCGCAATGCCAGGGTGCCGCCCATGGACAAGCCCGCGGCGAAGACGTAGTCGCACTCCGCAGCCAGTTCAAGGTAGGCATCATCCACTGCCCTGTGCCATTCCTGCCAGGATCGCTTCGCCATATCCTGCCAGGTAGTGCCGTGGCCCGGCAGCAACGGCAGGCGGACGGCATAGCCGGCAGCGGCCAAATGCTCAGCCCAGGGCCGCACGCTGTGCGGGCTCCCGGTGAAGCCGTGGGACATGACCACGCCGACGCGCGGTCCAGTTCCGCTCCAGCTGCTGAGGAACGGTGAGAAATCCGGGGTCATCTTCATGATGACTCCGAGGCTACTCTGTGATTGGCGTGCCGGCGGAAAAATGCTGCTGATTCTTCAAAAATGGTGGGGGCGTCAACGTCCAGGGTGGCCACGTGCCCGCTGTGCGGGAGGGTCACAACTTTCAGGCGCGCCGAGTCGATGTGCCTGCGGATCGTATCCACCGAGCTGGGCGGAATGACCCCATCCACCGACGATTTGAAGACCAATGCCGGCGCCTTCACCTGGGTCAATCCCCGGGTCGCGGACCGGAACAGCTTCTTGAGCTCGTGCACGGACTTCAAGGGTGTCTTGGAGTAGTCACTGTCTTCGATGAGCTCAGGTGCCGGGGAATCCTCCACGATGGGATCCGTGGTGCGCATGACGTATTTCAACGCGCCCACGTACTTCACGCGGCGGTCATAGAAGCTCAAACCCGGATTGACCAGCACGACGCCCGGAACATCGTGGAGGGACGCCAGACGGAGGGCTACGGCCCCACCCATGGACAGCCCCGCCACGAAACACGTTTCCGTTGTGGCAGCGAGGTCCATGTAGCTCTTTTCAAAGGCCCGGTACCAGTCCTGCCAGCGGGTTGTGGCCAGGTCATGCCAACTTGTCCCGTGTCCTGGAAGCAGGGGGACCGTGACAGCGAAGCCTTGCGCGGCCAGATATTCAGCCCACGGCAGCATGCTCAACGGGCTGCCGGTAAATCCGTGGCAGATCGCTACGCCGGTGGAGGCGTTCGGCCCATGTCCGGCGTAGTGGAAAGCGGCCGCGGCTGGTGGTTTGCGTTCCGTCATGCGTTCCATCGTGTCATTGTTCCGGACATTTCACACTGGAGTAGGGTTGCAGTTGAATGCCGGCCGGGTTGCCGGACGCATGCCTGCCAACGGCCGTGAGAGGACAAACGTGTTCTATTGGGTCATGAAGAGGATCTTTCTGGGTCCGATCCTCAAACTCCTGTTCCGCCCCTGGGTCAAAGGCCTGGACAATGTCCCTGAGAACGGCGCAGCGATCCTGGCCTCCAACCACCTTTCCTTTTCGGACTCCATCTTCCTTCCCCTGATGGTGCATCGCCCGGTGATCTTCCTGGCGAAGTCGGAGTACTTCACCGGCAAAGGGCTTAAAGGACGCCTGACGGCATTGTTCTTCAGGCTGAGCAACCAGCTCCCCATGGACCGGTCCGGAGGCGCCGCGTCCGAGATGTCGCTGCAGGCAGGCAAAGACGTCCTCACGTCGGGCGGCCTCCTGGGTATCTACCCCGAAGGCACGCGAAGCCCCGATGCCCGGCTCTACCGCGGCAAGGTGGGCGTTGCCCGGCTTGCCCTGCAGACCCGTGTTCCGGTGGTTCCGGTAGCCATGATCGGCACGGAGAAGGTCCAACCCATCGGCAAGAGGCTTCCAAGCATTCGCCGCATTGGCATCATCTTTGGGCAACCCTTGGACTTCAGCCGCTATTACGGCATGGAGGACGACCGCCTGGTCCAGAGGGCGGTCACCGACGAAATCATGTACGAACTGATGCGCCTCTCCGGCCAGGAATATGTGGACGAGTATGCCGCCGTCGTCAAGGCACGGCTGGCCGGAAAGGGGCCGGAGCCCCTCCACAAGCTCGAAGGGACCGAAGACGCCGTCGCGGACATCGCCGAAGACAGGGACGACCCCAATCCCGAAGGCCAGGAACCACCAAGGAAACTGTGACGCAGACGGCGGCATCAGTTACGCCTGCAGTGCCTCAACCCCGCCGGAGGCTACTACTCTTGAAGGGTGACTGAGCTAACCGCGAACACCGCACCTTCCACAGTAGATCCCCTCGCCAGCACCGCCCAGAGCGGAGCGGCAAACTATCCCGGGCTGGATGCCTGGCGTGACCTGCCGATTTCGCAGCAGCCAACGTGGTCGGATGCCGATGTCTTCAAGGCCTCGGTCAACGAACTCTCCGTTGTTCCGCCATTGGTCTTTGCCGGAGAAGTGGATGTTCTTCGGGAACGTCTGGCTGCCGCAGCCCAGGGCAAAGCGTTTCTGCTCCAGGGCGGAGACTGCGCAGAAACGTTCGAGGCTGCCACGGCCGACAAGATCAGCGCACGCGTCAAAACCATCCTGCAGATGGCCGTGGTGCTGACCTACGGCGCAGCAATGCCCGTGATCAAGATGGGACGGATGGCCGGCCAGTTCGCCAAGCCGCGTTCGTCCAATGACGAGACCCGCGACGGCGTGACTTTGCCCGCTTACCGCGGGGACATCGTCAACGGCTACGAGTTCACACCTGAGTCCCGCGCACACGATGCCGGCCGCATGTTGAAGGCCTACCACACCTCGGCTTCCACCCTGAACCTGATCCGTGCTTTCACCCAGGGCGGCTTCGCTGATCTGCGCCTGGTGCACCAGTGGAACAAGGGATTCACTGAAAACCCTGCCCATGCACGCTACGAGTCGCTGGCCCGTGACATCGACCGCGCCATTATGTTCATGGATTCCTGCGGGGCAGACTTCGAGGCCCTGAAGCGTGTTGAATTCTTCGCCAGCCATGAAGCATTGCTGCTGGACTATGAGCGTGCCCTCACCCGCATCGACTCCCGTACAGGCCTCCCTTATGACACCTCCGCCCACTTCCTCTGGATCGGGGAGCGGACCAGGGAACTTGACCACGCGCACGTGGACTTCCTGTCGCGTGTCCGGAACCCCATTGGCGTCAAGCTCGGGCCGACCACCAGCGGTGACGACGCCCTGCGCCTCATCGACAAGCTGGACCCGAACCGCGAACCCGGCCGCCTGACGTTCATCACCCGCATGGGCGCGAGGAACATCCGCGAAAAGCTGCCGGCCGTCGTCGAGCGTGTCACGGCATCCGGTGCCCAGGTGCTGTGGGTGACCGATCCGATGCACGGCAACACGGTGACCTCACCCAACGGCTACAAGACCCGCAACTTCGACGACGTCATCGATGAAGTCCGTGGCTTCTTCGAGGTGCACCACTCGCTCGGCACCGTCCCCGGTGGTCTGCACGTTGAAATGACGGGCGATGACGTCGCTGAGTGCTTGGGCGGCGCAGACCCGATCGACCAGGACGCATTCCTGGACCGCTACGAGTCCGTATGCGACCCGCGCCTGAACCACATGCAGTCGCTGGAGATGGCGTTCCTGGTGGCCGGCGCCCTGTCCAAGCGGTAGCTGACAGTCCCTGCTGCCACAGAAGAAGGCGCGGTCCGGATTTCTCCGGGCCGCGCCTTCTTGGGTACTGGGTCGCTGCGTGGCCGGGTTACTACACCACTGTCAGCGTCACGACCGATTCTTCGGGTGCCTCGGTATTGACGGGATTCTGATCCCGTACCGTTCCAAAGAAGCCGCCCAGGATCTTGTTGATCTCTACCTTGAAGCCCAGCTTCTTGAGTTCTTTCTCCGCTTCGGCGGCCTGCTTCCCGATGAAACTCGGTATCTTGACCATCTTTGGTCCCTTCGAGACCGTCAACGTCACCGTCTCACCCTTGACGAGCGTGCCATTGGCGGGCGCCTGCGAGACAACCGAGCCTTTGGGGACGGACTTGTCGTTCACCGTCTCCGGGGCGATCACGGCCTTCAGCCCGGCATCCTGGATGGCCTTGACTGCCGCGTCCTGCGCAAGACCCCGTACATCCGGGACCGGGATTGGCTGGGGACCCTTGGAGACGACCAGGGCAATGGGAGTGCCGTGCCTGACTTCCGTGCCCTTCGCGGGATCCTGGGCGATGACCAGGCCGGCAGGCACTTTGTCATCGAAAGCCTCAGTGACGTTGCCCAGGGCCATCTGGGCTGAATTCAAGGCAGTTTTGGCTTCGTCCAGGGTGCCGCCGGTGAGGTCCTCGAGAGGGAAGAGCTGGGCTCCCTTGGACACGAAAAGGGTGATGGGCTGAAACTTCCGGACTTCGGCACCTGACTCCGGCTTGGTGCCAACAGCGAGGCCGGAGAGGATATCGTCATCGAAAACATCCTGGGGTTCTGACTGGAAGCCGGCAGTGCGAAGCAATTGCTGGGCCTCGGCGACAGTCTTGTTCTTGACGTCCGGAACGGTGCCTGGCGACCCCGGCCCCATGCCGAAGAACCAGCCGGCGCTTGCCGCGAGCAGCGCAAGAATGACGATCACCACGGTCCAGATCAAGCCACGACGGCGTGGATTACCTTCCCGGAGTGGTCGGACCGGGGTTGCCGCCGCACGGGCCTGGTCCTTGGCCTGCTGCCGTTCGATCCGTTTTAGGTCCCTTTTTCCGGGCGGGCGTGACTCCACCTCCGTGGCACCCTTTGGCGACTGGTAGGACGCGCCACCGGCGGCCATGATGGTGGTGGGGTTGCTTTGCCGGGCAATGAATTCCGTTGGTGATGCCGTGGTGGCAATGGCTTCAGTGGCGTTCGTGTCCGGCCCGGAGGCTGCCATGGCTGTGGTGGGAGCGGCAGGGAGGACAGCGGTGGCTGACTGTTGCTTGAGATCCAGCTGTTCGTCGGTGAGCGTCGTTCGGATGTGGCGCAGTTCAGTCAGCAGTGCGGACCCGTCGATGGGCCTGTTCTCTGCGTCAACGGAGGTGCACCATTGCACCAGTTCGTCCAGGTCTTCGGCCAACCCGGGGGCTGCGTCCGACGGGCGGCCGACAGAGGCGTTCACGTGCTGGTAGGCCACATGGATGGGGGAGTCGCCGTTGTACGGTTGCTTGCCGGTCAGCATTTCGTAGAGCATGATTCCGGCCGAGTAGATGTCGCTGCGGGCATCGGCAGGCCGGCCAAGGACAAGCTCCGGAGCCAAGTAGGCCACAGTCCCGATCAGGGCCCCGGTGCTGGTGTTGGCAGAGATGGCCCTGGCCAAACCGAAATCCCCGACCTTGATCCGCCCATCGTCTGCGATCAGGACGTTCTCAGGCTTGATGTCGCGGTGGATCAAGCCTGATGAATGGGCGGCCGCCAGACCTTCGATCACGGGATCGATCAAGGCCAGGGCGAGGCGCGGGGGCAGCGCTCCTTGGGTATTGAGGACATCACGGAGGGTGTGCCCCTTGACGTACTCCATGACCAGGTACGCGATATGGCCGTCTTCGCCTTGATCCAGGACGCCGACTATGTGGGGGTGTGAGAGGCTGGCTGCGGCTTTTGCTTCGCGGCTCAGGCGCTCCAGGAAGGTCTGGTCGTTTGCCAGATGCGGGTGCAGGACCTTGAGGGCCACGTCGCGCTCCAGGCGTCTGTCAGTGGCCAGGTAGACGGTGGACATTCCCCCTTTCGCCAAGCGGGAACGGACCACGTAGCGCCCGTCCACGGTGGTACCGATGAGGTGGTCCTGCGTTGCTTCTTGCACCATACGATCCTAAACGAGACAGGGAAGGGGCCCGAATCCCCGGTGGGATGCGGGCCCCTTCCGAGGGTGCTGCAACAGGCCTAGCCGAACGTGCGCTGACGTGCCTTGATCGATTCGACGTAGCGCTTGGTGTCCTCGTACATACCGTACTTGCTCACCGAATACTGTCCCTGGTAGTAACCGGCAATGGCCGTATCGAGATCCTTGCTGGTGGCCACCAGGACGCGGATGATCGCGACGCCGGCCGTGGCGTTGTCGTAGGGGTCCAGGAGGTTGAGTTTCCGGCCAACCAGGTCAGAGGCCCACTGGCCGGAGGACGGAATGACCTGCATGGTGCCAATGGCGTTGGCCGGGGAAACGGCCCGCTGGTCAAAACCGGATTCCTGCTCTGCGAACGCGAGGGCCAGCGACGGGCTGACGCCCATGCGCCGTGCCGTGTCAGCCACAATGGTTTTCATCTCAGCGCGGCTGGGCACCGGCGAAGCGTTGAGGAGTGCCTTGTTTTCATTCGCGGAGCTGACCACGGCCGGGGGATAGGTGAACCCCAGGAATGTGCTGGGCACCAGCGGTGTGGTCTCTCCGGCAGGCTGCAGGCTGCCGCCGGGGATGGTCAGCTTCTGGCCGGGGTAGATGACCGTGCTGGCGTTCACGTTGTTGGCCGACATGAGTGCGGAGAGCGAAACGCCCAACCGTGAGGCGATGGAGCTGAGGGTGTCGCCGGCCTTGATGGTGTAGGAACCCGTGCTTGCCAGGGGGGCAGGTGCTGGTGCCGGCGCTGGTGCGGGTGCCGGAGTTGCGGCCGCGGACGGCGCCGATCCGCCACTGACCTTGATTTTTTGGCCCGGGTAGATGATGGAGCTGCCATTGAGGTTGTTCCAGCTGAAGATGCTGGACAGCGGAACGCCGTGCTTGGCCGCAATGCCGCCGAGGGTATCGCCGGAGACAACCGTGTAGACGGTGGCGGTGCTCGCGGTGCCGGAGGCAGGCGGGGCGCTGGGCGCCGGGGCCGACGCAGCCGTTCCGGTGAGCTTGATGCTCTGCCCCGGGTAGATCAGCGTGGTGGGGGTCAGGTTATTCAGCTGGAGCACCGCGGACGTGTCGAGGTTGAAACGTCGGGCGATGGCGCTGATGGTGTCGCCTCGAACCACGGTGTAGCTGTCCGGGGTTGCGGGGGCCATCGGGCGGAGCGCCGCGGGAAGCGTGGCGGCCACTGCCTGCGCGGGGATCACCGTACCGGTCGTGACTGCCTGGGCCTTCATGGCGGCAGCGAGCGTGGCCGGTATTTTGCGGGGTTGGGGTGCGGGCGCTGCGATGGACGGTTGGGCCAGCGCAAGCGACGACAAAACCACAGCGGGAAGCGCGGCCGTGGTTGCCGCGATAACGGGCATGCTCATGGTTCGTTTCGGCGAGCGGGGCGTCGTCATGAAGGAGTCCTCATCTCAAACAGCGGGGGTTGATTGTTAACGCTGTTGTCAGTGTTGCCAATGTTACTGATGTTATCAATGGTGCAAGTGTGATCAGTGTGAATCTCTCATACTTATTCCGTGGACACAACAATTCCCGCGGGGGAAGATTCTTGATGCCATTTGTTGGTATGGGAATTGCAGGTAATAAGGGCTTCGACGTGGTCCCTTTCGGGCTCCGGCTAGGCGACGGGTGGGCCGGCATGGCAACCTTGATCCGTGAGTAATGTAGAAAGCCTTGTTTCCGAGTGGTTGCCGCTTCCGGATGTTGCCGGGTTGCTGGAAGTTTCCATCACCAAAGTCCATGGACTTTTGGATGAGCGTGCGCTCGTCGCCGTCAGGCGGGGAGAACGGAATATCCGCTCCGTCCCGGCCTTGTTTATTCAGGATGGCCATGTTGTGGACAGCTTGAAGGGGACCATTGCGGTCCTTAGTGACGCCGGCTACAACGACGAAGAGTTGATCACCTGGCTGTTTACTCCCGATGAATCACTGCGTGGCCGTCCCATTGACGCCTTGCGTGAGGGGCGTAAAACGGAGATCAGGCGCCGCGCCCAGTCCCTGGCCTGGTAATTGCGCCGGTTCACTTCCTAAAGCGGCAACTACTTAAAGCGACGACGACGGCGGTCCCCAAACCGCCGTCGTCGTCTCATGTCCTCTTTGCCTTGCTCCGCGCGGCTGACCTGCACCCGGTGTCAGGCTGCGCGGCTGACGGCCGCTTCGGCCAGTTCTCCCAAAGCCTGCAGCGGGAGTGCATCCAGTGGCAGGCGTTCCAACGCTTCGAATGCGTCAGTGCTCAGCTGCGCGATCAGCGATTCCGTCGCGTCCAGAGCCCCGCAATCAACCATGAGATGGCGGATCCTGGCAACGTCCTCCTCAGCGAGTTCCGGGTTCCCCAGCATGCGGTCAAGGTAATCGGCTTCGGCCGCCGAAGCCTGATTAAGGGCAAAGCCAACCAGCACAGTGCGCTTGCCCTCCCGCAGGTCATCTCCGGCCGGCTTTCCTGTCGTTGCTGGGTCTCCAAAGACCCCAAGAACGTCATCGCGCATTTGGAACGCTTCACCGAGCGGGAGCGAAAAACCGGAGTACCCGGCAAGTAGTTCCGTGGAAGCGCCGGCAAGGGCACCGCCCAATGCCAACGGATGTTCCGTGGAGTACTTGGCCGACTTGTAGCGGATGATGGAGCGGGCCCGGTCCACCGATCCCGCCCTGTCGCGCACGGGGCCGGCCACCTCTTCAAGGATGTCAAGGTATTGACCGGCCATCACCTCTGCCCGCATCACGTTGAAGATGCGGCGGGCAGGGCTCCCTGAAACGGCGCGGGGCCCAATCCCGGTGAAAGCCTCTTCGCTGAAGGAGAGACAGAGGTCACCGGTCAAAATTGCGGCAGCATCTCCAAAATGTTCGCTGTCCAGGGCCCAGCCGTTCGTTTCATGAAGCTGGCTGAACCGTTTGTGCACGCTTGGGCCGCCGCGCCGAGTATCGGAACGGTCGATGATGTCGTCGTGTATCAGTGCCGCAGCCTGGAAAAGTTCCAGGGCACATCCGGCTGTGACAATGTCCGCGTCGCCGGCGGGGCCGCCTGCGCCGCGCCAACCCCAGTAGCACATCAACGCCCTCAGCCGCTTGCCGCCGGTTACCAACGTCGAGATCGACCCGATGAGCGGATCGACGTCGGGTGAAACGGTAGCCATGACGTCGCGCTGTCCCGACAGGAAACCGCTGAGGCTGCCGGCGACGCCTTCAATGTATCGGGCCTGCTCGGACGCGACGGGGGACGTTGACGTCACTTGATGGACCCGGCTGCCACATTGGCGCCGATGGTGAAGGTAGAGACGCCTTCCTTTTGCATGATCGAGACATTCACTGTTTCACCATCACCGCGGACAAAGTCCAGGGAGGTGACGTTGCCCACCGCTTCCGGTCCGGGGACAAGCTTAAAGCCCTGGGCCTCGAGCGAGGACTTGTAGTAGTCCACCACGCCCTGCGGAGGCGCTTTGACGGTCCCTACCAGCGCCACGGTGGCCAGGGAGGCGTTCTTGTCGAAGCTGCTGGACCGTACCGAGGTCTTTGGCATGACGGGAATGAGCTTCTCAGGGAATCCGGGAACAAGCGCATTGACCGTGGCCGTGGCATTGGGGTCGGGTGCGCTGGACTCGGTGAACCCGGTGGTTTCAGGCGAGGGGGTGCTGCTCGCCGAAGACGCTGTCCCGGAGGGTGAGGGCGCCGGCGAAGCTGACGAAGATGAAGCAGCGCCGGTGGATGACGGAGCCGCCGAACCGCTGGGGGACGGCGTGCATGCGGAGACCGCCACTGCGACACTGACTGCGAGCAGGGCAAACCCTCGCGATTGAGGAGTTCCAAAGAGCTTCACAGGGTATCCTTCCTGGGGCTGAGCCGGACTTTGCCTCCAGTTTAGTCAGTGCCCGGGCATAGTATTGCCGTTGTGAGGCAGGAAGCACCCGGCGGCGAGTCAAGCGCTGGACACAGACCGGCCCGCAGCGCTGAAGAAGCCCTGCGGGAATTGAGGCGAACCAGCATCCTGCACGTGGATATGGACGCATTCTTTGTCTCCGTCGAACTCCGCAGCCGTCCCGAACTGCGGGGCAAGCCCGTGATCGTGGGATTCCCCGCGGACAGGTCCGTGGTCCTCTCTGCTTCCTATGAAGCCCGGACCACAGGGGTCAAGTCGGCCATGCCGATGTCCA
Organism: Paenarthrobacter sp. CC6; assembly: GCF_040560085.1. Taxonomy (NCBI): domain Bacteria; kingdom Bacillati; phylum Actinomycetota; class Actinomycetes; order Micrococcales; family Micrococcaceae; genus Paenarthrobacter; species Paenarthrobacter sp. CC6. The sequence goes on along the minus strand of NZ_JARDAN010000018.1, from coordinate 44,506 downwards.
TTGCGATGAGGCGCTGTCCAGCGGCGGTTGTCATCAATCCCCGCCACACTCTGTACTACGAGGTCTCAGCGCAGCTCATGGAGATCTTCGGGTCCATTACGGACCTGGTGGAGCCTTTGAGCGTGGACGAAGCTTTCCTGGACGTTGGCGGGGCCATCCGCCGGCTGGGCACGCCCTTGGAAATTGGCCACCTCATCAGGCGCAGGGTCCAATCAGAGCTTGGCATCACGGCTTCCGTGGGGATTGCCGGCACCAAGTTCGTTGCCAAGATCGCCTCCACCCGGTGCAAACCCGACGGCATTTTGCAGATCGACGCCGAGGACACCCTTTCCTACCTTCACAGCCTTCCTGTCAGTGCCCTCTGGGGTGTGGGTGGCAAGACCGGGGAGGTCCTGGCGCGTATGGGCATCCGAACGGTCGCCGATGTGGCCGCCACACCCTTGTCCTCGCTGAAGAAGGTTCTTGGCGCAAGCGGGGAACATGTGTACAGGCTCTCCATGGGAATTGATCCCCGTCCAGTGACGCCCACCAGGGTTGAGAAGAGCATTGGTGCTGAAGAGACCTTCTCCGTAGACACAGCAGATGAAGAACTGCTGCACAGAGAGTTGTTGAGGTTGTCCCACCGGACGGCCAGCCGTCTCCGGAGTTCCGGAATGCTCGCACGGACGGTCGCCTTGAAGCTCCGGTATGCCGATTTCTCCACGGTGTCCCGGAGCCGCACTGTGCAAACGCCGGTAGACAGTGCCCAGTTGATCTACCAGGTGGCCATGCAGCTGCTCGACTCCTTGGGTCCGCGTTCCATGAGCGTCAGGCTGGTGGGAGTGCGGGCGGAGCAATTGGAACCGGCAGGTCAGACGTCGATGCAATTGAGCCTGGACCGCCGGGATGACAACTGGCGGGCAGCCGAGCAGGCCCTGGACAGGGTTTCCCAGCGATTTGGTTCCAAAACCCTGCTTCCGGCCCGGCTCCTGGAACCCGGTAAACCTGCCTCGGAGGCCTGAACCCTGTGACCTTGGTCCCGCACGGCCCCAGGCGTCTTTCAGAACGGCCCCGGACAAACTATCCTATTTATTACAGAGATTTAGATCGTCTGGACAAACTGTTTCCTGAACAGTCGGCCCTGAGGTATCCGCTGAACAAGAGGGTATTTTGGGAACGAAATTCTTGGTCCGATCGTTGGGGTAAACAGACGCACAGGACGCGTTATGTCCAGACGCTGGCTGACTAAAGGAGGTCGCGATGCCCCTCTCGGAGCACGAACAGAAGCTGCTTGAGCAACTTGAAAAGCAACTTCATGAGGACGATCCGAAGTTTGCCAACACCATGGGTTCGGATCCCATCCGCAGCTGGTCGACCAGGCACGTCATCATTGGCGTCCTTGGGGCAATCGCCGGCATTCTTCTCCTGCTGGTCGGCGTCTCGCTGCAGGCGATACCTGTGGGTGTCCTCGGCTTCATAGTCATGGGTGCTGGCGTGTACTTCGCGACGTTGCGTGGAGCGGCTTTCGGGAAATCCGGTAAGGGAAAGCCCGCCAAGGCCAAGCCCAAGAGCACATTCATGAGCAGCCTCGAAGAGCGCTGGGATGAACGGCGCCGCGACGACCACTGACGGAGGGCGTGTCACTTCTCCGGCAGCAGGCCATCGTGAGTCAGTCGCGCCCCTGAGTCCGCTCGTGGATCAAACACTTCCAAAGCTTTGACAAGGACCCGCCAAGCGGGTCCTTTCGCATTTAAGGGTTGCCACGCCGGGCCCCTCCATTTCCCACCACCAGCTCCACTTTCCTCCCGCCGAAAGCGGTTTTGGGGTGCAAAGCGCTTCCCAGGCGCCTTTCAGCTTGCCGGCGCGGGACTTGGACGTCGGCCGATGCGTCGATACCTCCACTTCACTCCACCCCCGGAAAACCCGCGGCAATTCGGCCCCGAGGAATCTCAAAGTGGTGGAGAAACGCCTACGGGTGCGTTGACTGTGGTGCGTTGTGGAGTAAAGTGGAGCACATAAGAGGGTAGTGGCAGTGTTGGGTATGTACGGGCACCTTGACTGAGGGGCGGTGGGGCCAGTGTTTCTGGGCACTCACTCGCCGCGTCTCGATGAAAAGGGCCGGATCATACTTCCCGCCAAGTTTCGTGAGGAGCTTGCAGAGGGACTGGTCCTCACAAGGGGCCAGGAGCGCTGCATCTACGTCTTCAGCCAGAAGGAATTCGAACGTATCCACGAGTCGATGCGGGAAGCGCCATTGTCTTCCAAGCAGGCACGTGACTACATCCGGGTCTTTCTGTCCGGAGCCTCGGACGAAGTACCTGACAAGCAGGGGCGCGTGACCATTCCACCGGCGCTCCGTGCATACGCAGGCTTGGGAAGGGAGCTGGCAGTGATTGGTGCCGGCACCCGGGCCGAGATCTGGGATGCAGACGCTTGGAACGAGTACCTCAACGAGAAGGAAGCAGCCTTCTCGGAAACGGATGACGACAATCTGCCCGGGTTCATCTAACCGGTCGGTGGAAGCAGTACCGCTTCTTGAATGGGATCTCCAGCCGCCCATCGGACAGTCTTCCTGGCTCAACTTCCCCTGAGCCAGGCCGGCGGACGATAGGCGCGGATGGGGATCCGGTTCAAGAATCACCATGCACGTAACTGAGGAAAGAGGAGGCAGCGTGGAAGAGCAGGACGCGGCAAAGCCCACATCGGAGCGCCACGTGCCCGTCCTGAAAGACCGCTGCATCAACCTGCTCGCTCCCGGCTTCGAAGCTGCCAGGAGCAGGGGAGAGACTCCTGTTGCCATCGATGCGACTCTCGGCATGGGCGGGCACTCCGAAGCGATGCTGCAGCGCTTTCCCGATCTTCACCTCGTTGGCATTGACCGGGACGAAGAAGCACTTTCACTGGCCGGCGCCCGGCTGGAGCCCTTTTCGCAGCGCACTGACCTTGTTCACGCCGTCTATGACGAGATCGAGGACGTGCTGGCTGACCTCGGAATTCCGGAGGTCCACGGCATCCTGATGGACCTGGGAGTTTCCTCGCTGCAGCTGGACGAACGCGAACGTGGATTCGCCTACTCCTATGACGCTCCTCTGGACATGCGCATGGACACGAGCCGCGGGCAGACCGCCGCCGATGTCGTGAACACCTACAGCGAAGAAGATCTTGTCCGCATCATCCGCAAATGGGGCGAGGAGAAGTTCGCCGGACGGATTGCCAACAGGATCGTCAACGCGAGGGCGGAGAAGCCATTTGCCACCACGGGCGAGCTCGTGGAGCAGATTCGCAGCGTGGTTCCTGCCGCCGCAGCGAAAAGCGGGGGACACCCTGCCAAGCGCACCTTCCAGGCTTTGCGCATCGAGGTCAACGAGGAACTCGATGTCCTGGAACGCGCGGTTCCGGCCGCAGTGGCCGCCACGGCGTTGGGTGGCCGCGTGGTGGTGATGTCCTATCACTCGCTGGAAGACAAGATCGTGAAGTCCGTATTCCAGAAGGGCTCGAAATCCTCGGCGCCGCTCGGGTTCCCGGTGGAGCTTGAAGAACACAAAGCTGAATTGAAGACAATCACCAAAGGCACGGAAGTGCCCACAGCGGCAGAAATCGCAGAGAACCCGCGCGCGGCTTCTGCGCGGCTGAGGGCCGTCGAACGCATCAAATCGAGGAGAGACGCATGAGCAACGCCGCAGCGAGGACTTTGCCCTCCGTGGTGGGCAACACTGCCCGCGCGCTTCCAACACCGGCAGGGAAGCCGGATGTCGCCCGCCGGCCGCGCACGCCGCTCTCCGTTGTACGCAGTGCTCCCGGCAGGCGCAGGACCCCCTTCGTGGTTCTGTGCTTCGTGGCCATGGCAGCGGCGCTCCTGACGGTCCTGGTACTGAACATCTCCGTGTCGACGGCGCAGTACCAGCTGGTGCAGCTCAAGGCGCAGGCCGCGACCCTTAACAAGGAAAACCAGGACCTGACACAGAAGAAGCAGAACTTCGAAGCTCCCCAGAATCTGGCCGCCAAGGCTACAGAATTGGGTATGGTTCCTTCCACGGTCAAAGGCCAGATCGACCTGAACACCATGACGGTGACCGGGAAGGCTACTCCCGCAGTCAAGGGCGACAACCCCGGGGCTGTTCTTGCTCCTCCGGCCGTCGGGGGCGTATTGGATGTTGTTCCCTCTGTGACCACCAAGGATCCGTTGGAGAACCTCAAGCCGGTCACCCCCGCGGCGCCGGCAGCGTCGGCCGCGCAGGCAACTGCGCCGGCAGCTCCGGCGTCCCCGGCAGCGAAACCGCCGGTGGATCTTCATGGAGGGTCGGTCCCGGCCCCCCAGCAGAAGACTCCCGGACAGTAGTCCATCCGTCCACTGAACCAAGGCCAGCAGCAAGGAATCAACGTGGCTCAGAACCCCGGCACATCGAAGAAAACGAAGACGCCGGCGGCACGAAGGCGGCTGCGCGTTGGGCTCGGCATCATGCTGACCCTGCTGCTGGTGGTCGGGGGCAAGTTGTTCATGGTCCAGGGCCTGGACATGGGCGGGATGGCCGAGGCTGCCCTTGCCAAGCGCCTGACCCCCCAGGTCCTCCCTGCTGAGCGTGGGCAGATCCTGGACGCGAACGGCACTGTTCTGGCCAGCAGCGTCATCCGGTACAACATCGTCGTCGACCAGACCGTGAATACGAACACCGAGACGTTCCACCGCTACAACGAGAAAACGGAAAAGCTCGACGAAATCACGCGTGACCAGGGCATTGCTGATCTTGCGGCCTTGCTCGGGACCGACGTCGCCAAGGTCCGGGAGTCCCTGACGGGGGATAAGCGCTACTTTGTGGTCGCCAAGGACATCAAGCCTGAGCTGGAGGACCGGATCACCAAGCTCTACATCCCGGGACTCAAAGCTGAAGGCATCAGCAAACGCGTCTACCCGAATGGCAGTGTGGCCGGCGGGGTGGTGGGTTTCCTCAAGGACGGGACCACCGGCCAGGCGGGCATCGAGCAAACCCAGGACGAGATTCTCCGCGGTACTGAAGGCAAGCGCGTCTTCGAGATCGGTGCCGACGGCCTCCGTATTCCCGTGGCCACTGACGAACTGACACCCGCCGTCGACGGCAGTGACGTCAAACTGACCATCAATACCGACATCCAGTACTTCGCTCAACAGGCTATTCAGAGCCAGGTCAACAAAATGAATGCCGAGTGGGGTTCGATCGTCGTGATCGACACGAAGACCGGCAACCTCATCGCCCTGGCCGACACCAATGCCCCGGACCCGAACGATCCAGGCAAAGTCGACGCCAAGGACCGTGGCGTGCGTTCGGTGACTGCCGCCTACGAGCCCGGCTCCGTCCAGAAGATGATCACCGCTGCGGCGGCAATCGAGGAGGGCAAGTCCTTCCCGCTGGACCACTTCACCATTCCGCCCGCATACACCATTGACGGACAGACCTTCACGGACGCTTTCGAGCACGGCACCGAAGAACGCACCCTCGCCGGCATCCTGGGCTGGTCCATGAACACCGGCACCGTGATGGTCGGGAGCCGCCTGAGCAAAGAGCAGCGGTATGACTGGCTGAAGAAGTTCGGCATCGGAGAGCAGACGGACATCGGGCTGCCGGCCGAAGCGACGGGCATCCTCGCCACGCCAGACCAATGGGATGAACGCCAGCAGTACACGGTTCTCTTCGGACAGGGCGTGTCGCAGTCGACGCTGCAGACGGTCCGGGCCTTCCAGAGCATCGCCAACAACGGGGTGATGCTCCAACCCCGGCTGATAGACGGTTACATCGGCCCCGACGGCCAAGAGCAGAAGGCCCCTGCCAAGGATCCGCGCCAAGTGGTCTCGAAGGAGACCGCCCAACAGGTCAGGGACATCCTGGAGAGCGCAGTGACCGAGGGACAGATCAAGGATGCCGCCATCGACGGCTACCGTGTTGGCGCCAAGACCGGTACGTCCCAGGCCCCGCGTGAGGACGGACTGCCGGGCTTCGATGGCTACACTGCCTCGATGGTTGGCATGGCCCCCATGGATGACCCCCGGTTCATCGTGGAGGTGGTCTTGCAGCGCCCCAAGGGAAACATCTATGGAGTCACCAACGGCCCGGTGTTCCGGTCAGTGATGGCACAGGTCCTGAGGACCTACAACGTGGCCCCATCAACCGGGACTCCCGCGCGGCTGCCCCAGTTCGTCAAGTAAGCTTCTTGGGCGTCTGTTTCGGTCACCATTCGATCCACCACTAACGGCCCGGGCGCCGCTGGCCCCCGGCCGGTCGTTCCACGAGCACCAACGGAGAACCACGTGTCAGAGCACAAAGAGGCAGCTTCCAATACCGCGACGCCGGATGCCGGACGGTCAGCTTTCCGTCCCGCATCCGTTGCTGCGGTGCCCCTGGCGGCCATAGCGGGAGCGCTGGGAGTAACGGCCCCTGACGGCAGCCAGGACCTTGGCGTCACCGGCATCACGCTCAATTCCCGTGCCGTTGAACCGGGCGATCTCTACATGGCCTTGCCGGGCGCCACGCGCCATGGTGCCGATTTCGTACCCCAAGCCGTGGAGGCCGGTGCCGTCGCAGTGGTTACGGACGACGCCGGTGCACGCCAGCTTGCGCTGGCAACCGAGCAGCCCGTCCCTGTCCTCATCATTGCGGAGCCGCGGGCCGCCGTCGGGCCTTTGTCCGCGCTGATCTATCGCAGCCAACCGGAGGATGCGGCCTTCCCGTCGCTTTTCGGCGTCACGGGGACCAATGGCAAGACCACCACCACTTACTTCATCAACTCGCTGCTGCGTGCCTTGGGCAAGCAGCCGGGCCTGATCGGGACCATCGAGATAGTGGCCGGGGGAGAACCCATCCCGAGCCTCCTGACCACCCCGGAGTCCCCGGATGTCCACGCACTGCTCGCATTGATGCGGGAGCGGGGCCTGGACGCGGCGTCCATGGAGGTTTCATCACACGCGATCTCCTACCGCCGGGTGGACTCTGTCATGTTCGACGTCGCTGGATTCACCAACCTCACCCAGGACCATCTGGACCTCCACGGCAGCATGGAGGAGTACTTCAACACCAAGGCCGAACTCTTCACCGCCGGACGTGCACGTCAGGCTGTTGTCACGGTCGACGACGGATGGGGCCGCAAGCTTGCCGGCCTGGCGGATATTCCGGTCACCACGCTTTCAGCGGCTTCTTCCAGTGGCGCCCCGGACGCCGACTGGCACGTCGCGTCCATCAACCCGCGCGGGTTGGGTTCGGAATTCGAACTGCACCACACGGACGGCCGGACCTTGCGGGTCCACACCGGCTTGCCGGGCGACTTCAACGTGGCAAACGCGGCGTTGGCTACCGTCATGGTCCTGGCGTCCGGGGTGAATGAATCCGAGCTCCAGGACGCCTTGGATGCCCACGATCCTTTTACGGTTGCTGTTCCCGGGCGCATGCAGCTCGTCTCCACGGAGCCCGCCGCCGTTGTTGATTTTGCCCACAATCCTGATGCCCTGGCCCGTGCACTGATGGCGGTCCGGTCACCGGAGGAAGAGTCGCGCGTCATCGTGGTTTTTGGCGCCACAGGACAACGTGACCAAGGCAAAAGGCCTACCATGGGCGCAATCGCGGCCCGTCTGGCCGACGTCGTGATTATCAGCGATGACGACCCCCACGATGAGGATGCCGCCGCCATCCGCGCTGAGGTGCTGGCGGGCGCCTTTGCTGCGCGGGAGGGAGAGAACCTGGGCAGCGAGATCATCGAGTCCTACCCGAGGGATGCTGCCATCCGCCTCGCCGTTGACCTGGCGACGGCGAAGGACACCATCCTCATCGCAGGACGTGGCCACGAGGTGTGGCAGGAAGTACAAGGCGTAAACCTCGCCCTGGACGACAGGGTCGAGTTGCGAGCTGCCTTGACATCCAAGGGATTCAGCGTTTCATCGGACCAGCGGATAGAGTCCTAAACCGAGATGATTGCACTTACTGCGGCGGAGATCGCCGACATCACCCATGGCCGTTTGACCGGAGATCCGGGCATCGTGCCCTCCTCTGTGGTTACTGACTCACGGGAGGCGACGCCCGGCTCGTTGTACGTGGCCAAACCCGGCGAGCACGCCGATGGCCACGACTTCGTCGACGCCGCGTTTGAGCGTGGCGCCGTTCTGGTCCTCGCCGAACGTGAGGTGACCGATGCCCACGGCAGCCCATATCCCGCCGTCGTGGTCGATGACGCTGTCCTGGCCATGGGCGCCCTGGCGGCTGAAGCGGTCCGGCGCATCCGGGCCGACCGCGAACAGCGCGGCGAGCAGTTCACGGTTATTGGGATCACCGGCTCAGCCGGCAAGACCACCACCAAGGATCTCCTTGCCGGCGTGTTGTCGACGGCAGGCGCCACTGTGGCGCCACAGGGTTCGTACAACGGCGAGGTGGGTGTTCCGCTCACGGTTTTTGCCGCTGACACCGATACGCGCTTCCTTGTCATCGAGATGGGTGCCACCGGCCTGGGCCACATCAAGTACCTCGCGGAGATGGTCAAGCCGGACATCGGTGTAGTCCTGGTAGTCGGGACCGCCCATGCCGGCGAATTCGGCGGTGTGGAGAACATCGCCAAAACCAAGGGTGAACTGGTCGAAGCCCTCAGCGAAAACGGCACCGCGGTCATCAACCTCGACGACGGCCGCGTAGCTGCCATGCGCGCCCGCACCAAGGCCAAGGTCCTGGGATTCACGGCCTCGCCCGCTACCACCGAAGAGGTGGAAGCCCGCAACGTCGTGGTCAACGACCAGGGCTTCCCCGACTTCGACCTCATACTTCCCGACGGCGGCCCTTCTGTTCCGGTGCGGAGCCGCCTGATCGGTGGCCACCACGTGACCAACCTGCTCGCAGCTGCGTCAGCGGCTTTTGCGGCCGGGATTCCAGCCGTCGACATCGCCTCGTCACTCAGCTCCCAGTCGGCAGCCAGCCGTTGGCGCATGGAGCGAACAGAACGTGAAGACGGCGTGACCATCATCAACGACGCCTACAACGCGAACCCGGAATCCATGCGCGCTGCTCTGCGCACTCTTGCAGACCTTGGACAAGGCAGGAGGACCTGGGCTGTCCTTGGCGCCATGCTAGAGCTGGGCGAAGACTCCATCCGCGAACACACTGCGGTTGGCACTCAGGTGGTCCGGCTGAACATCTCCAGGCTGGTGGTGGTGGGACGCGAAGCCCGCGCCCTCTACGTCTCTGCCATCCAGGAAGGCTCCTGGGGGGATGAATGTTCCTTCACCGAGACTGTGGAGGAAGCATACGAACTCCTGCAGAACGAACTCAGACCAGGCGACCTCGTGTTGTTCAAGTCCTCCAATGGTGTGGGGCTCAGGCACTTGGGGGATCGGATAGCATTACCTCCACGGGCCGAGCCCACCGGAGAAAGCGCGGCTGAAGCTGCCGCAAGCGAAGGGAACGAGCAGCTGTGATTGCACTTTTGATCGGCGCCGGCGTCGCCCTTCTGGTGGCCTTGATAGGCACACCCCTCTTCATCAGGTTCCTGGTAGCCAAGAGTTACGGGCAGTTCATCCGCGATGACGGCCCCACTTCGCACCACACCAAGCGCGGCACCCCCACCATGGGCGGGACCGTCGTGGTGGCGGCTGTGCTCATCAGCTACTTTGTGACGCACCTGATCATGTGGATGATGAACCCGCGGTCCGCCGGGCCATCGGCGTCAGGTCTTCTTCTGCTGTTCCTCATGGTCGGCATGGGCTTCGTGGGATTCCTGGATGACTACATCAAGATCTCGAACAAACGCAGCCTGGGCCTGAACGCCCGAGCCAAACTCATCCTCCAGGCAGCCGTTGGCATCATCTTCGCCGTGCTGGTCCTGCAGTTCCCGAATGAGGACGGGCTCCGTCCGGCCTCGACGCAGATCTCGCTGGTACGGGATATTCCCTGGCTGGATCTCGCCTTCGGCGGGACAGTACTGGGCGCCATCCTTTTCATTGTCTGGTCCAACCTGATCATCACGGCAGCAACCAATGGCGTGAACCTGACAGACGGCCTGGACGGGCTGGCCGCCGGAGCATCCATCATGGTCTTCGGCGCCTACACCATCATGGGTATCTGGCAGAACAACCAAGCATGCGGTTCACCCAAGGAAGCAGGCAGCGGTTGCTACCAGGTCCGCGACCCCATGGATCTGGCCTTGCTCGCGGCCATCCTCAGCGCAGCCCTGGTCGGGTTCCTCTGGTGGAATACGTCACCGGCCAAGATCTTCATGGGCGACACCGGCTCGCTGGCCATCGGCGGAGCTGTGGCAGCATTTGCCATCCTTTCCCGGACTGAGCTGCTGTTGGCTTTCATCGGCGGCCTGTTCGTGCTCATCACCCTGTCGGTCATCATCCAAGTGGGCTTCTTCAAGCTCTCAGGCGGTAAACGGGTGTTCAAAATGGCCCCGCTCCAGCACCACTTCGAACTGAAGGGCTGGGCCGAGGTCACCGTGGTGGTCCGCTTCTGGATCCTCGCCGGGCTGTTCGTGGCCGCAGGCCTGGGAATTTTCTACGCTGAATGGGTGGTGCTGCTGTGAACGAGGCCCCTGGAACCATGTCCTCTTCATCCGACCGGCTCAAGGAGCTGACCAGCTGGGATTCCAACTGGAGCGGGCTGCGGGTCGTGGTGACGGGTATCGGCCTGTCCGGCTTTTCCGCTGCCGACACCCTGATTGAGCTCGGAGCAAAGGTAGTAGTGGTGGACGCCGCAACCACCGACAAAGCCAAAGCTCAGGCAGACACCCTGAAAATCGTCGGCGCTGTTGACGTCCTGCTGGGGGAGGACGCTGTCAGCACCCTCCCGCTGATTGAGGACAGCCTGCCCGACCTCGTGGTAACTTCTCCCGGCTGGCGGCCGGATCAGGCCCTGCTGGCGGCGGCCAAGCGCAAGCACATCGCCGTGTGGGGCGACGTCGAATTGGCGTGGCGTCTCCGGGTCCGTGAAGGGCGCAAGACCACCGACTGGCTAACCATCACCGGCACCAACGGCAAAACCACCACGGTGGGGATGACCGAGTCAATGCTGCAGGCTGCCGGCTTGAAGGCCATCGCGGTCGGCAATGTTGGAACGCCGATCCTGGACGCCCTGCGGGACCCGGTGGACTATGACGTCTTTGCTGTGGAACTGTCCAGCTTCCAACTGCATTGGAGCGACTCGCTCTCACCGGTGGCAAGTGTGTGCCTCAATGTCGCCGAGGACCATGTGGACTGGCACGGTTCCTATGCGTCCTACCTCGCGGACAAGGCCAAGGTGTACGAGAACACCCAAAAGGCAGCGATCTACAACGCCGAGCAAATCGAAACCGAGCGCATGGTCGAGAATGCGGATGTTGTGGAGGGTTGCCGGGCCATCGGTTTTACCACCAACACGCCTGCCATCAGCATGCTGGGCGTCGTGGACGGTCTGCTGGTGGACCGCGCTTTCATCGCCGAACGCAAGGATTCGGCAGCGGAACTGGCCGCCATGACAGATCTTGGCCCGGTGGCCCCGCGCCACATGGTAGCGAACGCGCTGGCCGCCGCGGCATTGGTCCGGGCCTACGGTGTGGAACCCTCGGCTGTGAAGCAGGGACTGGTCAACTACCTCCCCGGCGCGCATCGGATTCAGCTGGTGGCCAAGCACAACGACATCCTGTGGATCAACGACTCGAAGGCGACGAATCCGCATGCGGCATCGGCGGCACTCTCGGCCTTCCAGAACGTGGTGTGGATTGCCGGCGGCCTGTCCAAGGGCGTCAACTACGACGAGCTGGTCAAGGAACATGCACGGCGGCTCAAGACCGTGGTGCTCATCGGAACCGACACCGCCTCGCTGGAGGCCTCCCTCCAGCGACACGCGCCGGATGTCCCGGTGATAGCCCAGGCCAAGGGTGACACTGAGAGTGTGCAGACCGCAGCCGGTAACGCCGCTTCGCCAATTTTCGGCGAGACCATCATGGCCCAGGCCGTGGCGTCCGCAGCCGGAGTGGCAACCTCGGGCGATACCGTCCTCATGGCACCAGCGGCTGCATCCATGGATCAGTTCTCTTCCTACGCTCACCGTGGCGACGCATTCGTCCAGGCAGTTCGCGAGCTTGTGGAAGGGCAGGCACAGACCACCGAGGAGTAACAATGGTCAGCACGCCCACCCGCACCCGCGGCAAAGAGCCACGGGACGGGAAGAACAAGGCCACGCCCCCGGCCGCCAGGCAGCCCAAAGGGTTACGCCGGCACTGGCGCAGCTTCTGGGAGAGCCTAGAGGGCAAAAGCAAGGCGCCCAACAGCTCCACCTACTACCTCATTCTCGGTTGTGCCCTGGCGTTGACGGCCATTGGCATCATGATGGTGTTGTCCGCTTCCAGCGTCGAAGCCATCTCGGAGGGAAAGTCCCCCTACGCGGATGCGTTGAAGCAGGCCGTGTTCGGCGTCGTCGGCCTGGTCGCCATGTACGTCATTTCACGAACCAACGTGAACTGGATGAAGAAGCTTTCCTGGTGGGCTCTTGGCGCCGTCGTGGTCCTCCTGGCCTTGGTCCAGGTCATGGGCAACAGCGTCAACGGAAACAAGAACTGGATCGACATCGGCGGTGTCACGCTCCAGCCTTCGGAGATGTCCAAGCTGGTCCTTTGTGTCTGGATTGCCGCCGTGCTTGCCCGGAAACAAAAGCTCCTTAACCGGTGGATGCATGTGATCATCCCGGTTGTGCCGGGTGCCGGACTGGTCATCGGTTTGGTGATGCTCGGTAATGACCTCGGAACAGTCATTGTCATTGCAGCCATCGCCGCCGCAGGGCTCTACTTCGCCGGCGTTCCGGGGCGCATGCTCGGCATCGCCGGCGCCGTGGGTATCGTCGGGGCTGTGCTGGCCACCGTCAGCAGCTCCAACCGGATCTGCCGCATCACGTCATGGCTCGGAACGGCGTCCGCGACGTGCACCGAACAGTTCGACTTCGATTTCCAGTCAACGAACGGCATGTACGGCCTGGCCCAGGGTAGCTGGACAGGCCTGGGCCTTGGCCAGAGCCGGCAGAAGTACAACTGGCTTCCGGAAGCCCACAACGACTTCATCTTCGCCATCATCGGTGAGGAGCTCGGCCTTGTGGGAACCATTGTGGTCCTGGTGCTGTTTGCCATCCTGGGCATTGCGATTTTCCGGGTCGTGGTCCGCCAGACGGACCCGTTCCAACGGACCCTTGCCGGCGGCATCATGGTGTGGCTCCTGGGCCAGGCGAGCATGAACATGGCGGTGGTAACGCAGTTGCTGCCAGTGGTGGGAGTGCCTTTGCCGTTCATCTCATATGGCGGTTCGGCGCTGATCATGTCCCTGTGCGGTGTGGGCGTAGTGTTGTCTTTGGCCCGCGGCCAGCTGCCACCCCAGCAACGTCCACGATTCCTGCCGCGCCGCTCACCCAAACCCGCACGAAAGCGTACCTAGCACTTCATGACTTCTGATTCCCACGCGTCCAAGCCTTTGTCCGTCGTCCTCGCAGGCGGCGGAACTGCCGGGCACATCAGCCCTTTGCTCGCCATTGCTGATGCCATCAGGGAAAAGCGTCCGGAGGCGTCCATCCTGACTGTTGGCACGCCGTCGGGAATGGAAACCAGGCTCATCCCGGCGGCCGGTTACGAGCTCGCCACCATTGACCGTGTCCCGTTCCCCCGACGGCCTTCCGTTGATCTGCTCAAGCTTCCGGGCCGCCTGGGCGGGGCAGTCAAGCAAGCCCGCCGGATCCTGGAGAACGCACGGGCCGACGTCCTGGTGGGTGTGGGCGGCTACGTCTGCACCCCCATGTACCTTGCAGCACGGAAGCTCGGCATCCCGATCGTGGTCCACGAAGCCAACATGAAGGCAGGGCTGGCCAACCGGATAGGCGCCCGGTTCAGCAACCACGTCGCCGTGGCCTTTGCTGGTACCCGCCTGAGGGGCGCCCGCCATGTAGGCATGCCCATGCGGCGTGCCATCTCCACTCTCGACCGGAGCGCAGCGGGTCCGGCCGCCAAAGCCATGCTCGGCCTCGATCCGGACCGGCCGGCCCTGATCGTGACCGGAGGCTCTTCCGGAGCGCTCAGCATCAACCGTGCCATCGCCGCAGCTTTGCCTGCCTTCGGGGCTGCAGGGGTCCAGACGCTCCACATCACAGGTGTTGGCAAAGCCGTCAAGAACGACGACGGCGGCCTGCTGGCCGGTGAAGGCTACCGGCAGGTTGAGTACGTGGACGGGATGGAGAACGTCTACGCTGCTGCTGACGTCCTGCTGGCCCGCGCGGGAGCCGGAACGGTCAGCGAAGTGGCAGCAGTCGGCGTGCCGGCGGTCTTTGTGCCGTTGCCGATCGGAAACGGGGAGCAGGCCCTGAACGCGGCTCCCTTGGTGGAAGCCGGCGGTGCGTTGTTGGTCGCGGACCAGGACCTTGACCCGCAGTGGCTGGAACGCGAGCTCATTCCCCTGCTCTCGGACCGCGAACGACTGAACGACATGGCCCGGAAATCCGAGGCCCTTGGTATTAGAAACGCCGATCAGCGCATGGCTGATCTCGTCCTGGAAGCGGTATCCGCATGACCACCAGCATCGCACCCCTTGAGACCCTCGGCCGGGTCCACTTCATTGGTATCGGCGGTGTCGGCATGTCCGCCGTTGCACGCATCATGGTTGCCCGTGGAGTTACCGTAAGCGGCAGCGACGCCAAGGATCTGCCGGTCATGCAGGATCTGGCTGCTGCCGGAGCACGCATCGCCTTCGGATACGACGCGGCAAACCTGGGTGACGCCCAGACCATCGTCGCTGGATCAGCCATCCGGGCCGACAATCCTGAACTCGTGGCGGCACGAAGTGCCGGGCTGCCTGTCCTGCACCGCTCAGAAGGCCTGGCGGCCACCATGGCGGGACACCGGGTGGTCACGGTAGCCGGTACGCACGGGAAGTCCACCACAACTTCCATGGTTGCAGTCCTGCTCAAGGAAGCCGGCCTGGACCCGTCCTTCGCCATTGGGGCGAACGTTCCCGCGCTTGGGGTCAATGCAGCCCATGGCTCCTCGGATATTTTCGTGGCCGAGGCGGACGAATCAGACGGCTCATTCCTGAACTACCAGCCGCTCATCTCCGTCGTGACGAATGTCGAAGCGGACCATTTGGACCACTACGGCACACCCGAAGCTGTCTTTGCTTCCTTCGACGCGTTCGCAGCGCTGCTGCCCGCCGACGGCGTACTGCTGGCGTGCGCCGACGACCCCGGAGCGCTGGCACTCGCCGAACGAACAGCGGCCAAGGAAAGCACCCGGGTCTTGACGTACGGAACGTCACCCGACGCCGACGTCAGGCTCCACGATGGTGGACCCGGAGAGGTGTCGGTGGGTCTTGGCAACGACATTCACCGCCTCGAACTCCAGGTACCCGGACGCCACAACGCGCTTAACGCGGCGGCTGCCTTCGCCGTCGCGCTTGAACTGGGGGTGGCCCCTGCGGCTGCCGCGGCAGCGCTGGGACACTTCACTGGAGCCTCGCGCCGGTTCGAGCTGAAGGGGCAGGGGAGGAGCGTGCGGGTCTACGACGACTACGCACACCACCCCACGGAAGTCCGTGCCGCCCTGTCTGCTGCCCGTTCGGTAGCCGGCGGCCACAAAGTCCACGTTCTCTTCCAGCCGCACCTCTTCTCGCGCACGCGGGAATTCGCCGGGGAGTTTGCCTCGGCACTCGGGGCGGCAGATACAGCGCTGGTCCTGGATATTTATCCGGCGCGCGAGGACCCGATTCCCGGCGTGACCAGTTCGCTGATATCCGACCGGCTGTCGAATGGGCGCCTGGTGACCGGGGCCGAGGCCGTGGACGCCATTGCGGCGGTTGCAACGGAGGGCGACGTGGTGATCACGGTGGGGGCCGGGGACGTTACAGCCTATGGTCCCGCCATTGTGGAGGCGTTGGGTGGCTAGCACCCGGAAGCCCACGTTCAAGCCGGCTGCCCGCCAACCGGAACCTGCGGCGGGCCGTTCGGCCAAGCCCGGGGGCCATGACTCCGGCGCCATCATCAGTGCGCAACGGGATCTTGAACCTGACGTGAAACCGGCAGATAAAGCCGGTCGCAAGTTGCCTGAGAAGACTGCTGACAAAGCCCCCGGAAAACCTGCCGGGAAGTCCGGCGGGAAGGCAGGCGCGACGGCAACCAAGTCTGCTGCGTCATCCGGGGACAACATCATTGCGTTCCCCGAACCCAAGCGCAGGCGCCAACGCCGCATCGTGTGGTGGACGGTTTCCGTGGTGACCGCATTTATTGCCGTGCTTATTGCCGGGGCCATCTTCTCGCCGGTATTGGCAGTACGGACCATCACGGTTGACGGCACCACCCTGCTGACGCCCGACGCCGTGCAGAAGGCGTTGTCCGGCCTCGAGGGCAAGCCGCTGCCGCAGGTCACTGAGCAGGACATCAATGAGCTCCTCAAACCCCTGGTCCAGGTCCGATCGGCAACCATGGAGGCCCGGCCGCCGTCGGGGCTGTTGGTGCACATCAATGAGCGTGTTCCGGTGGCGCTGTTGAAGCAGGGCGATTCCTACATCATGGTTGACGTTGATGGGGTCCAAGTGGGTGCGACGCAGGATCCCTCTGCCGTGGCACTGCCGTTGATCGATGCTGGTGCCGGATCGACCAATACGGAATTGTTCAAGGCGATCGCCGCGGTCCTGGATACCTTGCCTGCGGATGTCCGGGCCCGGATGTCGACGGCGTCTGCGGCTTCGGTCGACGCCGTGGAACTCAAACTCGTGGACGGAAAGACTGTAGTGTGGGGCAATGCCGAGGACAGGGAGCTGAAGGCGAAGGCACTTGAGGCACTGCTCAAGATGCCTGCCGATCCGAAGGTTCCCGTCAGCGTCTATGACGTCAGTGTTCCACGGCATCCATTCACCAAATAGGCAGCTTTGACGATGTAAATCCACTGCCGCCGGTAGCCCTTAATTTGCGACATTCCCACGACACGCGCAAGCGGTCATTGCATGTGCGAACCATAGGAAATACCGTCGCAGTAGAGTTACTTGACATAACTATAACCTTCAACTAGAGGGTTAAGGTCCAAGGATTCAAGTTGGACTCGATCAGTTTCGCTATAGGACACAAGCAAGGGGCACGAAACGTGGCAGCACCGCAGAATTACCTGGCCGTCATCAAGGTCGTCGGCATCGGCGGCGGTGGCGTGAACGCAGTCAACCGCATGATCGAGGTCGGCCTTCGGGGAGTCGAGTTCATCGCCATCAATACTGACGCGCAGGCGCTGCTCATGAGCGACGCCGATGTCAAGCTTGACGTCGGCCGCGAGCTGACGCGCGGCCTTGGCGCCGGCGCAAACCCTGAGGTCGGCAAGCAGGCCGCCGAGGACCACGCTGATGAGATCGAAGAAGTTCTCCGCGGCGCTGACATGGTCTTCGTAACCGCCGGCGAGGGCGGTGGCACCGGAACCGGTGGCGCCCCTGTTGTTGCGCGCATCGCCCGCTCCCTGGGCGCGCTGACCATTGGTGTGGTCACCCGTCCGTTCACGTTCGAGGGCCGTCGCCGTGCAGGTTCTGCCGAGGCCGGAATCGACGCCCTCCGCGATGAAGTCGACACTTTGATCGTGATCCCCAACGATCGCCTCCTGTCCATCAGCGACCGCAATGTCTCTGTCCTTGACGCCTTCCGTTCCGCGGACCAGGTGCTCCTCTCAGGTGTCCAGGGCATCACGGACCTCATCACCACCCCCGGCCTCATCAACCTGGACTTCGCCGACGTCAAGTCGGTCATGCAGGGTGCCGGCTCGGCCCTGATGGGCATTGGCTCGGCCCGCGGCGAGGACCGCGCGGTCAAGGCAGCGGAACTTGCCATTGCCTCGCCGCTCCTGGAGGCTTCCATCGATGGTGCGCATGGTGTTCTGCTCTCCATCCAGGGCGGCTCGGACCTCGGCCTCTTCGAAATCAACGAGGCAGCCCGCCTTGTCCAGGAAGTTGCCCACCCTGAGGCCAACATCATCTTCGGTGCTGTTATCGACGACGCCCTTGGCGACGAAGCACGCGTAACTGTCATCGCTGCAGGCTTTGACGACGTCAAGGCCACTTCGCCTTCCATGGACCAGTCCCGTCCGGCCCAGAACCCCGTACCGGCCGACCGCCCTGCGGCGCCGTCCAGCGCGCCGTCGAACGCTGCGGCTCCGCAGCACGCAACGGCTGGCATCGGCGCCGCCGGCTTGAGCAACTGGGGCCAGCAGCGTCCTGCCGCGTTGCCCGCGGACTCAGGCTTCGACGTCGACCTCCCCGCAGTGGTGGAGCCCGATCTTTCGGGCAGTCGCTCGGACGATCTCGATGTTCCTGACTTCCTGAAGTAAGCCCCGTTCGGAGAAGAAGTACTTGGTGTTTTTGTGGCGCGATGAGGTCCGGCCCGGCGTCTCCGTAGCATTCACTGATACGGGCGCCGGGAACCTGGCCCTCCACGTGGGGGACAATCCCGGCGACGTGCAGCTCCGCCGTAGCGGGCTGGAGCAGTCGGCAGGGTTGGGCTCCAGGCGATTCCAATTCATGGACCAAGTGCATGGAAAACATGTGGAGTTCATCGCTTCGCACGGTTCCGGGCCCACCGCCGATGCCATGGTGTCTGCGGCCGTATTGCCCAACGGTGCGCCCCAACCGTTGGCAGTCATGGTCGCCGATTGCGTACCGGTGGTTCTGGTAGGGATCGACTCCGGAGATCGCCCCGTTATCGCCGTGGCCCACGCCGGTCGCCCAGGTGTTGCCTCCGGAATCGTTTCTTTCACGGTGGCCGAAATGCGGCACCGGGGTGCACTGGATATCCAGGCATGGGTGGGTCCTTCAATTTGCGGAAACTGCTATGAGGTCCCGGAGCAGTTGCGGTCCGAGGTCGCGGAAAAGGTTCCTGCGACGTGGTCTTCCACATCGTGGGGAACTCCTTCCCTGGACCTGCCTGCGGGTGTCCGGGCCCAGTTGGACGCTGCCGGCGTTGCCGTGGAGTACCTGGGGGAGTGCACGTTGGAGAGCGACTCGCTGTTTTCATACCGGCGGGACTCCCGTGCCGGTCGATTCGCAGGATTGGTGTGGACGCATGACTAGCCCAGGCAACGGCGACGCCCCGCGGCACGCTGACGCGCGTTCTGCGGAACTTGCGGAGCGTCTCGATGCTGTAAGTCACCGGATCAAGGCCGCTACTGTTGCCGCCGCCCGCTCCGACACTCCCCGGCTGATCGTCGTGACCAAGTTCCATCCCGCGGACGATGTCCGCAGGTTGGCCGCCCTCGGGATCGCCGATGTTGGCGAAAACCGCGATCAGGAGGCCGCCGCAAAGGCTGCCGGGCTTACTGAACTGGACATCCGCTGGCATTTCATCGGCCAGCTTCAAAGCAACAAGGCCAAATCCGTGGCCAAATATGCGTCTTCGGTCCAATCGATCGACAGGCCCCAACTGGTTGATGCCCTGGCAAAGGCTGTCGCCCGTGAGCAGGACGCCACGGGCAGGGCAGACCTTGATTGCTTCATCCAGGTCAGCTTGGAGAACGACGCCGGTACCCACCGGGGCGGTGCCGCTCCGGCAATGGTCGGGGACCTCGCCGCCCGGATCGAGTCTGCGGCCGGCCTGCGTTTGTGCGGGCTCATGGCGGTCGCGCCACTCGGCGCGGACCCCGAAGAAGCGTTCGCGAACCTGGCTGGCATTTCTGCCGCACTGCGTGCCGACCATCCGTCCGCGACGGCGATTTCCGCCGGCATGAGCCAGGACCTGGAGGCCGCTGTGAAGTTCGGGGCGACACACCTGAGAATTGGCTCCGATATTCTCGGTTCACGTCCGGCCGTGGGGTAGCGTCAAAGTATTGGAATGACGGGCCGGGGTTCCAATATGTCAAGTCATGGCGGCCCGCCTACTGCAGAAATGATAGGAGTGCACCATGGCTGGCGCTCTGCGCAAGACAATGATCTATCTTGGGCTCGCCGACGGCGATGAACACTACGAATCTGAGCAGTCCGTCGCCGCGCACCACGACGAAGAACGCCCCCAGACACAGGATCGGGAAGAGCGACGCGCGCCCGCTCCCGTCCGGGAAGTTGTCCGTGAAATGCCCCCTGTTGAGGTCGAAGAGGAATACCGCGCACCCGTGACACCAATTAAGCGTGCGGCGTCCAGCCGCGAAGATGCCTCTGGCTTGAGGCAGATCACCACCGTTCATCCCCGCTCCTACAACGATGCCAAGGTCATCGGTGAAAGTTTCAGGGATGGCATTCCGGTCATCATGAACGTCACCGACATGGGTGAAGCGGACGCCAAGCGCCTGGTGGACTTCTCCGCCGGCCTGGTCTTCGGCCTGCACGGCAGTATCGAGCGGGTTACCAACAAGGTCTTCCTGTTGTCGCCGTCGTACGTTGAAGTCATCGGAGATGACAAGAAGGCCAGCGAAACGCAGGCCAGCTTCTTCAATCAGAGCTGACAACAGTCTTTTCGCGGATGCCAGGCGGGTCAACCTGCCTGGCATCTGTGTTGCAATAGTAGGGACCGATCCGCATTCCGGAACAAGTGGGAGATCTGAGCTAACTCGTGGGCATTGTTTTCGGCCTTATCCATATTGTGTTGTTTCTGTTCTTCATCACGCTGATCATCCGCCTGGTCTTTGAATGGGTGCAGATGTTTGCGCGCCAGTGGCGCCCCAGGGGTGTGGCATTGGTTACAGCACATGTGGTCTACTCCGTCACGGATCCTCCCCTGGGAAGGCTTCGTCGACTGATACCGCCATTGCAGCTGGGTGGAATATCCCTGGATTTGGGCTTCCTGATCCTGATCATTGCCGTGAGCATCGCCATGGCAGTGACCTTCAGCCTGGCCTGATTGCCCGCGGAACCTGGACCACCGATGGTTCACAGGCCGCAAATTCTCCAAATCAACACGATGGTGTTGAATTGGAGGAACAAGATGTTATTTAGGTACCGTAGTTTTGAACGGCCGGAAGGCCTACTGACTAACTAGACCAACGAGGTGACCAGATGGCTTTGACGCCAGAAGACGTTGTCAACAAGCGCTTTCAGCCGACCAAGTTCCGCGAAGGCTACGACCAGGACGAGGTCGATGACTTCCTGGACGAGATCGTGGTGGAACTGCGCCGCTTGAACCAGGAAAATGACGAGCTCCGCAAGAAGCTCGGCGAGGCTGGTTCGGCTGTGCCCGCTGCAACTGCTGCGGCTCCGGTCGTCGAGAAGGTTCCGGCTCCCGTCAAGGTCGACAAGGAAGCCGAGGCGAAGGCCGAGGCTGAAGCGAAGGCCGCCGAAGCTGCCAAGAAGAAGGAAGCTGAGCAGGCTGCCGCCGCTGCCAAGGCCCCGGCCGCCAGCAACAGCGTTACCCCCTCCGCTGAATCCGCTGCAGGCCTGCTCGCCATGGCGCAGCAGATGCACGACAAGCACGTCTCCGACGGTGCGCAGCAGAAGGAAAAGATCATTGCCGAGGCTCAGATCGAGGCTTCCAGCCTCGTGAACGATGCCCAGGAAAAGTCCCGCAAGATCCTTGGTGCACTCGAGCAGCAGCGTTCCGTCCTGGAGCGCAAGGTTGAGCAGCTCCGTGGCTTCGAGCGTGACTACCGTTCACGCCTGAAGGCTTACATCGAAGGCCAGCTGCGCGATCTCGATGCCCGTGGTTCCGTTGCTGCCCCCGAGGTCGGCGAAGCAACCGCAGACGTTTAGCAAGTATTCTAAAAGCCGGTGGCTGAGGACTCCTCGGCCACCGGCCTTTGCTGTTAAAGACCAATAACAGACCGCCACGCCTCCCGAATGAAAGCACTATGACCGACGACCTAACTGACGACGCCTCACAGCCGGCACCCACCGTGCAACGTAAGTGGCGTCCGGCCATGCTGTGGCTTTTTGCCGGCTTCGCTGCGTTCGCTTACGCGTTTGACCAGCTCACCAAGCTCTGGGTTACGAGCACCATGACCGAGGGGGAGCGCATTCCGGTCCTGCCTCCGTTGCTGCACTGGTACTTCATCAGGAACTCCGGGGCCGCGTTCTCCATTGGCGAGAATGTGACGTGGATTTTCACGATCATTATGGCGGCGGTATCGGTGGCCATCCTGTTCCAGCTTCGTCGCCTGGGCTCTGCATGGTGGGCGCTCTCCTTGGGCCTTCTCCTGGGAGGAGCACTGGGCAACCTGACGGACCGCTTGTTCCGGGAGCCTTCGTTCGCCATGGGTCACGTGGTCGATTTCATCCAGCTGCCGAATTTCGCCATCTTCAACATCGCTGACTCCGCGGTGGTGTCCGGCGTCGTCATCATCTGTTTGCTGACCTTGCGGGGTATTGGCATGGACGGCAAGCGCCATGTCGCCGCCGCGAAGTCTTCCAAGGACGCCAAGCCGGCCGGCGGAGGCCCCGCCGGTGAGTGACGCTGTGGTTGTACCTGACCATCTGGCCGGCGTCCGCGCGGATGCCGGACTGGCCCAGCTGCTGGACATATCCCGCTCGGCCGCGGCCCTGTTGATCGCCGAAGGGAACGTTACGAGCGCCGGTGCGCCCTTGGGGAAGTCGGCAAAGCTTGTGGCCGGTGCGGTGCTGGACGTCACGGTTCCCGACCGGCGTGACCCCCTTGAAGTGGTGGAGGAAGTTGTGGAAGGCCTGAAAATCCTGCTGGATGACGAAGACTTCGTTGTCATCGACAAGCCTGTGGGGGTTGCGGCGCATCCGTCTCCCGGGTGGGTTGGACCCACAGTGGTTGGCGGTCTCGCCGGGGCGGGGTACAGGATTTCCACGTCCGGAGCGCCGGAGCGCGCCGGCATCGTCCACAGGCTCGACGTTGGCACGTCCGGTGTCATGGTCGTAGCCAAGACCGAGCATGCGTACACGGTGCTCAAGCGGGCTTTCAAGGAGCGCACCGTGGACAAGGTTTACCATGCCGTTGTCCAAGGGCTGCCCGATCCCTTGGTCGGAACCATTGATGCACCGATCGGCCGGCACCCGGGCCACGACTGGCGCTTCGCCGTCATCGAGGACGGTCGTCCGTCCGTTACCCACTACGAGGTCCTGGAAGCCTTCGGCAAGGCGACCCTGGTGGAAGTCCATCTGGAGACCGGACGGACGCACCAGATCCGTGTCCACTTCTCGGCGCTGCGCCACCCGTGTGCCGGAGATCTCACCTATGGTGCCGATCCCCGTCTTGCGGCAACGCTGGGGCTGACCAGGCAGTGGCTGCACGCCCGCCAGCTCGGCTTCACGCACCCCCGCACCGGCGAATGGGTGGAAGTTGCCAGCGATTATCCGGCGGACCTCCAGTACGCCTTGGATCTGTTGGAAACAGGTTCGGCCTGATTCCATTGACCTGAAGTCCGGTGCCGTTGCGGTCCGTTTCCTCCCCGACCCGGGACGGTAGACTGTCGTGGTGACTTCCAGCAATGATTCGTTCGTCCACCTTCACACCCACACCGAATACTCCATGCTGGATGGAGCGGCACGGCTGGGGGAGTTGTTCGACGAAACTGAGCGCCTGGGCATGCCGGCCCTCGCAACCACAGACCATGGCTATTTGTTTGGCGCCTTCGACTTCTGGCGCAAGGCGACGGATAAAGGCATCAAGCCGATCATCGGCGTCGAAGCCTATGTGACCCCGGGAACGGCCCGCGGTGACAAAGAGCGGGTCCGTTGGGGCGATGAGAGCCAGCGTAAAGATGACGTTTCCGGCGGTGGCTCCTACACCCACATGACCCTGCTGAGCTACAACAACGTGGGCATGCGGAACCTGTTCCGGGCCTCGTCGATTGCGTCGTTGGATTCTGTTTTCGGTAAGTGGCCGCGCCTGGACCGTGAACTACTCAACACCTATTCCGAAGGCCTCATTGCCACCACGGGCTGCCCCTCCGGAGAAGTCCAAACGAAGCTCCGCCTGGGACTCTACCGCGAGGCCGTGGAAGCCGCAGCCGAGTTCCGCGACATCTTCGGCGCGGAAAACTACTTCTGCGAGTTGATGGACCACGGTCTGGACATTGAGCGGCGCGTCACCGGCGACCTGCTCCGCCTGGCCAAGGAGCTCAACCTGCCGTTGGTGGCCACCAACGATCTCCACTACACACACGAACACGATGCCAAGGCGCACGAAGCCCTGTTGGCCATCCAGTCCGGTTCCACTCTGCTCGAGCCAACCTACGACAACGGCGGGTCCCGCTTCGCCTTCTCCGGCAGTGGCTACTACCTGAAATCACCGCAGGAAATGCGGGAGCTGTTCCGTGACCATCCGGAAGCCTGCGACAACACGCTCCTGATCGCCGAGCGCTGCGAAGTTTCCTTCAATACCGGTGCCAACTACATGCCCCGCTTCCCCTGCCCGCCAGGCGAAGACGAGACCTCGTGGCTGGTGAAGGAAGTCGACGCCGGCCTGAAGTACCGCTACCCCCAGGGCATCCCGGACAAGGTCCGCAAACAAGCCGATTACGAGCTTGGCGTCATCACCTCCATGGGTTTCCCCGGGTACTTCCTCGTGGTGGCCGACTTCATCAACTGGGCCAAGAACAACGGCATCCGGGTGGGTCCCGGACGTGGTTCCGGTGCCGGTTCCATGGTTGCCTACGCCATGCGCATCACCGACCTCGACCCCCTCCAGCACGGTCTGATCTTCGAACGCTTCCTCAACCCGGACCGCGTTTCCATGCCTGACTTCGACGTCGACTTCGATGATCGTCGCCGTTCGGAAGTGATCGACTACGTCACCAAGAAGTACGGCGACGAGCGCGTGGCGATGATCGTGACGTACGGAACCATCAAGACCAAGCAGGCGCTCAAGGACTCCTCCCGCGTGCTGGGCTATCCGTTCAGCATGGGCGAGCAACTGACCAAGGCCCTGCCGCCGGCCGTCATGGCCAAGGACATTCCCCTCGCGGACATCCAGAATCCGGAGTCCAAGCGCTACAGCGAGGCCGGGGACTTCCGGCAGCTCATTGCCACCGACCCGGAGGCGGCCAAGGTCTTCGAGACGGCGCTGGGCATTGAGGGCCTGAAGCGCCAATGGGGTGTACACGCCGCCGGCGTCATCATGTCCTCGGACCCCATCATCGACGTTATTCCGATCATGCGGCGGTTCCAGGACGGCCAGGTCATCACCCAGTTCGACTACCCCACCTCTGAAGGCCTCGGCCTGATCAAGATGGACTTCCTGGGCCTCCGAAACCTCACGATCATTTCGGACGCCCTGGAAAACATCAAGATGAACCGTGGCGTGGACCTGGATCTCGAAAACCTTGCGCTGGACGACGCCGCGTCGTATGAGCTTCTGGCCCGCGGCGACACCCTGGGCGTGTTCCAGCTCGACGGCGGACCCATGCGGTCGCTGCTCAAGCTCATGAAGCCTGACAACTTCGAAGACATCTCCGCTGTCCTGGCCCTGTACCGGCCGGGTCCCATGGGCGCCAACGCCCACACGGACTATGCCTTGCGGAAGAACGGCATCCAGGAAGTCATTCCCATCCATCCGGAGCTGGAAGAGCCGCTCAAGGAGATCCTTGGTGGCACCTTCGGCCTGATCGTCTACCAAGAGCAAGTCATGGCCGTCGCCCAGAAACTGGCCGGTTACTCGCTTGGCCAGGCAGATATCCTTCGCCGCGCGATGGGCAAGAAGAAGAAATCCGAACTGGACAAGCAGTTCGCCGGGTTCTCCCAAGGCATGCAGGACAACGGCTACTCCATGGCCGCGGTCAAAACCCTCTGGGACATCCTGCTTCCGTTCTCCGACTACGCCTTCAACAAGGCGCACTCGGCCGCGTACGGGGTTATTTCGTACTGGACTGCCTACTTGAAGGCGCACTATGCACCGGAGTACATGGCCGCACTGCTGACCTCGGTGGGTGATGACAAGGACAAGTCCGCGATCTACCTCAATGAGTGCCGGCGCATGGGCATCACGGTGCTTCCGCCGGACGTCAACGAATCGTCGCTGAACTTCACCCCGGTGGGCCAGGACATCCGTTTCGGCATGGGAGCCATCCGCAACGTTGGTGTCAACGTGGTGGACGCGATGGTGTCCACCCGGGCAACGGAGGGAAACTACACGTCCTTCAAGGACTTCCTCCTCAAGGTCCCGGCGGTGGTGTGCAACAAGCGCACCATTGAATCGCTGATCAAGGCGGGCGCCTTCGATTCCCTTGGCCACCATCGCAGGGCGCTGGCGATGATCCACGAAGAAGCCATTGATTCGGTGATCACGCTCAAGCGAAACGAGGCCATTGGCCAGTTCGACCTCTTCGCCGGGTTCGAAGACCAGGAACCGGAAGCTTCGCTGACCACGGAAATTCCCGATCTCCCTGAATGGGAAAAGAAGGACAAACTCTCCTTCGAGCGCGACATGTTGGGACTGTACGTTTCAGACCACCCCCTGCAGGGGTTGGAGGGTGTCCTGAGCCAGCACGCCGAGCAGACCATTGCGTCGATCATCGCCGAGGACGGACCACACGACGGCGCCATTGTCACCATTGCAGGCATGATCACCTCCCTGAGCCGCAGGATCGCCAAGGCCAGCGGCAATGCCTATGCCAGGGCGGAGATCGAGGACCTCGGTGCATCAATGGAGGTCATGTTCTTCGGCCAGGTCTACGGCCCCATTGCTTCTGTGCTGGCCGAAGACCTGATCGTTGTGGTCAAGGGGCGCCTGCAGCGCCGGGATGACGGCGCCGTGACATTGAACTGCATGGAACTATCGGTGCCGGACCTGAGCGAAAGCGTCAACGGTCCCGTCGTGATCACCATTCCCACGTTCAAGGCCACGGAGGCAGTGGTAACGGATCTCCGGGACGTCCTTCGCACCCACCGCGGGAACTCGGAGGTCCGGTTGAAGCTGATGGGTGATACCAAGGTGGAGGTCATGGGATTGCCAGTGCATCTTCGGGTGAATCCCAGTCCGTCGCTCTTTGGAGACCTCAAGGTCCTGCTCGGTCCGGCCTGTCTGGACAACTGACAGCCGGGCCCGCGGTAGTCAGATCTCGTAGTCGAGCGGCGCAGGCTTGCTGTAAGCGCCGCCGTGGTACAGCAGCGGGGTCCCTTCCCCGCCCACTTGGCCGTCGACGACCTCGACCACAACCACTGCGTTGTTCTCAAAAGACAAGCGCATCTGGATCTTGCCGACCAGCCAGCCGCTGACGTCCTTGAGGATGGGAACGTCGTGGGGGCCGGGTTCCCAGTGGTCGCCGTCGAACCTGTCGCGGGTCCGTGCGAACCTGTCGGCCAACGCCTGGTTCTCCAGCCCCAGCATATGGACACCGATATATTCCGCGTTCGCGACGGCGGGCCAGGAACTGGAGCTCCTGGCCATGTTGAAGGTGAAACGGGGCGGCTCGGCGGACAGCGATGCCACGGATGTTGCGGTGAAACCAAAGGGTTTGCCGTTGAGGTTGGCCGTAATGATGGCGACTCCGGCGGCGTGCCTGCGGAACATCTCCCTGAAAGTCTGTTCGAAGCCGGATGGTTCGCTTGCCACGGTGGTGTTCTCCTGGGGGTGGGCCTATGCTCTCCTCCCAGAGTATTCCTCCCACGCAGCGGTTCCCCTATTTTGCGGAGCCAGCGTGAACCTTTGTTAATGTGAGTGCATGACCGAGCCCAGTGTGAACCTCCAAGCTGCTTCCGAACCGGCTCCGGCCACCGCTTCCCGCCCGGCGCGGGACTTCCTTTGGCTGGTTGTCCCGGCCGCTTCCGGAATCGTTGTGGGGCTTCTCTGGTGGTTGCTGGCTCCGGGCGGCCTCAACCTCGTCTCCGGCAATCCCGAGCTGTCCAATCCTGACAACCCTGAGTCGTGGCTCCCGCGTGACCTGATCCTGGCGGCCTTGATGCTGGTATCGGGGTGCGCTGCCGGGCTCATGCTCGATGGCAAGCTCGAGGGTGCCAGCGCCTCCCGGCGTTTGGTGTTGGCGCTTCTCGGGGGTGCGGCGGGTGCACTCCTCGCATGGCTGACCGGCTTGCTGGCCGCCCAGCTATGGGGTCCTCCAGCCAACCCGGCCCTCGGCCCTGGTTATGGGTTCACGCTCCGGTCCTATGCTGTCCTCCTGCTATGGACCGGTGCGACGGCGTTTGTCACCTTCGTCCTGTCTTTATTCGGGGTTCTCTCCAAGAAGCCCGTAAAATAGCGGGGTGACCACTTCCTCCGATACTTCCGCCCCAGCCGCCCTTAACTTCCGGAGCATTGACTTCCGGGGTCGTCGCCTCTCCCTGGCGGAACTCCGCGGAGCTGTTCCCAGGGCGCGCCATCAGACCATGGCGGATGCGGAACAGAAGGTCCAGGACATCATTGCCGCCGTTCGCAGCCGCGGGTTCAGTGCCTTGGCCGAGCTGGCACGCACGTTCGACGGCGTTGAGCAGTCGCATCCAAGGGTTTCCGCGGAGGCCCTGACCCAGGCTCTCGCCGGGCTTGATCCCAACGTCCGGGCCGCCCTTGAAGAGTCAATCAGCAGGGCTCGGCAGTTTGCCGACAGGCAGCGACCCCGCAACGTGGACGTTTCGCTGGGGGACGGTGCAGTCGTCAGCCAGAACTGGATTCCGGTGGGCCGGGTGGGGCTGTACGTTCCCGGGGGACTCGCTCCGTTGGCGTCCTCCGTCATCATGAACGTCGTTCCTGCGGTGGCCGCCGGCGTCGAATCCATCGCCCTGGCCTCACCGCCGCAGAAGGATTTTGGCGGACTTCCGCACCCCACTATTCTCGCGGCCGCCAAGCTTTTGGGCATTGATGAGGTCTACGCCATCGGCGGTGCGCAGGCCATTGTGTCCTTCGCCTACGGGATTCCGGGCTCGGGGGACGAGCTGCCCATCGAACCTGTGGACGTCGTGACAGGCCCGGGCAACATCTTCGTGGCCACGGCCAAGCGGCTGGTCAAGGGCGTGGTGGGTATTGACTCGGAGGCCGGCACTACGGAGATCGCCATCCTCGCCGACTCCACTGCCCAAGCCCCGCTTGTGGCGGCCGACCTCATCAGCCAGGCAGAGCACGATCCCAAAGCAGCCTCAGTGCTGGTGACGGATTCGACCGAACTCGCTGACGCCGTCGTGCGTGAGCTGGCGCGTCAGGCGGCGGCAACCAAGCACAGCGCCCGTGTTCTTGAGGCCCTCTCCGGCCCGCAGTCCGGCGTGGTCCTCGTGGATGACCTTGAGCAGGGGATTGCAGTCTGCAACGCCTACGCTGCGGAGCACCTGGAAATCATGACGGCGGATGCCGCAGCGGTAGCCGGACGCATCCACAACGCCGGGGCCATCTTCGTGGGGGATTACAGCCCTGTCAGCCTCGGCGACTACTGCGCCGGATCCAACCACGTCCTGCCCACCAGCGGCACGGCGGCGTTCTCCTCCGGACTGAACGTGACCACCTTCCTGCGGGCCGTCCAGGTCATCAACTATGACCGCGGTGCCCTGAAGGAGGTCAGCAGCCACATCGTGAGCCTGTCCGGTGCCGAGGACCTGCCGGGTCACGGAGATGCGGTGCGGATCCGCTTCGAATAGCAGGTCAACCACTACATATAAGGGTCACCACCACTACATGTAGTAATTACAAGCTTGTCATTACGGTGTGTACCTACGTAAACTGGTGCCGGAAGTGAATCTTCCGGCACCTTTTGCGCATCCGGCGGCTTGCCGGGTGGTGCCCGTGCCGGAGTTGTCAGGGGAGGCCCAGCGTGTATTGTCCGTTCTGCCGGAATCCCGATTCCCGTGTTGTCGACAGCCGCATGGCGGACGACGGCTCTTCCATTCGCCGCCGTCGGCAATGCCCGGAATGCGGCCGCCGCTTTACCACGGTGGAGACAACCAGCCTCTCCGTCATCAAACGCTCCGGCGTGGGTGAACCATTCAGCCGCATCAAGGTCATCAGTGGCGTCCGCAAGGCCTGCCAGGGGCGGCCGGTGACCGAGGACGACCTCGCCATGCTTGCCCAGGAAGTTGAAGAAAACATCCGCTCATCCGGCGCGGCGGAGATTGATGCCCACGAGGTCGGGCTCGCCATCCTTGGACCGCTCCGCAAATTGGACGAGGTTGCCTACCTCCGCTTCGCCAGTGTGTACCAGGCCTTCGAATCATTAGAAGACTTCGAATCCGCTATTTCGCTGCTCCGACACGAGCATGAAGCGCACGCAAAAGCGGGCAGCAAGCAACCCAAAGGCTCCGAGGCGAGCCAACTCTAGCTCCGGTGGCGGCAGCGGAGGGGAAGCCGCAGCCGCCACCGGCACCAAGGCATGGCCGTATCAGCGGCCGCCGGAGACTGGCAGCACTGCACCCGTGATGTATCCGGCGTCATCGGACATCAGCCACGTCACAGCTGCCGCGATTTCCTCGGGTTCGGCTCCGCGGCCCATGGGAATGGTGGGATTGAGCCTTTCCACACGATCCGGCATTCCGGCTGCGGCATGCAACCCGGTGTTCGTGCTTCCGGGCGCTACGGCGTTAACCCGGATTCCCTGTTTGGCGACCTCGGCAGCCAGGCCCACGGTCAGAACGTCCACTGCGCCTTTGGTTGCGGCGTAGTGGACCCAGGTTCCGGGAGAGCCGGCTTTGGTGGCCGTCGACGAAATATTGATGATGGAACCGCCGGGTCCGCCGGAATCCAACGAGAGCCTCCGGACAGCTTCCTGGCACATATAGATCAGGCCGGCGATGTTAACGTCGCATACCCGCTGCACGGTCCCGGCAGGTACGTCCACCAGCGGCCCGATCAGATCGCCCGTGATGGCTGCGTTGTTGATAACGGCAGTCACGGGTCCGCGGCGCGCAGCTTCGTCAAACAAACGCTCGACGTCGGCGGGTTGGCTGACGTCTGCCCGGACGGCGTGTGCCTCGCCGCCGCGGGCGCGGATGCTGTTAACCACGGCATCCGCGCCCGCGGCGTCAGACGAGTAATTGACGACGACACCGTATCCCGCCACGGCCGCTGCTTGGGCGACGGCAGCACCAATCCCGCGGCTTGCGCCGGTGACGATCGCGATGCCTGAGCGGCTTTCTGTAGCCTCGGCCATGTCAGGGTTACTTGGCGAGTTTGTGGTGCAGGGCAACTTCGAGGGCTGCGCCCACGATGCCGGCGTCGTTCTTCAACTTTGCAGTCACGATCCTGGTACGGAGGTCCAGGTGCGGGAAGTACTCGTCCGAGCGCTTGGAGATGCCACCGCCCACGATGAAGAGCTCAGGGGAGAACAGGAATTCCACGTGCTGGAGGTAGCGGTTGAGCAACACGCCGTACTCGTCCCAGCTGAGGCCATCCCGTTCGCGGGCCACGGCGGAGGCTTTGGTTTCGGCGTCATGTCCGTCCACCTCAAGGTGGCCGAGCTCGGCGTTGGGGACCAGCTGGCCGTTGAAGATGAATGCTGACCCGATGCCCGTTCCCAGGGTGATCACCAGGACGGTACCATCGACACCTTCACCGGCTCCGTAGCGTGCTTCCGCGAGGCCCGCTGCGTCGGCGTCGTTGATGACCTCAACCGGACGGCCGAGGCGCTCGGTGAACTTCTTGTCTATGTCGGTTTCGAGCCAGGACTTGTCCACATTTGCTGCGGAGTGGACGACGCCGTGCTGGATGATGCCGGGAAAAGTGACGCCCACCGGGGAGTCCGCTGCCGGGGCCTCGGGACGCTTGGACAGCTCCGCGACAATCTCGGCTACGACATCGGCCACCGCTTCCGGAGTAGCAGGCTGCGGTGTGGGGACCCGGAAGCGGTCGCCGATCAGCTTCCCCTTCTTGAGGTCGACGATGCCGCCTTTGATGCCGGTACCGCCGATGTCGATACCGATCAGCGGCGCGTTCTTGTGGGTTTTCTCATCCTTCTTGGACAATGCATTTCCGATCATGGCAGGAGGGGATGGGCAAGGCACAGCCGGCCGGGCTGCTTGGACCTTCCGGTGAGCTCAGGGAAGGGTAAGGATTTCCGCGCCGGTCTCAGTGACCAGCAGCGTGTGTTCGAACTGGGCCGTTCGTTTGTGGTCGCGGGTGACGACTGTCCAGTCATCTGCCCACATATCCCATTCGATGGTGCCGAGGGTAAGCATGGGCTCGATGGTGAACACCATGCCCGCCTCGATCACGGTGTTGTATGCCGGGGCTGCGTCGTAATGCGGAATGATGAGGCCCGTGTGGAAGGCCTCACCCACGCCGTGGCCTGTGAAGTCCCGGACCACACCATAACCGAAGCGCTTGGCGTAGGACTGGATGGCACGGCCGATTACGTTGATTTCGCGGCCGGGGGCCACGGCCTTGATGGCCCGGTTGAGCGACTCCTGCGTACGCTCAACCAGCAGACGGGACTCTTCATCCACGTCGCCAACCAGGAAAGTGTAGTTGGTATCCCCATGCACACCGTCAATAAAGGCGGTGATGTCGATGTTGAGAATGTCGCCGTCCTGGACCACGGTGGAATCCGGGATGCCGTGGCAAATCACCTCGTTGAGGGAGGAGCAGAGGGACTTGGGGAAGCCCCGGTAGCCCAGGGTGGACGGGTAGGCGTTGTGATCCAGGAGGAACTCGTGGCCGATCTTGTCCAGCTGGTCGGTAGTGACACCCGGCTGGATGTGCTTTCCTACTTCTACTATCGCCTGGGCGGCAATCCTGCCTGCTACGCGGATCTTCTCAACCGTCTCCGGCGACTTCACTTCGGAGCCCGTGAACTTCGCAGGCGCCTTCTTGCCGACGTACTCCGGCCGGGGAATCGATGCGGGGACGGGGCGTTCAGGGCTGATGGTTCCCGGGGTGAGGGCGCCAATGGGTGCAGTCGAAGCAAGAGAAGGCATAGATTGATCATATAAGGCACGCAAGAGACGTAAGTAACAATGCACGGCAAGGCTCCTGTGGCCGCGCCAACGTTACGCGTTCAACGGCCCCGGCGATGAGGAGGAGACGTGACGGAGTACTGGTACAACGTCAAGACGCACGAGATCGAAGAGGACGCCATGTCCGATTGGACCCAGCTGATTGGCCCCTACAAAACCAGGGAAGAAGCCGAGCACGCATTGGAGAAGGTCAAAGCCCGCAATGACGCCTGGGACGCCCAGGACGACGATTAGCCAAGGCCTGCCTAGAAGGAGTGTTCCGGTCCGGGGAACTGCCCGGACCGGACGTCCTCGCCGAATGCGGCAGCTGCGTCGGTCAGGGTTGTGCGCAGGTCTGCGTACTGCTTGACGAACTTGGCCATCTTGCCGCCCCGGAGTCCGGCCATGTCCTGCCAGACGAGGACCTGGCCTGTGGTGCTCTTGCCTGCTCCGATGCCCACCGTTGGTACGCGCAACGCAGCGTCCACAATGGCAGCCGTTTCCGCGGGGACCATTTCCATCAGGACGCTGAACGCTCCGGCATCCTGGAGGGCCACAGCGTCGTCCACGAGCCGCTGCGCGTCATCCCCACGCCCCTGGACGCGGTAACCGCCGAGGGAGTGTTCGCTTTGCGGTGTGAAGCCGATATGCGCCATGACGGGGATGCCTGCCTGGACCATCGCTTTGACAGTGTCCGCGTAGTACGCGGTTCCCTCGATCTTCACCGCGTGTGCAAGGCCTTCCTTCAGGAAGCGCACACCGGTAGCCACGGCCTGGCCGGGAGAGACCTCATAACTGCCGAAAGGCAGGTCGGCAATGACCAATGCCCGCTTGGCTGCGCGGCTCACTGCCCGGGTCAGGGGAAGAAGCTCATCCACGGTGACGGGAAGGCTGGTTTCGTTGCCGAAGACGTTGTTGGAAGCCGAATCGCCGACAAGCAGCACTTCGATTCCCGCTTGGTCGAAGATCTCCGCCGCGTACTGCTCATACGCGGTCAGCATGGCGAAGTGTTCGCCGTTGTCCTTGGCTTGCTGGAGGTGGTGGATCCGTACCCGGCCGGCCGGCTTCCTGCCGGTCGCTGATGGCGCCTGCGCACCGGTTCCGGGACCGCTTCCGTAAGGGGCGGAAACTTCGGCGGGCGTGGTGGACTCAGGAAGGTTGCTCGGGGCCATGGATAGAGCCTAAGCGGTGCCGACGGCGGCTGCCAGCAGTGTGCCCAGCGTCACCTTTTGTAAACGGTGTGTTACACGCAGCTACTGCTGCGGCTTTAGGGGGGAACTCTTAGTAGAGTGAAGGCTGAGCTGCCGTGGCTTCTGTCCCTTGAAACCAGCGGCATGGACAACGAATCGGAAAAGAGGCCCTATGGACCGCCAGCAAGAGTTCGTTCTGCGGACAATCGAAGAGCGTGACGTGCGCTTCGTACGCTTGTGGTTCACCGACGTCGTGGGTTCCCTTAAATCGGTGGCGCTTGCGCCCGCCGAAGTCGAGGGTGCCTTTGAAGAAGGCCTTGGCTTTGATGGCTCAGCGATCGAAGGCCTGGCGCGTGTGTTCGAATCCGACATGCTCGCGCAGCCGGATCCCTCCACCTTCCAGATCCTGCCCTGGCGTGGTGAGACCGAACAAACCTCAAGGATGTTCTGCGACATCCTGACTCCGGACGGCGAACCGTCGGCCGCGGACCCCCGCAACGTCCTCAAGCGGACCTTGGCAAAGGCCGCGGACATGGGCTTCACCTGCTACACCCACCCTGAGATCGAGTTCTACCTGCTCAAGTCCAAGGACTTGGGCCCGGATGGCTCGCCGGTACCTGTGGACGAGGGCGGCTACTTCGATCACGTTCCCGGTGGTGTGGCACAGGACTTCCGCCGTACTGCGGTCACCATGCTCGAATCCGTGGGCATCTCCGTGGAGTTCAGCCACCACGAGGGCGGCCCGGGGCAGAACGAGATCGACCTTCGTTACGCCGATGCGCTTCAGACCGCGGACAACATCATGACGTTCCGTACCGTCATCAAGGAAGTTGCGCTCCAGCAGGGTACCTACGCCACGTTCATGCCCAAGCCGTTCACCGACCACCCCGGTTCCGGCATGCACACGCACTTTTCGCTGTTCGAGGGCGACACCAACGCATTCTTCGAAGCCGGTGCGGAGTTCCAGCTCTCCAAGACCGCACGCCAGTTCATTGCCGGCATCCTCAAGCACGCTCCGGAATTCACGGCTGTCACCAACCAGTTCGTGAACTCCTACAAGCGGCTTTGGGGCGGCGGCGAGGCCCCGAGCTACCTGAGCTGGGGACACAACAACCGGTCTGCGCTGGTCCGCGTTCCGCTCTACAAGCCCGGCAAGGGACAGTCTGCGC
This sequence comes from Paenarthrobacter sp. CC6, assembly GCF_040560085.1. Lineage (NCBI taxonomy): Bacteria > Bacillati > Actinomycetota > Actinomycetes > Micrococcales > Micrococcaceae > Paenarthrobacter > Paenarthrobacter sp. CC6. The sequence continues at coordinate 9,464 of NZ_JARDAN010000018.1, read as the reverse complement.
GGATCGAATACCGTGGCATCGACTCCGCCACCAACCCTTACCTGGCCTACGCCGTGTTGCTCGGGGCGGGCCTGAAGGGCATCGAGGAGGGCTATGAGCTTCCCGCTGCCGCTGAGGACGACGTATGGTCACTGACCACCGCGGAGCGCAAGGCGATGGGGCACGCGCCTCTTCCAGCCAGCCTCCACGACGCCATCCGGGCAATGGAGGAATCCGAACTGGTGGCCGAAATCCTTGGCGAGCAGGTTTTTGAGCACTTCCTCCGCAACAAGCGGGCGGAGTGGCAGGATTACAGGCTCCAGGTCACCCCCTATGAGCTGCAGCGCAACCTCGGCATTCTTTAGGCAGGGCCAGTGAGCCTTGCACGACGGCTCATCTCAGCCGGATTCAGCGACCTTGAGAAGGGGGAGCGCTTCCTTGCTGCCCCCGAGCTTGAGGGTATTGACGAGGACGCACTGTTTGCCGGCCTTTCCATGGCGGCCAGTCCCGATACAGCCCTGCAGTCACTGGTCCGGCTCATTGAGAAGAATCCTGGCCTGAAGAAGCTGGCCGCGGCGGATCCGGACACCTGCGAGCCCCTGTACCGTTTGCTGGGGGCCTCGGAGGCGCTGGGGGAGTTCCTGATGCGCCGGCCTGAGCACCTGGATGTCTTTGATGCTCCTGTCAGTCCGGAGCCCCTGCAGGCTTCCAGCGACGAGCTCCGCGCCACACTGCTTCGTTCCGTCAAGGCTGAGCCCGGCGCCCACAGGCCCGTGGCAGGCATCACCGGGCAGCCCGCCTATGCCGCATTGCGGACGGCGTACCGCCGGGGCCTGACTGAGCTCGCCATCAAAGACCTGTGTGCAGCTTCGCCCCAGGACTTCATGCCTGCAGCCGGAGCTGAACTGGCCGACCTCGCCGGTGCCGCGATCGAAGCCGCCCTTGCCGTATCCCGGGCTGAAGCGGCAGGCCATTACGACGCTGACGACATCGCCGACGTCGGACTGGCCGTCATCGGAATGGGCAAATGCGGAGCCCGCGAGCTGAACTACATTTCGGACGTCGATGTCATCTATGTCATCGAGTCCGAAGAGCTGGAGGATGCCCGGGCGTCCACCATCGGGACTGCCCTGGCCTCGGGTATTTCCCGGGCAATTTCCTCCTTTGCTCCCGAACCGGGCCTCTGGGAAGTGGATGCGAATCTCCGCCCGGAAGGAAAATCTGGCCCTCTTGTACGCACCCTTCCTTCCCACCTGAGCTACTACGCACGGTGGGCCGAAAGCTGGGAGTTCCAGGCGCTGCTCAAGGCGCGGACCATCGCCGGCGACCGGGAACTTGGCCAGCGCTATGAAAAGGCCGTGGAGCCGTTGGTCTGGTCTTCTGCCGGCCGTGAGGGCTTTGTGGAGTCCGTGCAGGCGATGCGCCGCAGGGTGACCGACTACATCCCCGCATCCGAGGAGCAGCGGCAGATCAAGCTGGGACGTGGCGGACTGCGGGATGTCGAGTTCACCGTCCAGTTGCTGCAGTTGGTACACGGCAAGTCCGATGAATCCCTCCGCTGCAAAGACACGACGTCGGCCATCGCCGCACTTTCGGCGGGTGGCTACATCGGGCGTGCCGATGCCGCTGCCTTCGACAGCGCTTACCGGTACCTCCGCTTGCTGGAGCATCGGATCCAGCTGTTCCAGCTGCGGCGCACCCACCTTATGCCTGTGGCTGAGGATGCCCAGCGGTTCCTGGCCAAAGCTGTCCTGGGTCCGTTTTCCCTTGAGCGCCCCCATCCGGACCAGCTCATGGCTGCCTGGCAAAAGACCAAGAAGTCCGTGCGGGAACTCCATGAGCGGATCTTCTACCGTCCGCTGCTCAACACTGCTGCGAAGTTGAGCAGCGAAGACGCAAAGCTCAGTCCTGAGGCAGCCCAGGGCCGGCTGGCGGCTCTCGGCTACCTGGATCCCCAGGGAGCTCTGCGACACATTGAAGCTTTGACGGCGGGCGTCAGCCGCCGCGCTGCTTTGCAACGGCAGTTGCTGCCGATCCTTCTGGGTTGGCTTGCTGAGGGCGTCGACCCCGATGCCGGCCTGCTTGCGTTCCGCCGGGTCAGCGAAGCCCTTGGCACCACGCACTGGTACCTGGGTCTGCTCCGTGATTCGCAGGCTGCCGCCGAACGCCTATGCCAGGTCCTGGCCAATTCCCGTTTGATTTCGGACCTCCTGGAAGTATCACCGGAGTCTGTGGCGTGGCTGGGCAGCGACAAGGAATTGGCCCCCGTTCGTTTCGAAGCCCAATGGCAGGAAATCCAATCCAAGCTGTCCCGGCATCCTGACCCTGAGAGCGCCATGAGGCTCATCCGGTTGATCCGGCGACGCGAGATCCTCAGGACGGCCATTGCGGACAGCGCCGGACTCCTTGACCAGGACGCCGTCGGTTTGGCTTTGGCCGAGACTGACCGCGCTGCCGTACTGGGAGCCCTGCATGTGGCCGAGGCCGTAGTGGCTGGCTCAGGCCCGTTGAAAACCGATGTACTTGTGGTTGCCATGGGGAGGCAGGGCGGCCGCGAGATCGGCTACGGCTCGGACGCGGATGTGATGTACGTGCACCGTGCCCGCCCTGGCTTCAGCGATGCCGAGGCGCAGGAACAGGCGACGGCGATCGTCGCCAAGGTCTCCGGCTTCCTCACACAGCCGCTCAAGCCGGCAATCATGGCAGAGCGGGTGCTGATGGTGGACGCCGACCTCCGGCCGGAAGGCAAGAACGGTGCGATGGTGCGGTCCTTGGACTCCTACGCGGAGTATTACCGCCGGTGGTCTTTGATCTGGGAAGCCCAGGCGCTGCTGCGTGCCCGTCCCATGGCTGGTTCGGATGAGTTGGCGGCAGACTTCGTTAAGCTGATCGATCCCATCCGGTATCCGCAGGAACTGCAGGAGCAGGATGTTCGTGAGATCCGGCGGATCAAGGCGCGGGTAGAGTCTGAACGGCTGCCCCGGGGCGCGGATCCCGCCAGGCACGTCAAGCTTGGCCGTGGTGGTCTGAGCGACGTCGAGTGGCTGGTGCAGCTGCTTCAGTTGCAGCATGCCGGGAAGCATCCCGCTTTGCGGACCAGCTCCACCCTTGAGGCCCTGGCTGCCGCTGAGGAGTTGGGGTTCATCGGCAGGGACGACGCGTCACTGCTGCGGGATGCTTGGCGTCTGGCCAGCCGCATCCGGTCGGCCAATGTGATCGTGACCGGGCGTGCTTCCGATGTCCTGCCTTCCTCGCGCAAGGACCTTGAAGCTGTTGCGCGTTGGTGCGGCTACCCGCCCGGGAACGCCGGGCATTTTGAGGAGGACTACCTCCGGCTGAGTCGTCGGGCCAGGGCGGTTTTCGAGAAGATGTTCTACGCCACCTAAGGCCAAAGGGATTACGGGTTACCTCGTGACAGCGGCCGAGGCGGCCAGCTCCCGGGCGTGCCGCAGCATCGTCACCACCGGCACCCCGGTGACCAGCTCGCCGTCGACGACGTACCCTTCTTCGCGGTCTGTCAGTGCCTCCACCATGCGTTGGCGCCACATCGTCAATTCCGCCTGATGGGTTGCGTCGTCGGCGAGGTTGTTGCGTTCCTGCGGATCGGCGTCGAGGTCGAACAGTTCCTCCGTGCCTTCGCCCGAGCCCCATATGTACTTGTAACGGCCGTCCGTCAGCCAGTGCAGGTTTTGCCCCCAGTACACGTGTTCGCCGTGCAGTACCTCCCGAACGGCGTCAGTGTTTTCACCACGGATGATTGATGCCAGGGACTTGCCGTCCACGGAATCGGGGATCGGGAGTCCGGCGAGTTCCAGCAGAGTGGGCATGATGTCCCTGAGTTCCACTACGTGGTCCACCACGGCTCCGCGGACGGCATGCTCCGCGGTGGGTGCATTGGCGATGATGAACGGGACCCGGGCCGACCCCTCATAGGGCACGGCCTTGCGGAACATATGGTGATCGCCCATCATCTCCCCGTGGTCACTGGTAAAAGCGATCACGGTATTCCGGTCGAGACCGAAGTCTGCCAGCGACTCTTTGATCCGGTTGATCTGCAGATCAATCTGGGCCATCAGGCCGTAGTACCCCGCTCTGGCTCTATGCACAACGTGGTCGGGAATGGTGCCGTAGCTTGCTTGGTAGTCGCTGTCCTGCCGGTGGGCGTCCCAGTGGTGTTCCCAGTTGCCCTCCACGGCTTCGTAGGCGGGAATGCCGAGGTACTGTTCGAAAGCCCACGACGGCGGATCGTACGGCGGATGGGGGCGGTGGAAGGACAGATACAGGAAAAAGGGCTTCACGGGGTCGCGGCGGTGCATCCATTCAATGGCTTGCGTGCCGATCCAGTGTGACGGGTGCAGGCTTTCAGCCTTGTCCCACGGGCGGGCGACAATGGAATTGCAGTTGACGCCGTGGTCGAAGTACTCGGCGTCGGGGCCCATGCCGGGTTGCCTGCGGAGCCATGGCACATAGTCATCAAACATCGCGAAATGCTGTTGGTGCTCCCGGCGGGCGTGGTGGAGGTAGCCATCGTGGAGGATGACGTCGTCGAAACCGAGCCTGGAGCGTTCGGGCCACACGTGCATCTTGCCTATGGCCTGCGTGTGGTACCCGCCCTTTCTGAACTCCTCCTGTACCGTCACCGGGTGGACCGCATGGAAAGGAACGCCGTCGTTGTAGCCAACCCGGCCGTGCCTCTCCTGGGACTGTCCGGTGAACAGTGCTGCGCGGGCCGGCACACACGACGGCGTAGCAGAATAGCCTTTGGAGAATCGGACGCCGTTCCTGGCGAGTTCGTCGAGGTGGGGTGTCTCCACATAAGGGTGACCGTCCGAGGACAGGCAGTCGCCCCTCCATTCGTCAACGCAGATCAGGATGACGTTGGGCTGGCTCATCGGAGGGTTCCTTTGCCGTAGGAAACTGTTGAGACAACCCTAACGGGAGGAAAGCACTTAATGCGTGAAGATGACTCAGAAAAAGCTTTTTCAATCGGAATCGATCAAGATCCTGTTGGCGATGTGTGGTTGATTCCGCTGAAGATGCTCGACGCCGACGCCCGTGCCATCCAGCTTGGCGCCGTGGCTGAACTGTCCGTAGCGGATGGGCAGCGGGAGTTTGTGGGGGATCCGTTGCGCATGATGCTGATAGCTCTGGAGGAAGAGTCCAGGCTGCCCTTTGTCATTGAGTCGGGTGGTGTGGGTGTAGGGGTGCTGACACTGCAGACCGGTGCGGCGTCGCTGGCGGGCTGGGGAGATGACGATTCGGCATGGCTGCTCAGGGGTTTCCTTATCGACGCCGGGAGCCAGGGGCGTGGTCTGGGTACCCGGGCTGCCCGCGCTGCCGTGGCCGAAGCCCGCAAGCTGACAGCGAGGCTGGGAGGCGGCCAGTCCGGCGTCGTGCTTTCTGTCAATGAGCGCAACCCTGCAGGGTTGGCCGCCTACAAGAAGGCCGGCTTTGTGGACGCCGGGCGCTATTCGGGCGGCAATTCCGGACCGCAGAGGACGATGTTCAAGTCCTTCCTGTGACGCGGTATGCATCGCCGTTGGCCGGCCGGAGTCACGCGTTGCACATAAAACTAAGCAACCTTATAGACTTGGCGTGTCACTGATCTCGAATCGGAGGGAACGTCCATGGAATACAACGGAAGCCCCACTGAAAGGGCAATTCCTGCCGGAGAACTCGACCGGCGCCACGTGGGTCAATCGGTTAGCTTTCAACCAAATGACTTCACGGTTGTCTTCGGCACCATCGCAGGCATCGCCCGGACTGAGGCCCTCGTCTATCTGTCTCTCGACGGAGTCGGCGGCGGAACGCATCTGAAGGAAGAATACGACCTGTCGATCGACCACAAGGTCTATCTCCAGCTCGATCCCTTGGGAAGCGCAGAAAAGGGTCTTTCCGAGGCAGCAAGCTTCGTGAAAGAGAAGTTGGATGAGATCACCCGGAACATCAGGGAGCGTGAACAGGGGAAGCCTGGGCAGTAATCCCTGCGCATTGAAAGAGGCCAGCCCCATCCTCGCGGATGGGGCTGGCCTTCTCAGTATGTGCCCAGGGGCTTAGACGCCGTAGTAGAGCTCGAACTCGTAGGGGTTCGGGCGGAGCGACAGCGGGCGGATCTCGTTTTCGTACTTGTAGTCAATCCAAGTATCGATGAGGTCCTGGGTGAAGACGCCGCCGGCCTGCAGGAACTCGTTGTCCTCGCGCAGGGCCTCCAGGGCTTCTTCCAAGGAACCCGGAGCCTTGGGGATGTCCTTGGCTTCTTCGGCCGGGAGCTCGTAGAGGTCCTTGTCGATGGGAGCCGGGGGTTCGATGCGGTTGCGGATGCCGTCGATTCCGGCCATCAGCTGTGCGGCGAACGCCAGGTACGGGTTGGACGAGGGGTCCGGAGCGCGGAACTCGATGCGCTTGGCCTTCGGGTTGGTGCCCGTGATCGGGATGCGGATACCGGCAGAGCGGTTGCCCTGCGAGTAAACCATGTTCACGGGAGCCTCGAAGCCCTTGACCAGGCGGCGGTAGGAGTTGACGGTCGGGTTGGTGAACGCCAGAACTGCCGAGGAGTGCTTGAGCAGGCCGCCGATGTACCAACGGGCGGTGTCGGAGAGTCCGGCGTAGCCCTTCTCGTCGTAAAACAGGGGATCGCCGTTGCTCCACAGCGACTGGTGGCAGTGCATGCCGGAGCCGTTGTCGCCGAAGACGGGCTTCGGCATGAACGTCACGGACTTGCCCCAGGCGTCAGCGGTGTTCTTGATGACGTACTTGAACTTCTGCAGGTCATCAGCAGCTGCGGTCAGGGTGGTGAACTTGTAGTTGATCTCCGCCTGGCCGGCAGAACCAACTTCGTGGTGGGAACGCTCGACCTCGAGGCCGGCCTTGTCCAGCTCAACGCACATGGCGTCGCGGAGGTCAGCCTGCTTGTCGGTGGGGGACACCGGGAAGTAACCGCCCTTGACGGGGGTCTTGTAACCGAGGTTACCGCCTTCTTCCTTGCGGCCCGTGTTCCAGTGTGCTTCTTCAGAGTCGATCTTGTAGAAGCTGCCCTGCGGGGAAGACTCGTACTGGATGTTGTCGAAGACGAAGAACTCGGCTTCCGGCGCGAAGAATGCGGTGTCGGCGATGCCGGTGGAAGCCAGGTAGGCCTCTGCCTTCTCGGCCACGCCACGGGGGTCGCGGTGGTAAGGGTCGCCCGTGCGGGGGTTCACGATGGAGAAGTTCAGGGCAAGGGTCTTCTCGATGCGGAAAGTGTCGATGAAGGCCGAGGTCACATCCGGGATGAGCTGCATGTCCGACTCGGCAATGCCCTGGAAGCCGCGGATGGAGGATCCGTCGAAGAGCTGGCCGTGGACGAAGAAGTCCAGGTCAACGCTCTTGGCAGGCACATTGAAGTGCTGCTGGACACCAGGAAGGTCGGTGAAGCGGATATCGACGAATTTGACGTCTTCGTCTTTGATGAACTTGAGGACTTCGTCCGCAGTCTTGAACATCTATGCTCCTTATGCATATCAAGTAACAGGCCCGGAAGGCCGCGTGGTGCAGCCCAGACCAGGACGCAGGAAACACAAAAAGGTCCCCTTGCCATGGTGGCTGGCAACTCATACCACCATAGGGAGGTGGGATTTCCCGGGGGTGTCAGTATTGTTTCCGGCAGGTTACAGAATCATCTGTTGTGTAAACGGTAGTCTGCTTTCCGGTGCCAGGTCCACGTGGGTCCGCTGGTCGAACACCCGGCCGGTTCGGACTCTGTCCCGGGGCCTCCGCCCGGCATGCCCAACCATCCTCCAGCGGTAGGCTTGGAGGGTGGTAGATCGAAAAGACATTGGCTCCTGGTTGAGCGGTCCGGACACTTCCGGCATCTCCAAATATCCTGGTGAAAGGCTCGGCCTGCCCGAGTCCGGTCCTGGCTCCATGGCGCGTGCCGGGCGCCGGATCCTCGGCATCGTGATCGACTGGACCATCGCCTTGGTCATCAGCAACTTTGCCTTCGGCGGAAATCAGTGGGCAACGCTGGCCATTTTTGCCGTGGAACAGATCCTGCTGATCGGCACGTTGGGATACAGCGTGGGACACAGGATTGCCGGTATTCATGTGGTCCGCTTGGGCGGCGGTCCTGCAGGCCCGCTGGCCGCCGTAGTGCGAACCCTCCTGCTGTGCCTGGTGATACCGGCCGTTGTTTTCGATCCCGACCAACGCGGTCTTCACGACAAAGCCATGAACACCATCCTTATCCGCATGTGATTCCGCGGGGCCGGGCGGTGAAGACCGCCGGTTGTCCCCGGACCAACGACAAAAACAAACCGCCCCCGCCTCTGTTACCCACAGAGGCGGGGGCGGTTTTGTGCCTGGTTCAGGAATATCAGCGGCCGCGTGCGGCTTTGCGGTCGGGACGAGCTTTGTAGGGGTCGATGCCCTTGGGGATCGGGAGACGGTTGCCAAGGGAGTTGATGCGCTTGGAAACTGCGTTGACCTCAACCTTGGTCAGTTCGTTCTTCATCTTGCCCATGGTCTTAGCAAGTTTGTTGAGGGGGACCTGGCCCTCGCCGCGGCCTGACTCCAGGACGTGGATGGTGACGTTGGGGAGGATGCGCGTAAGGCGCTTGCGCTCCGCATCCACCAGCGTCTTCACGCGGTGGCTGGGTCCTTCGCTGACGAGAACGACGCCGGGACGTCCGATCGCCATGAAGACGGCATCCTGGGTGCGGGGGTTGACAGCAACCGGCTGATCCTGGGTGACCCACCCGCGCCGAAGCGTGCCCAATGCAGCACCGGAGGCGCCGGGCTGGTTCTCGATTTGCGCGAAGGCGGCTTTCTCCGCGCGGCGGGAAAGGATAAAGACGGCTGCGAGAAGGCCCAAAGGGATACCGATGATCAGGCCGGTGACCCAGTTCTCCAACAGGAAGCCGATAAGGAAGGCAACGGCAACCACAGCGAGGAATGCCAGCAGCATGATCCAGACAACCTGGGGATCATTTCGCCGGGTCATCTTGAAGACTTCAGCGATCTGCTTCAGCTGGCTCGGCTTCTTGGCCTTGGCTTCCTTGGGCTTGCGCTGGAACAGCCCACGCTTGGGTGCGTCGGCCGAGGGGGTCGAATTGCTGGAATCAGAGGAGTTCGCCATAGTGCCTTAATTCTACGTGATGTACGTCGAAGGACCGGACGCCGTTACGTGGGGCATCCGGTCCTTCAGAACTGCTTGCTGTTACTTCTGTGCCGTTTGGGTTCTGTGCCGTTTTGGGCTAGCCGTGGGCGGCGAGGATGGTGGAGGCTTCCTGGCGGGTGGTGCCGGAGGACTCGATGTGTGCCAGGGCTTCGGGGATTTCCCAGCCCTTCTTCCGCATCGCGGTGGCCCACAAGCGGCCGGCCCGGTATGAGGACCGCACCAACGGCCCGGACATGACGCCGAGGAAGCCGATTTCTTCGGCTTCGTGCTGGAGGTCCACGAATTCCTGCGGCTTGACCCACCGGTCCACCGGCAAGTGCCGTTCGGACGGGCG
>NZ_JARDAN010000017.1:0-102363 GCF_040560085.1 Paenarthrobacter sp. CC6 | reverse complement strand
ACGCGCAGCCTTGGGGAACAACTTGACCATAAAACGCTCCATCAATCAGAGCGTTGCAACGACCCTATGACTTTGCCGCACCGGGACTGTCATTAAGTGCCACCTCGGGGAAGCTACGAGACCGGCTGTTGGAACACGTGGCGGCGCACCCACGCGTGCATGGCGATGGCCGCCGCGGAGGCCGCATTCATGGACCGGGTGGAGCCGAACTGCTCAATGGACAGGGTTGCGACGGCGGCATCGTGCACCTCAGGCGTGAGGCCGGGGCCTTCCTGCCCGAACACCAGGACGCAGTTCTTCGGGAGATCGTACGTTTCAAGCGGTACGGAATCCGGGAAGATGTCGATGCCGATCACGGCAAGCCCCTCCCCCTCGGCCCACTGGACGAAGTCCTCAACCGTGGGGTGGTGGCGGACGTGCTGGTAGCGGTCGGTGACCATGGCCCCGCGACGGTTCCACCGCCGTCGGCCAATGATGTGGACCTCCTTGGCGAGGAAGGCGTTGGCGGTCCGCACCACGGTGCCGATGTTGAGGTCGTGCTGCCAGTTCTCAATGGCGATGTGGAAATCGTGCCGCTTCGAATCGAGGTCGGCGACAATAGCTTCGTGCTTCCAGTAGCGGTACTGGTCAACCACGTTGCGCCGGTCGCCGTCACGCAGGAGGTCCGGATCCCAGTGCTCGCCAACCGGCCACTCGCCTTCCCAGGGCCCGACGCCGACCTCCGCCTTCGCTTCGGCCTCGCCTTCTGCGGTGGTCCCCTCCGGGGACGCGGCAGGGGCGGGCAGGGCTGTGTTGGGGGGAAGGTCAGTCACCCCTCAACTTTAGCCCTGCCGTTTCCCCGCTTGGGTCCGTGGCCCGATTGAGCCCGTGGCCCGTTGGAGCACGGGTTCCTAGCCCATCTTCCACTTGTTGATGCGGTACGAGTTGGCCAGCTGCTCGAAGAGACCCGGGTGCGCGTCCCAGTAGGTCTTGTGTCCGCTGACACCGAGCATCTGCGGAGTGCCCCATGGCGTCACGGAGAACAGGTTCACTGCCTGGATGGCCTCGCCGCGGGCGTTGGTGCAGGTGAATCCGACAACCACAGCCGCGCCACGACGGAACTCACGGATCTCCGGTATGGAGGTCTTGAAGTCCGAGGCGCACTTGTGGCCTACCAGGTTCTGCGGCAGTTCAGTGGCTGTCATGCCCTTGTACCGGGCCTCGATATCTTCCAGGGCCTTCTTGATTTCCGCCGGATCCTTGCCGAACTTGCCTTCCTCGGATTCAGCGAAGAAGGCATAGGCGAGCGCGATCCCGTCGCCGTCGGTCTCCACCGTGCCTTGGGCCTTCTTCTGGATCTCTTCGCCCGTGGTGGGGTCCTTGGTGATGCCGAATGATTCGTCGTGGGTCCACTCGGCCAAGTACTGGAAGGACGATTCGCCCGTGACCCATTTGCTGAACAACGGGTCGCCGTCCGCTGGAACGTTGCTGGGGCCCGCGAAGTTCTCCCATGCTGACGGCAGCGGGATGGCCCCGGCCGGGATGTCGGTGGACGCCGACGCGTCACCGGAAGGCTCAGCCTCGGCGGACGGATCCGCAGACGGCTCAGCGGCCGCATCCGACGCCTCGTCCGAGGACGTGACCGAAGGCGACGGCGAGTCAACGGCAGTCGGCTTGGTCAGGGACGGAATCAACCAGGTGAACGCCACGACCAGGGCAATGATCACGACGACGGCGACACCGCCGAGGATCAGGAACAGGGACTTCTTGTTGTGGTCACCCGGGTTCTGGCCGGGTCCCGTTGGCTGGCCCGGGTAGGGGCCGCCGGGCGGTGGGAAACCGGGCTGGTTGGGGTTGCCAGGGTGGCCCGGGTAACCCGGCTGGTTGGGGTTGCCGTGCTGGGCCTGCTGCAAGGGGAAGGCCTGGGTGGGATCGTGCTGTGCAGGAAAAGCCTGCGTCGGCGCGTCCTGCGGCTGGGCTGGCTGCGGCTGGCTCGGTTGCTGGCCTTCCGGCCGTTGCTGGCCCTCCGGCTGCGGCTGGCCTTGCTGCTGGGCTTCCGGCTGGTACATGGGCTGCGCTTGCCCGGGCTGGTACTGGCGGTACTGCTCTTTGCCCGTGTCGTAGCGTGGCTGCGGTACGCCGTCCGGATTGTAGGGAGGCTGGGGTACGCCGTTGTTGTTGCTCATGGCAAGGCCCTTTCACATGCTGTGGGCACCGGAACATCCTTGCGGACACAACCGGTGGTCTATCCGGAACGAGGGACCTGCTGAAGCGGACGGCGTGGTGCTCACCGTGTCGATCCCCCGACCCACGGTGCCGGCGTGCGAGCACGCCGCAATCAGTCCAGCGCCGCATCCAGGCCGGCGCCGGAACAAGCGTAGACCAGGCCGGCGCGCCCAACGCAAGTCACGCCGTCGAAATGCCGGGGCCCAACGGGAAGCGCATCACTCAAAACGGGTGGCTGTCATGGCCGCATTTCCACGGATGAGGCCGAAGGTTCCCGCTACGGCGCAACAGGAAAGGGCAAGGCTCACCGCCAGAGCAACGAAGTAGCCGGGTTCCGGCCAGGCCACTTGATAGTTGTCGTTGATGGCCGTCACCATGAGCCAAGCGGTCAGGAAGCCGAGGCTCACGGAGAGCAGCAAAACACTAAGAAGGGGGACGACAGCTTCACGGGTGATGATCCCCCGAAGCACAGAAGCGGGCATCCCCATGAGCCGCATGAGGCCGAAGACGCGTTTGCGGTCCATGATGGCCGCAGCGGTCCCGACAGCCAGGGACAACCCGGCGATGGCAACCGCGACGAACATGCCCAGATATGCCAACGCAGCCAAACCCTGGATCAGGCGGCGGGACGATTGCAGTTGGACATCGGGGGTGGCACTCGCTGGTGTGGCCGTTGCGGCCGAGCTGTCCAATACTGTCCGGGCGCGGTCCATGGCCTCAGGCGTGCCGTCCGTCCCGAGCACCACCACCACGGGGACCAGACCCTCGAGGCTTCCGGCCGGCGCCGGTCTCAGCGACAGCGGTTGCGCGGTCCAAAAGTAGAGGAAGGTCCCGTCCACAGCGACGACCCCGGAGGAAGGGATGTCTTTGAACCCCAACTCCAAGGCGTCCTTGCTGGTGAAGACGAGCTCGGACCCAGCGCCGGCTTCAGACAACGCGGCGGGGCCGTATCCGATAACAGCACTCCGGATGCCGGGCTTGGATGTGGCCTCCGAGACGGTCCGCGCCACAGAGGCCTGCAGCTCCCCCGGCCGTTCTGTATCCCCGGAACGGACCGTCGCCTGCAGACTCGTGGGCTGAAGGAGACCGGGCCGCGCCACGGGACCCTCGTCCGACTGGACAATACTGGATGCCCCGGCAAACACGGACACGACGAAGACGGCGACAACCAAACCGGAGACCGAACGGAAAGTCGCCACCGGGGTCCTCTGGATGCGGCTGGCCGCGATGACCGCGGCTGCACTCCCGGCGTATCGCAACCCGGCACGGCTCACGGTCCTGGTCATCCAGGGGCCGATCACCACGATCCCCGCCAACACGGCCATGAAGCCAACTACCAACAAGGGCGACTCAAGCCAGGGAAGCCGGATTTTCAGGACACGGATGATAACCACAGCCGATCCCATGAAGAGCAAGCCAAGAAGCAGCGGCAATGCGCGCCAGGCCGTGGGGACTTTGTCGTGCACGGTCCTGTTCACCCCCAAGGGCCCCACGTCGGCACGGGCGGTCCTTAAAGCGGCAACCAGCGCTGAGGCTCCCACCACCATGGCCACCACCATCACTGCAGCAGTCCACCCGGTGTGCAGGTCCGTGGCGAACATCCTGCTGCCGTTGACCGGTACCTCCGCCGCCAACGGGGTCAAGACGACGGCCAAACCCGCACCCACGACCGCGCCGATAAGGCCGGGAATCATAACCTCAGCGGCGGCTATCCGTGAGACCGTGCGTGTTGACGCTCCGATGAGCCTCAGTGTGGCAAAGCGTTCCCGACGCTGCGCGGCACCCAGCCCAGTGACGATGCTGATCAACAGCAGCACCGGAAAGAACACCGCGAGGGCGCCGATCATCAATACTGTGACGTAGCTGGCCGCGCTGCCCCCGTAGGGGTTGCTGGTAAAGTCCGACACGATGGCGGCGCTACCGCCTCGGCGAAGCTCAGCTTCCTGCGCACCCGTGATGACCATCAGCGAGTCCGGGCCCGGGAGTGCCGAGTCATCAATGATGCCGGCGAATTTACCGAATCGGTCGCCCAGCTGGTCCCCGGGCGTGGATTCAATAAGCCTCTGCAGGGCCGGCGATGCGTAGTAGCTTCCTGGTTCAGGCGGCCTGCCGATCCCGGGAATTTCCATGGTGGTGGACGGCAAGGCGGCGAAGTCGCGCCGCTCGATGAGTTTGTCCCGGAAGACCTCTGCGCCCCTGGTACGCATCAGCACGCTATCCGGCGTCAAAGGTATGGGGGCTGCGCTCCCTGAAGCGTCGAGGGTCCCGGAGACGGAGGGACTACCCGATTCGCGGAGCCACGCGCCGCGATCGTCCCGTGCCTGCAGCCCGTTTGCTCCACCCCATAGCAATAACAACAGGCAAACCCCGACGGCGACGCCTCCCGCGATTCCGGCAAGCCTGCCGTAGGCGGACCGGCTTCCAAGCACCGCGAGGCGCAACAAGCCTGTGTTCAGTCGCATCTTTCCGGCATTCACGGGGACACCCGGTAGCCGGCACCCAGGACGCCGTCGCGGACGATGACTTCCCGGTCGGCGTAAGCAGCGGTGCGGGCATCATGGGTAATCATCACTACCGTGGTTCCCGCCTGACGCACAAGTTCCAGCATCAGGGTCAGGACAGCTTCCGAGGCCAGTGAGTCGAGGGCACCGGTAGGCTCGTCCGCAAACAACAAGGCAGGGGAGGTCACCAGCGCACGGGCAACCGCCACACGCTGGGCCTGGCCACCGGACAGTTCACCAGGCAACTTGGCACTCAGGCCGCCCAGCCCGAGCTGCTCCAGGAGGTCCGAAGACCTACGGAGGGCCTCCTGGCGGTTGATCCCGTCCAGGAGCAACGGAAGGCTGACATTGTCGGCGGCCGAGAGCTCCGGCAGGAGCTGCCCAAACTGGAATACGAACCCAAACTCCGTCAATCTCAGGCGCGAGCGTTGGGGTTCGCGCAAGGAACTGATGTCGCTGGGGGTTCGTCCGGAAGGGCTGTAGGTGACGGAACCGGCGTCGGGCGTCAGGACGCCTGCCAGGCAGTGCAGCAGGGTGGACTTTCCGGATCCGGAAGGGCCCATGACGGCAAGAACTTCTCCCGGGTGGACATCGAGGTCGATGCCTCGCAGTGCCTCCGTTGGGCCGAAGGAGTGGCGGAGACCGCGGGCACTGAGGATGGGGGCTGTGTTGTCTGTGGTCATGCGCCCAGCAGCTCCTTCGTGAGTTGGGTCAGACGGGCACTGGTAAGGTCCATCCACCGCAGGTCCGCTTCGATATGGAACAACCCGTGGTCACACATCAGGACCTGCAGCAAGTCCGCGTCCTTCTTGAGCCTGGTCAGTTCACGCATCCGGGCCATGTGCTCGCTGCGCTGCAGGTCAAGGAGCCGCTCAGCATCGTCGTGAAGGAGCAGGGCGATCACTGTCTTGGCGAACAGGTTGCTTTGCAGTGATTCCGAGGGGACGTCCGGGGTGAACAGCCATTCGCGGACCTTGGCCTCACCGGCCAGTGTGATTTCGTACTTTTTGCGGTCGGGACCGCCCCCGGTCTCTTCTCCCAGTGCGCGGATCAGTTCGTCGCGGACCATGCGCGCCAGAGTTGAATACACCTGCCCGAACGCCAGGGCTTTTCCGGCCCCGAAGTATCGGTCATAGGAGTGCTTGAGGTCGTAGCCGTAACTGGCTTCGCGGCTCAAGAGGCCAAGGAGGGTAAGTGAGTTGTTCACGACTCCATCTATACACTCAGTTTATAGTTAAACACCAGCACCGCTACGTGATGTCCGGCAGCCCGAATGATGAAAGACTGGGAAGCAGTGCATGACCAACCCCAGCCGGAGGCAAATATGGCAGAAGAAACCACGCCCCACCCGTCCACGTCGGTTTACCGTAATGGCCACGAGATCGAATGCTGGCTCACGGACATGGACGGCGTCCTCGTCCACGAAAACCAGGCCATCCCCGGCGCAGCCGAGCTCATCCAGCGCTGGGTGGATACGTCCAAGCGCTTCCTGGTGCTGACCAACAACTCCATCTTCACCCCGCGCGACCTCGCAGCCCGCCTCCGTGCGTCCGGCCTGGAAGTCCCCGAAGAGAACATCTGGACCTCCGCGCTCGCCACAGCCCAGTTCCTCAAGGACCAGGTGCAGTCCTCCGATTCGGGCAACCGCGCGTACACCATCGGCGAGGCCGGCCTCACCACCGCCCTGCACGAAGCCGGATTCATCCTCACGGACACCGACCCCGATTTCGTGGTCCTCGGCGAAACCCGCACCTATTCCTTCGAAGCGATCACCATGGCCGTCCGCCACATCCTGGCCGGCGCCCGCTTCATCGCCACCAACCCGGACGCCACCGGCCCTTCCAAGGACGGTCCGATGCCCGCTACCGGTGCCATCGCGGCCATGATCACCAAGGCCACGGGCCGCGAACCGTACATCGTGGGCAAGCCGAACCCCATGATGTTCCGCTCCGCCATGAACCAGATCGATGCCCACTCGGAGACCACGGCCATGATCGGCGACCGCATGGACACGGACATCGTGGCCGGCATGGAAGCGGGCCTGCACACGGTCCTGGTGCTCAGCGGAATTACGCAGCGCGAGGAAATCGTGTCCTTCCCCTTCCGGCCCAACCAGATCCTGAATTCAGTGGCCGACCTGAAGAGCCAGATCTAAGAAGGAACCACCATGGCTGTGCTCAATCTGCGTCCCCTGGCGGGGGGACGGATTCTCAGGGGGAGCCAGCCGTTCGGCTTGGATGCCGCGGCAACGTCAGGGTTCCTGGTGGAACACGGCATCCAAGCCATCGTTGACCTGCGCAGCGAGCTGGAGCGCTCGCTGGTTCCGTGGTTGGTTCACGACGGCGGCGGCGGGCCGGCCGCTGCAGCCCCACCCGCCGTCGAACTCATCCATAACCCATTGGACCCCAACACCATTGCGGGATCGCTCCAGGCCGTGGAGACGGCCGAGGACCTGGGCGAGCTGTACCTCGGCTGGATCCGGCTGCGGCCCGAATGGGTGGCTGAGGCCCTGCGACCCGTGGCGCGTGGCAAACGCACGCTGGTGCATTGCTCGCTGGGCAAGGACCGGACCGGCGTGGTTTCCGCGGTCGGGCTCCTGGCAGCAGGCGGGACCGAGGACGACGTAGTGGCTGACTATGTGGCGACCACCGCCAACCTGCCGGACGTCCTGGAGGTCATGGCCGAAACATGGCGGCTCAGCGTCCCATCAACTCCGGCAGAGTATTTCAGCCCCGACCTCATGATCCTGCAGAGCCCGGAAGCTGCCATGCGGCACTTCCTGGCCGGATTCTCCAAGGAATTCGGCGATGTCCGCGGCTTCCTGCGTGAAGCGGGCCTTACCGCCGTCGAGGTTGCAGCGTTGCGCTGAACGCTCCAGCCACCTTACGCAGGCCTGATGATCTTCCCATTGGGCTCCTGGTACGACGGTTCCTCCGGTTCGGGCGGCAGGGGCAGGAGCTCATCCTGTACCTTTTCCAGCAACGGCCGGTATACGCCGGCGTTCCACTGCGGACTCGCGTGCGCCGGCCGTGCGCCCTCGGTACTCAGGGTGGGCAGGGCCATGTTGGCGCCGAAAACCTTGCTCCATCCCGCACGCGCCGATTCGTAGTCCACGGTGCCGTCCTTGGAGTTGCCCATGAACGCCATCTTGGCGCCGCCGATCTTGCCCGCGAACCGCAGCCCGTCAAAGTGGTAGATGTAGGCCGACTCGGTCTGGATCAGCACACTGGAGGGCGCGATGGGCGAAAGCTGTTCCATCGTCTGATCGAGGATCTGCCGCCACGTGCGCTCGTCCTTGTGAACCACGCGCTCCCCCAGCTCATAGCCCCCGCGCAGCACCGAAGGAATGCGGAAGCCGTTCTCATAAAGGAACACAACGCCGTCGAACCAGCTCTGGTCCAGGACATCTGCGCGGCTGAACGGACTCGAATCCAGGACAATCACCTGCGTTTCCACGCCATGGAGTTCCAGCAGGCGTGCAGCAACCTGGGTCGCGAGCATTCCGCCAAAGCTGTGACCGTAAAAGTACAGCTTCTCCAGTTCCAGCTCGCGGACATGCAGGATGATTGCGCGGACTACTTCATCGACGTCCAGGCCCAGATTGGAATATCCGACGGCGGCCAGGCGGCCGCGTTGGTGCAGTGCAGGACGCAGCGAGTTGAGGATCCACTGCGCTTCTTCCCAACTGGTTTTGTACCCGGGAAAGAGGATCCAACTGGCTTTGGGAAAGTACAGGTCCGAGTACGGATCCGGGACCCGAAGGATCTTGGTGGCCCGGCGCTCCGCCTGGACACGCCTGGTGAATAGCATGTCCCCGGCCAGGGCTGCGGAAATGCCGGCGTAGGTCAGGAAATTACGGCGGGACGTCTTCTTGAGCCGGGCAGCGTAAGGCAGGATCCGGGCCCAGGAGCCCGGATCCCCCGCCGTTTCAGGTTCCGGAGTTACCGGCGCCGGAGGGTTTTCAGTCACCTCCGGCGGCGCCGGCAGCTTCCCTACTTGAACGTCCACGCAGCAAGCATAGGCTTCGGCGGCACTGCCTTACATCCCCGCAGTTTGTGCACAGCCGGTGCCCTTAAGATGTGCTCTTGCAATCAGGAACCGGACGGACTCTGTTTAGTCCAGGCCCAGTTCGTCCTTGCCGAAAGCGAAGAGGTACGGAACGCCGGTTTCGGCTTCGATCTTCTCTTTGGCACCGGTGTTGCGGTCCACGATCACAGCCACGGCCACCACGTTGCCGCCCGCCTTGCGGACACCTTCGACGGCGGTCAGCGCGGACCCGCCGGTGGTGGACGTGTCCTCGAGGACCACCACGTTGCGGCCTTCGACTGAGGGACCTTCCACCTGGCGGCCCATGCCGTAGGACTTCTGGGCTTTGCGGACGACGAAGGCGTCCACGGCACGGCCGGCATCGGCAGCAGCGTGCATGACAGCGGTACCGACGGGGTCGGCACCCATGGTGAGTCCGCCTGCGCACTCAACCGCAACGCCGGCGTCGTCGATCATTGCCAGCATGACCTGGCCTACCAGCTTGGAGGCCTCGTGGTGCAAGGTGATGCGGCGCAGGTCGATGTAGTAGTCCGCTTCCTTGCCGCTGGAGAGGATAACCTTGCCGCGGACCACCGCCAGCTCTTTGATGAGTTCAAGAAGGCGGGCACGGGCAGCAGCAGTGTCGACTGCAGGGAAACTGGTGGAAGTCATGGCTCCTAGTTTAGTGTGCCGGTGCAGCCGTGGTTGCCCTGATGACCAGGCGCGGATCCACGATCTGGTCCCGGGTTCCTGCTTTCCCCTCCAGCTGGTGCAGCATCTCTTCCATGGTTTTTCGCCCGAGTTCTTCGAAGTCCTGCTTGATGGTAGTCAAGGGAGGCATGAAGAACCCGGCCTCCGGCTGGTCGTCGTAGCCCACCACGCTTATATCGCCTGGTACGTGGCGGCCGGCTTCCTGGAGGGCGCGGAGGACGCCGACGGCCATCTGGTCATTCGCTACGAATACAGCGGTTACGGAGTCGTGGTCGATGAGTTCCCGTCCGGCCTGGTATCCGGATGCGGCATCCCAGGCACCCTGGAGCAGGACGCTCGCCTCGAGTCCGGCCGTGTCCATCGCCTCCCGCCAGCCCTCAATGCGCTCCGCCGCGTCGATCCAGTGCGTGGGCCCGGAAATGTGGGCAATGCTTCGATGCCCCAGCCCGATAAGGTGTTCCACGGCCAGCCTGGCTCCCAACCGCTGGTTGAGGGACGCTCCGGTGAGCTGGTTTCCCGCACCGGCGCCTACGGCCACGATCGGCACAGGGACTGAAACGTCATGCAGGGCCGCAAGGACATCGGGATGCGGAACCAGGATGACGATGCCGTCCACGGATTGGCTGCGGAAGTGGCCCATGGCGTCGTTGATACTGTCACTGGTCACTTCGCGAAGATTCGCGATGCTGACGAAGTACCCGGCTTCCCTGCCCGCCTGTTCGACTCCAAGCAACGTGTTCGCCGGCCCGAACTGTCCCGTTTCGCAGGCAAGGACACCAATGGTCCGCGACCGACGCGTCACCAGGCTCCGTGCTGCGGTGTTCCGGCGATAGCCGAGGCGGGCTATTGCCGCTTCCACCCGTTGCCTGGTGTTGTGGCTGACGTTCGGATGGTTGTTCAGGACACGGGAAACCGTTTGGTGGGAAACCCCGGCCATTTTCGCCACATCCCCCATTACCGGGGGCCGGCTCGGTGAGTCGGGGGCGGCCCCGGGCAATACCCGGGGCCGCAGTGTTGGCGGTTGCTCACCGCGTGGCATCAGATGCTACTTCGCGTCGACGCCCACAGGCTCCGCCGTGGAAGCGGGTGCCGCTTCGGCAGCTGGAGGCGTGGTCTTCCACTTGAACCGGCGGCCCATGGAGGAACCTCCGCCGGCACCGGTCCGGTTCTTGTTGAAGATGTCGAAGCCGACAGCCAGCAGGAGCACCAGGCCCTTGATGAGCTGCTGGTAATCAGTGCCCAGGCCGAGAATGGACATGCCGTTGTTCAGGACGCCCATGATCAGGCCACCGATCATGGCTCCTGCCACGGTGCCGATGCCGCCCTGGACAGCTGCGCCGCCGATGAACGCTGCAGCGATGGAGTCCAGCTCGAACCCGGTACCGCCGGCAGGCTGTGCCGAGTTCAGGCGGGCCGTGAAGACCAGGCCCGCCAGCGCGGCCAGGACGCCCATGTTGACGAAGAGCCGGAAGGTGACCTTCTTGGTCTTGATGCCGGACAGCTCGGCGGCGTGGAGGTTGCCGCCAATGGCATAGGTGTGGCGGCCAAAGATGCTGTTGCTCATCAGCGCCGAGTACAGGATCACAAGGACTGCCAGGACAACCAGGACAATCGGGGTTCCGCGGTAGCTGGCCAGCAGGAAGGTGATGATGAGCATCAGGAGTGCGATGAAACCGTTCTTGACGGCGAACCACGCCATCGGTTCGTTCTCCAGGTTGAACTTGCGGCGCACCCGGCGTTCCTTCAAAGCCTGGAAAAGGATGGCTGCCGTACCGCCGACACCCAGGATCACGGTCAGCCACTCAAGGACGGACGTGCCACCGGAGATGTCCGGCAGGAAGCCGCCGCCCAGGGCGCGCAATTCGTTCGGGAACGGGGTGATCTGCTGGTTCTTGAGGGTAATCAGGGTCAGGCCACGGAAGATCAGCATGCCGGCAAGGGTGACGATGAATGCGGGGATACCGACGTAGGCAATCCAGTAACCCTGCCAGGCACCCACGAGGGCTCCCACCAGGAGGCACGCCGGGATGGCGAGCCACCAGGCCCAGCCCCAGTGCACGATCATCACACCGGCCACGGCGCCGATGAAGCCGGCAATCGAGCCGACGGAGAGGTCGATATGACCGGCAATAATGACCATCACCATGCCGATGGCAAGGATCAGGATATAGCTGTTCTGGACCACCAGGTTGGTGACGTTCTGGGGTTGAAGGAGGATGCCGTCGGTGAGGACCTGGAAGAGGATGACAATCAGGATCAGGGCGACGAAGATGCCAACCTGGCGGAGGCGGCTTGTGAGGAAGCCAAGGGATTCTCGTAGGGCGGACATGGTGGCTATTCCTTCTCTTGAGTCATGTAGTGCATGAGGGTTTCCTGGGTGGCTTCGGCGATGGGGACCTCGCCGGTGATGCGGCCCGCTGAGAGCGTGTAGATCCTGTCGCAGATGCCCAGGAGTTCCGGCAGTTCGGAGGAGATCACAATGACCGCTTTCCCCGAGGCCGCCAGCTCGGCGATGATCGTGTAGATCTCAAACTTGGCGCCCACATCGATCCCACGCGTGGGTTCGTCCAGGATGAGGACGTCGGGGTCGGAGAACATCCACTTGCTGAGCACCACTTTTTGCTGGTTCCCGCCGGAGAGCTTGCCCGTGATCGCAGCGACCGAAGGCGCTTTGATGTTCATGCTCTTGCGGTAATGGTTGGCCACCGTGGTTTCCTGGTTGCCGTCCACCCAACCGCGTTTGGCCAGCTTGTTCAGGGCAGCCATGGAGATGTTCCGCTTGATGTCTTCAATCAGGTTCAGGCCGTAGTGCTTCCGGTCCTCGGTGGCGTACGCAATTCCGTGCTCGATTGCATCCGAAACCGTGGACGTGTTGATCTCCTGGCCGTACTTGTAAACCTTGCCGGAGACCGCACGGCCGTAGGTACGGCCGAAAACGCTCATTGCGAGCTCAGTCCTGCCCGCACCCATGAGGCCGGCCAACCCAACAACCTCACCCTTACGGACCGTCAGGTTGGCGTTGCTGACCACCATCCGTGAGTGGTCCTGTGGATGCTGGACCGTCCAATCCTCGATGCGGAGGACTTCTTCACCGATGTTTGGTGTCCGGTCCGGATACAGGCTTTCGAGATCGCGTCCCACCATGCCCCGGATGATGCGTTCCTGGGTGATCTGTCCCTGGTCCAGGCGCAGTGTCTCGATGGATTTGCCGTCGCGGATGATGGTGACGGCGTCGGCCACTTTGCGGATCTCGTTGAGTTTGTGGCTGATGATGATGCTGGTGACGCCCTGGCCTTTGAGGTGCAGGATGAGGTCCAGCAGGTGGTCCGAGTCTTCGTCGTTCAGCGCCGCCGTGGGCTCATCGAGGATGAGCAGCTTCACCTCCTTGGAGAGCGCCTTCGCGATCTCCACCAACTGCTGCTTACCCACGCTGATGTGCTGGATGGGCGTTACGGGATTCTCGCTGAGACCCACCCGGGCCAGCAGTTTGGCGGCCTCCAGGTTGGTCTTCCGCCAGTCCACCCAGCCGTTCTTCGCAAGCTCATTGCCCAGGTAGATGTTCTCGGCGATGGACAGATACGGGCTCAGGGCCAATTCCTGGTGGATGATCACGATGCCGCGCTTCTCGCTGTCCGTGATGCTGGAAAATTCGCAGGGTTCGTTCTCGAACAGAATGTCGCCGTCGAAGGTGTTGTGCGCGTAGACGCCGGACAACACTTTCATGAGGGTGGATTTCCCGGCTCCGTTCTCACCACAAATGGCGTGAACCTCACCTCGGTTGACGTCCAGGGTGACGTCCTGAAGGGCTTTTACACCGGGGAAGGTCTTGGTGATTCCTCGCATTTGAAGAATGGGTACGTTCATCGTCAATTCCCGCTGACTGGTTGAAACTGGGCCGGGTCGAGGACTCGACAGGCACTGGGATGCTGTGGCCCCACCGCTGCGCGCTGCAACACAGGGCGGTGGGGCCACAGATTGGGGAGGTGGTTACTTGACGTCGGCTTCGGTGTAGTAGCCCGAGTCGATGAGTTCCTTCTTGTAGTTGTCCTTGGTGATGATGACGGACTTCAGAAGGTATGCCGGAACAACCTTGACCTTGTTGTTGTAGGTCTTGGTGTCGTTGGTTTCGGGCTCACTGCCCTTGAGTACGGCGTCTACCATTTTCACGGCCTGGGCGCCGAGCTGGCGGGTGTCCTTGAAGATGGTGGAGTACTGCTCGCCGGCGATGATGGATTTCACGGAACCCTTTTCAGCGTCCTGGCCGGTCACGACCGGGAGCTTTCCGGTGGAGTAACCGCCGGTGCTGGTCAGAGCGGAAATGATGCCGATGGACAGGCCGTCATACGGGGACAGCACGCCGTCGAGCTTGGTGCCGGAGCTGTAGGCGGAGGTGAGGATGTCTTCCATGCGCTTCTGGGCAACGGGTGCCTGCCAGCGGAGGATGGCTGCCTGCTCGAACTTGGTCTGGCCGCTGGGGACCTTCAAGGTGCCTGCATCCAGGTAGGGCTTGAGGGTATCCATTGCGCCGGTCCAGAAGAAGTTGGCGTTGTTGTCATCCGGGCTGCCCGCGAACAATTCGACGTTGAACGGGCCCTTGCCCTCTACCTTCTTGCCGCTGGCATCAACGAGTCCCAGACCCGTCAGCAACGACGTGGCCTGCTGGACGCCCACGGTGTAGTTGTCGAACGTGGTGTAGTAGTCCACGTTCGGCGTTCCGTTGATGAGGCGGTCGTAAGCGATGACCTTGACGTTCTGTTCCTTAGCCTTGGCCAGGACGTCCGTCAGCGTGGTGCCATCGATGGCGGCGATGATGAGTGCCTTCGCACCCTTGGTCAGCATGTTCTCGATCTGGGAAACCTGCGTGGGGATGTCATCGTTGGCGAACTGCAGGTCCGTCTTGTAGCCGAGGTCCTTCAGGGATTTCTCAACATTGGCACCGTCTGCGATCCAACGCTCGGATGTCTGCGTCGGCATCGAAATGCCTACCAGCGAATCGCTGGGCTTTGCGGTGCTGGAAGACTCCGCCGCGCCTCCACGGCTGCCGCAGCCTGTGGCTCCGACGGTCAAGGTTAGGACGACCGCTACGGCGCCCAGGAGTTTTTTCAATCTCACGATGCTCTCCTTCCGCGGCAGCAGTGCCGCGAACTCTGATGCAGCCGGAGCATCTGCGCGTCCGGCACGGTGAAGCTGGATGTGGCCTGCGTGCTGGGGGCTGCACAAACCATTGAAAAGGTATTGCGAATGCCATTGTGAACGCTAACAATACCCGGGGTCAAGTGCTGTAGATCACGAATTGGTTGCAGGCAGTGCCTCTTCGCCAAAGTCTTGATTTACAACGTTGTTAGCGTTCACAATGACCCGCGTCACTCTCCAGAACAACAAACCCGGCACCGCCTGGTGGGCGATGCCGGGTTTGAGGTGTTGCTCTGCGATGGCAGGGAAGGACAATGGCGCTTCAGACGCGCTCCGTTGTTGGGGTATCCAGGCCAGCCAGCGCTGAGTCCACCTCATTCACGATGTCCTCGACGGGCTGTGCGATGTCCACCACTACCCCGGCTTCGTCGTCCTGCAATGGTTCCAGCGTGGCCAGTTGGGAGTCCAGCAACGAAGGCGGCATGAAGTGCCCGGGCCGCGCCTTCATGCGTGCGTCCAGCAGTTCGCGCGTCCCTTGCAGGTGCACGAACACGACGGACGGGTCGGCGTCGCGGATGATGTCCCGGTACGAGCGCTTGAGCGCGCTGCACGCTATGACAAGAGAAGATTCCGACGCCGGGAATCGCCTGCCGATCTCGGCCAGCCATGGTGCGCGGTCGTCGTCGTTCAGCGGGGTACCCGCTGCCATCTTGTCGATGTTCGCCTGCGGGTGCAGCGAATCGCCGTCGAGGAATCCAGCGCCGAGGCGTTCGGCGAGGGCCGCACCCACGGTGCTCTTTCCGCAGCCTGCGACGCCCATCACCACGATGTGGTGATGGGCGCTCGCACGGGACAGAGGTTTACCAGTCATGAACGGTGCCGTCCACGAGGCGGTTGTAGGGCAGGTAGGCCTGCTGGTACGGGAATGCGGCAGCGGCCTCCTCGTTGAATTCGACGCCGATGCCGGGGTTGTCGCCCGGGTGCAGGTAGCCGTCCTTGAAGGTCATGGACTGCTGGAAGACCTCGTTGGTCTTGTCCGAGTGCTGCATGTATTCCTGGATGCCGTAGTTGTGGATGGCCAGGCCCACATGCAGCTGCGCGGCGAAGCCCACCGGGGAAATGTCCGTGGGGCCGTGGAAGCCGGACTTGATCTGGTACTGCGCAGCGAAGTCCATGACCTTCTTCAGCGGTGAGATGCCACCGAAGTGGGTGGAGGCCGCCCGCACGTAGTCGATCAGCTGTTCCTTGATGAGGGTCTGGTAGTCCCACACGGTATTGAAGATTTCGCCAATGGCCAGCGGGGTGGTGGTGTGCTGGCGGACCAGGCGCAGGCCTTCCTGGTTCTCGGCAGGAGTGCAGTCCTCCAGCCAGAAAAGGTCGTAAGGCTCCAGGGCCTTGCCCAGTTTGGCGGCCTGGATGGGGGTCATGCGGTGGTGGCCGTCGTGCAGCAGCGGGATTTCCGGACCGAACTCGTTGCGCACTGCTTCAAAAACGGTGGGCAGGTGGCGGAGGTACGCGCGGGTGTCCCAGTCCTCTTCCTGCGGGAAGGCGCCGCGTCCGGCGGGCTCGTAGTCGTAACGCTCGCCAGAGGCTTGCGCCTGCGCGGCCACACCGTAGACGGCCTTGATACCGGGGATCGCGGTCTGGATACGGATGGACTTGTAGCCCAACTCCAGGTGCTCCCGGACCGAGTCGAACAGGGAAGGAATATCTGCACCCGAGGCGTGGCCGTAAGCGCGCAGCCCATTGCGGGAAGCCCCGCCCAGCAGCTGGTAGACCGGCATCCCGGCCACCTTGCCCTTGATGTCCCACAGAGCCATGTCGACGGCGGCAATCGCCGCCATGGTGACGGGACCGCGGCGCCAGTAGGAGCTGCGGTACAGGAACTGCCAGGTGTCCTCGATCCGGTGCGGGTCCTTGCCGATCAGCAGCTGTGCGACGTGTTCCTTCAGGTACGCGGCAACGGCGAGTTCACGGCCGTTGAGCGTCGCGTCCCCGATGCCCGTCACACCGTCCTCGGTGGTGATGCGCAGGGTGACGAAGTTGCGGGATGGGCTGGTCACGAAGACTTCAGCGGCAACGATTTTCATGGTGTGGCATTCCTTCCAGTGGCTATGCGTGGGTGCGGGCAGCGGCGATGGCGTCTTGCTG
Source organism: Paenarthrobacter sp. CC6 (assembly GCF_040560085.1). Classification (NCBI taxonomy): domain Bacteria; kingdom Bacillati; phylum Actinomycetota; class Actinomycetes; order Micrococcales; family Micrococcaceae; genus Paenarthrobacter; species Paenarthrobacter sp. CC6. Next base: position 85,636 of record NZ_JARDAN010000017.1, on the reverse strand, counting down.
CCGGTGAACATGGGAAACCAAGGCACTGTCCCCGGCCAGCCCTGGGCTGAGGAGTGCCAGCAGCGCAGCGGTGCGTTGTTCGCCGTCGAGCGTCTTTGCGGTTTTGATGTCGTCTGCCAGGGGGTCCTGGAAGTCTTCAGCCGCGGACAAGTACGCGGCCCAGGCCGCGATCATGCGGGCAGCGCCGTCTCCTGAACGGCCAAGGGCACGTTCAGCGGCCAGGACAGGCAGGGCGCGCATACGCAATTTGGTGGTTCCGTCCATGGCAATCTGCGCCAGATGATGGGCAATCCGCGAGTTGCCAAAGCGGTCCAGGAGGGCCCTGCGGTATCCGGGAATATCCAGGCCTTCGCCGGGCAGATGGCGGGATGCTTCATCCCAAAATGCCTCCACGGCGGCCTTGCAGGTCCCGTCGGACAGCGCTTCTGCCACGGTTGTGTGGCCCCGGACCAAGCCAGCATAGGCAAGGATTGAGTGCGCTCCGTTGAGGAGCCAGAGCTTACGGTTTTCGTATGGCTCAATGTCGTCCACGAAAACCGCGCCGGCATCCTCCCACCGAGGACGGCCGCCCGGAAAGTCACCGCTGAGGATCCAGTTGTGGAAGGGTTCAGCCACCACGGCGGCCTCATCCCGGTAGCCGCACTGTTCGGCCACTTCCGCAAGGTCCTCCGGAGTGGTGCGCGGCGTGATCCGGTCCACGGAGGTACCGACAAAGCTCACGTTGGCATTGATCCATTCGCCCAGGGCCGGGTCAGTCGCCTCTGCGAGGGCCCGCACCGCCTTCCCGGCAACCAGGCCGTTTTCCGCAAGGTTGTCGCAGCTGACCACGGCGATCGGACCGGCGTCGGCGTCCTTGCGGGCAGCGAGCGCCGTGACCAGACGGGCCAGCGGCGTTTCCGCGCCAACCGCCGCATACGCCGCTTCCGTGATGGTCAGCGTGACCACGACCGTGGCGGGTGCGGCCAGAAGCCCGGCCAGCCGCCCGACGTCGGAACCATCCACGGCTTCCACAATGCTGCCGATGACCTCGAAGGTGTCGCCCGCGCCCGAGCGCTCCACCACAGTGAATACACCGTCCTGCCCGGCCAGCAGGTCAGCCGCGTCGGGCCTGCGTCCGGTGAAGGCCGCGATGCCCCAGTCAGCGGCATCGCCGGCGTGATGGGTGTACCAGGCCTGGTGGGAGCGGTGAAACGCCCCCAGGCCAAGGTGCACTATCCGGACCGGCGGTGTGGCTTGCCCCGGAAACGCGCTGGCGCGGCTGAGCCGCGGGGTCGTCTGGGCACTCACAGTTTGAAGACCCTTCGCGGGGAAGAATCGACGACGTCGACAATCAGCTCGTGTGCGCGGTCCTCACTGATGCGGTGCTCGGCAACGAGCCGTGCCAGGAACGAGGCCTCGATCCGTCGTGAGGCGTCGTGCCGGGCGGGGATGGAGCAGAAGGCGCGGGTGTCATCGATGAACCCGGATGACCTGGAGAAACCTGCTGTTTCCGTGACGGCTGAGCGGAACCGGAGCATGGCATCCGGGGCGTCAAGGAACCACCAGGGCGCCCCGATGTAGACCGAGGGGTAAAAGCCTGCCAGTGGTGCGAGTTCGCGGGAGAAGACGGTCTCATCGAGCGTGAACAACACCAAATGGAAGTCCTTGGCAGTGCCGAAGTCCTGCAGCAACGGCCGGACCGCTTCGGTGTAATTGACGGCGAACGGGATGTCGTGGCCCGTGTCGGCGCCGAAGGCTTCGAACGTGGGCTGGTGGTGGTTCCGGAAGGAGCCTGGATGGATGGTCATCACCAGCCCGTCCTCCACCGACATCCTTGCCATCTGGTACATCATGTGGGCTTCGAAGGCATCACGGTCCAAGGCCGTGGCGTGGCCGGCACGGGCCTTGTCGAACAGGGCCTCCGCTTCGGCCTCGTCCAGTTTCAGGGTTGCCGGTGTCCTCACGCCATGATCTGCGGACACTGCCCCGTGATCCACGAAATAACGACGGCGATTCTCCAAGGCGGTGAGGTATCCCCGGTAACCTGTGCCGCCGTCGGACGCTTCGGCAATGAGCCGATCGACGTTGGCCGCCCACGCCGGGTGCGCGATGTTGATATACGCGTCCGGGCGGAAAGTCGGCAGCACGCGGCCGTGGAAGGACGGATCAGCGGCCAACGCGGCATGGCTGTCCAACGAGTCAAGGGGATCATCGGTGGTGGCCAGGACCTCAATATTGAAGTCCTTGAACAATTCCCGGGGACGGAACCCAGGCTCCACCAGCTTGGCGGAAATGGCATCGAAGCTCGCGTCCGCGGTCTCCGCGGACAACTCCCCCCGCCACCCAAAAACCGACTCGAACTGCGTCCGCAGCCAGTACCCGGAGGCGGTGCCATCGAACAAGGGCCACGCCTCACAGAAGGACCGCCAGATACTGCGCGCCCCCGCCTGCGGCTGCAGCTTTTCCAGCGGAACACCGGAAGCATGAATCAGTCGCGTCACGTAGTGGTCCGGGGTGACCAGCAATGCCGCGGGATCCGGGAACGGCGTGTTCTGTTCGATCACTGCCGCGTCCACGTGGCCATGCGGGGAAATGATGGGCAGGTCCTGGACACGCCCCAGCAAGGAACGCGCGATGCTGCGCGTCCCCGGATCCGCTGGAAGGAGGCGGTCGGGATGGGTGGCAAGGGAATGGGACATGGTCAGCCTTTCGGGATGGAACCGGCGGAGAGATCGGCGCTGGCAGGAACTGACAGTCCGGCCAGCTCTGCTACCCGGCGCAGGTACTGCAGGTTTCCGGCGGTGCGTGCAGTGAGCGGGACGTCCGTGGAGAAGTCCTCTACTGTTACCCATTCGTCGTAGCCCACCTCGGCCAAGGCTTTGAAGTAGCCAAGGACGCTCCCCTGCCCCTCGGCCAGCGGCGCCCACTCATTCACCCAAACAGCAGCTCCGGCTTCGTCACGTTCCTCCGTACGGATCCACCGGGCATTCTTGACGTGGATGTGGGCAAGATACGGGCCGAGCAACTGCAGGGCGGGCAAAGGTGATTCCCAGCCTTCGATCAACAGGTTGCCCAGGTCATGAATGACTCCAACGTGCTGCGGGTCCAGGCCTTCCAGGAGCCTGCGGGCCGATGATGCCGAGGCCGTCACCGTGCCGTGGTGCAGTTCCACGAGTGCCTTGACGCCATGGTGCGCGGCGCGTTCGGCCACCCACTCGTAGTGTTCCCGGGTGGCCGCAAACAGCTCAGGGTAGGACAGGCCGCTGGGCTCGCCGCCCCCCATGGTGGAGTTCCCGAGCGGCAGGACGTTGACCCGGACCTGGCGTGCGCCCAAAGCGGCGGTGGCGGCAAGAACGCGCTCCACGCCGTCGTGATTGTCGCAGCGGGCGTAACCGCCCAGGCCGGAGTACTCCAATCCGGCATCCGTGGTGATCCGGGCAATCTCCGGCAGCGAATCCTCAAGGCCGGTCATGGGCCAGGTGGCCATGTTCCCTGCCCAGAAGCCGGGTTCGGGCGAATCAGCCTGGTCGGTGACCCGCCATTCGATGCCGTGCCAGCCCTGGGCCGCCAGCTCCGTCGCAGCTTCCTGCGGTGACCATTCCGGTGTGGAGGCCGTGAAGACCGAGAATTTCATGCCGTGACCTCCTCAAAGTGGCCGTTGCCGGTCCGAACCTCAACGTCGTTGTACTTGCCTGCAACCACGTCGGCGATGAGCACGGGGCGGCCAAGCGTGGCCGAAACGTACAGCGCGCGTACCGTGGCCAATGCCGTGACGGCATCCTGGATGGTGACGCCTGCCGGCCGGCCGTTCCTGATGGCGTCCACCACGTCCCGGTATTGGCGGATGTGGCCCGCGGGATAGAGGGTTGGGTCCAGCTTTGCCTGCGGTGCGGGGTCCGCGAACCTGGCCAGTTCCGCCTCAGCCTGGTTGCTGGCGCCGGGCATCCCCATCGGTCCACTCTGCGTCTCTTCTTCTGAGGCCGCAGTGTGGAAGAACTGGAGGTTGTCGCTGTCGATGACGGCTGATCCCATGCTGCCCATGACCTGCAGCCTGACGCTCAGCCCCGGGTAGGCGGCGGTGGTGGCGTGAAGTACTGCGAGGGCACCCGATTCAAAGGTCACGGTGGCCACCGCGGTGTCCTCGACTTCAACGCCGGTGTGTGCCAGGAGGGCCGTTTTGGCACTGATTTCGACCGGGGTGCCCAGGAACCACAGCAGGAGATCGACGGTGTGGACGCCCTGGTTCATCACTGCCCCTCCCCCGTCCATGGCCCAGGTGCCACGCCAGGCGCCGGAGTCGTAGTAGCCCTGGCTGCGGTACCAGCTCACGGAGGCGATGGCCGATGTTAGCCGGCCGAAGCGCCCCGCACGATTGGCTTCGTCCACCACGATGCTCGCGGGATCAAAGCGGTGCTGGCTGATGACGCTGGCTACAAGTCCCTTCTCTTCCGCTGCTTTCGCTGCAGCGAGGATTTCGTCGGCGCGGTTGAGGTTCACGTCCAGGGGCTTTTCGATCACCACGTGCTTGCCGGCGTTGAGTACCTCCAGAGCCTGCTCGATGTGCAGTCCGCTGGGGGTAGCAATGATGACAAGATCGACGTCGGCACCTGCGAAAGCTTCGTCCAGACTCCGGAACGTGGCCGGCCGTGCCGCCCCCTGGTCTTCTATGTGCTGGGCCAGCGCGTCTGCAGCTTCCGCGATCTCATCCACCAGGGCCGTGACCTGCAGATCACCGATTTCGGCGACGGATGCCGCATGGGTGCGCCCGATAGTGCCGCAGCCGGCAATGGCGACGTTGAGGATGGGGTTGGACGTTTCGGTGCTCACTTGGTTTCCACTCCTGCTTCGTTAACGACTTTGGCAAAGGCCCGGGCGGCCATCCCGAAAGCGGTCGGTCCCGAAAAACCGCCCAGGCCATGGGCTCCGGCCAGATGTGGTTCAAGGCTCGCGAATCCTTCGAAGCCGTCAGCTTTCAACGCCTCCACGGTGCGGAGCAGATCGCCGTCGCCCTCACCGGCAGGAACCACGACGCCGTCCGCGAACCGTGCGTCTTTGACCTGCAGGTACTCGAGGTGGGGGCGGAGTTTGGCATAGCCCTCGTCGAAGGGCTTGACGCCCACCTGGACGAAGTTGGCCGGATCCCACGCGACTTTCAATGCCGGCGAGTTCACGGACTCGATAATGTCGAGCACACGATCGGGGGTGTCACCGAAAATGTCCTTCTCGTTCTCGTGCAGGAGTACCACTCCGGAGTGTTCAGCGACGTCCGCCAGAGCACGCATCCGCTCGATGACATCGTCCCGGATGCTGTCCACGTCCACGCCTTCTCCGTAGTAGAAGGAGAAGATGCGGATGTAGCGGGAGCCTAGAACTTGCGCTGCGTTGGCTGCACGGCGAAGGCGTTCAACCTCGTGTTCCACCGGCAGCGTCACGTCCACCTTGCCGATGGGGGAAGCAATCGCCGAAACTCCCATGCCTGCCGCATCCAGGAGCTTCTTTAGTTCCGCCAACTGCTCGGGATCAAGGTCCACGATGTTGGTCCCCCAAGCACTGCGGACTTCGATGTGGTTCGCACCCAAAGCCTGGAGCACCGCGATCTGCAGGACCGGGTCGTCGTCGATCTCGTCTCCGAAGCCCGAAAGCGTCCACTGGACTGTTGCTGGACCGGTCATTGCTACTTAACTCCTCCGGCGGTGAGACCGCCCACTAGGTAACGTTGGAAAATCAGGTAGAGAATCACGACGGGCGCCGCACAAACGAGCGAGGCCGCCATCATTTGCCCGTACAGGGGAATGGCTCCACCCTCCTGCGAGGCTCCGAAGACCTGGAGGGCCACTGCTGCGGTCTGGCTGTCGGGCCGGGTCATCACCGAGGCGAAAAGGACATCGTTCCAGCCGAGCAGGAAGGCAAAGATCCCCGAGACCACAATTCCGGGCCAGCTGAGTGGAAGGATGATCCGGACCAGGACGCCCAGGTTGCTGGCGCCGTCGATCCTTGCAGCCTCTTCAAGTTCGCGTGGCAGCCCACGCAGATAGGTGACCATCACCCAGGTGGAGAAAGGCATCGCGAACGTCAGGTAGGTGATGAACAGTCCCCACTGCGTACCGATCACCTGTACGCCAAGGTAGCTGGCGGCCGAGGAAAAGAGCACGAAGACCGGAAGGACCATCAGGGTTCCCGGGACCGACTGCAGGGCAAGAAGTCCACGGAGGATGGAGAGCCGGCCACGGAACTGGTAGCGGACCAGGACATAGGCAATGGAGACGGACATCGCAGCCGAAACCACCGCAGTGGCTCCCGCGACCAGGACACTGTTGCCGAGGCCCTTCGCCAGGCCCACACTGGACCAGATCTTGGTGTAGTTCTCCAGGGAGAACGTGGAAGGCCAGAACTCACCATTTGCCACGCCGATGTCAGAGTTGACCGAGGCCAGGAAGATATAGGCCACGGGGATCAGGACGATGGCACTCAGGACTGTCAGGATGATCGCCAGCATGGGGCCGGGCAGGAGACGGGTTACTTCGTGCTGCCGCCTGGAACCGGGGCGGAACGTGGTTCCGGCCGGGACTCCGCGCGACGTGCCGCGGACCGAGGTGGTTGATGCGCTCACTTCTTGCCTCCCGGCGTCTCGGCGTCGTCCAGTTTGACGGCGCGCAGGTAGATGAACAGCGGAATGGCGATCAGCACCAAGGACACGAACGCCATGGCGGCGCTGAGGCCGAAGCGGAAGCTCTGGAAGCTGGTGACGTAGGTGAGGATCGGAAGCACTTCGACGTCGGACGGCGCCGGGACCCCGAACAGCACGAACGGGAGCGTGAAGTTGTTGATGTGATGGAGCATGCCGATCAGGAAAGCGAGTGCCAACGGCCCCTTGAGATAGGGGAAGATGACGTACCGCAGCTTCTTCCACCACAGCGCTCCGTCCAAGGCGGAGGCCTCGTGTACCTCGTGGTCCACGGATTGCAGGCCGGAAAGGGCCAGCAGGTAGATGAACGGCCAGGAAGCCCAGATCTGGACCAGGATCAGCGTCCAATACGTTTGCGGTCCGTTGAGCCACAATCCACCGTCCATGCCAAAGACACCCAGCGCCGAGTTGACCACTCCGTCCGGCTGGAACATGGTCCGCCACACCGTTGCCACCACGAAGGAGGGCAACACGTACGGGATCAGGAAGATCGAACGGACCAGCGCGCGGCCCTTGAAGGCATTCTGCGTGGCTACAGCCGCGGCGATCCCCAACGGCAACGTGACCACCATGGCGATCAGGGAGTAGCTGACGCTCAACCACACCGAGTGGAGCAGCGGTGAATCAGTCAGGGCCTCCACAAAGTTGTCGACACCAATGAACGGTGCGCTGACCCATTTGCGCAGTGAGTATTGGTCGAGGTTGAGCGCCGACATGTAGATGCCCAGGAACAGCGGGACCACGATGATGACGAACATCAGGACGCCGCCGGGGATCAGCATCCACAGTGGACGGTTGCGCTCACTCAAGCCCTTGCGACGGGCGGGTTTCCGGCCATTGCCGGCCGGCTGGGTGGCTCCTGTGCCTGCGTTTGGTGAGGCACCGGCGTCGAGCGCTGGTTCTGTCGGCCCGGACCGGGCCAGCTGCCCGCGGGCAGCCGGACCAGCCACGGTTTTCATTTCCCTGAAGGAATCAGTGGACATGGGAAACCCTGCCTAGGACTTCGCGGCCCGGTCGAGGGAGGCCTGCCCCTTGGACTGTGCATCCTTCAGCCGTGTCTCCAGTGCGCCGTTATCTACAGAGCCCTTGGCCAGGTCCGGAATGGACTGGACGGTGACGTTCAGGAGTCCCAGCTGGATATCGCCCCAGGCGCCTGTGAAGGGGGTTGCCTTCGACTTGCTCGCGGCATCGGCGATGGGCTGCAGTTTGGGATCAGCCAGTGACGCGAGTGCCTCGGCATTCGCAGGGAGCTCACCGAAGATCTTCTGGTAGTTCAGCTGCTCTTCCTTGGAGGTGATCAGCTCGATGTAGGCGAACGCAAGGTCCTTCTGCTGGGAGTAGTCGGCAACCACTACGTTGTCGCCGGAGAGGATGCTCGCGGCCTTGTCGCCGTCGCCCTTGGGGGAAGATTCCCCGGGAGCCGTAGTGGGCATGATGGAGTAGGCGTACTTACCGGCGATGGCTGACTTGTCCAGGGTGGGGATCGAACTGGATGTGGTCATCATCAGGTATCCGGCCTTGCCGGACGCGAAGGCCGCTACGGCGTTGCTGTTGCTCCAACCGATGGCTGCCGGATCCACTACCTTGTCCTTGGTGAGCCAGCCGAAGTAGGTCTCGTACGCTTTCTTGACGGTGGGGTCATCCATCTTCAGCTTGTCGCCGTCCACCAGGGGGTTTCCTGCCTGCACGGACATGGCCCAGATGAACTTCCACGGGTCGAAGTTGTCCTTGTACCCGGTTGCCAGGCCATAGGTTCCGGTGCCTGCGTTGGTCATCTTCTTGGCCTGTTCGGCAAGCTCATCCCAAGTGGTTGCGGGCTTTTCGATTCCTGCGGCGGCGAGGAGGTCCTTGTTGTACGCCATGACAAACGGGCGGCTGACGAAGGGGATGCCGGCCTGGTGCTCGGAGTCAGGACCTGAAATGCCCAGTGCGGCCGGGTTGAAGCGGTCCTTACCGCCGACCTTCTTCCAGTCATCCTCCGACAACGTCACGAAGGCCTTGGTGGCGTAGGCGGTGGGCGTGAAGGTGGTGCCCAGGCTGTAGACGTCCGGGCCCTGGCCGGAAACAACGGAAGTCTGGATGCGGGTCAGCTCATCGTTGGCTGAAGCAAAGGTCTCGAACTCGACGTCGGCTCCGGTCTTCGCCTTGAACTTTGCGGCGATGTCCTTGAACCATTCCTTCTGCTGCTCGGGGTACTGGTTGTTGACGCCGGTCAGGATGTTCAGTTTCTTGCCCGTTCCGTCAACGGCGCCCCCGGAGCTGTTGGACGTGCTGCTGTTGTCGCTCCCCCCACACGCTGTCAGTGCCAGGGCCGCCGTCAGAGCGACGGCGGCAAGTTTGGCTGATGGTGCAAACCTCATTGTTTCCTCCTTGGATACACAGCCCGTTAGTGGTCTACGTCACAGGGGCTTCGGCATCGAGTCTATGAGTCCGGCAATGGTGCGGCAAGCGGTTGCCAAAAGTTGCCATGAATGGTGCAATCTTCCTATGGCTGAGACAAACGCGCGGGGATCCGCACCCACCATCCGGGACGTCGCCGCATTGGCGGGAGTGGCCACGTCCACTGTCTCCCGGGCCCTGTCCAACCCCGACCGCGTCAACAGGGCCACCCGCGAACGCATCGAAAAGGTGGCTGCCGAGCTCAACTACGTCCCCAGTTCACAAGCCCGTGGACTCAGCTCGGGGCGCACCAACGCAATCGCGCTCCTTGTTCCCGACGTCACCAACCCGTTCTACTTCGACATCATCCGGGGCACCCAGAACCAGCTCAAGGCAGCGGGTTACACGCAGTTGCTGGTTGACACCGAAGAGTCTGCGGAAATGGAGGCCGATACGCTCCAGAAGATGCAGCGGACAGCTGACGGGTTCATCCTGGCCGCCTCCCGCCTCACCGACGCCCAGATACTCGAAGCGGCGACGTCGCAGGCAATCGTCACCATCAACCGGTCATCAGCCAATGCCCCCACAGTCGTCATCGATACCCCGGGCGCCGTCGTCCAGGCGCTTGAGCACCTGACATCACTGGGCCACACCAGGATCTGTTACGTCGGTGGCCCGGCGTCGTCATGGTCGAACGCCAAGCGTTGGAAGACCTTCGAAGACGAAAGCCGCGACAGGGGACTGACGACGTCCCGCGTCGGGCCGTTCACGCCTAAGACGACCTCCGGGGCAGCAGCAGCCGACGCTGCGGCGCGCACCGGGGCAACGGCTTGCATCGTGTTCAACGACCTGCTGGCCATTGGCATGTTGCAGCGCCTCAGGGAACGCGGGATCCGTGTGCCGGAAGACATGAGCATTGTGGGTTGCGACGACATCTTTGGCGCCGACTTCTGCAATCCGCCGCTCACCACCATGGCTTCACCGATTGAACAGGCAGGGCGGGTGGCCGTTTCGATGCTCCTGGCGCAACTCGACCCCCTGCACGCAGGCTCAAGCCGGCGCCTTGCGGTCATGCCCACCCATCTCACCGTGCGGGGGTCAACGGGGCCGGTGTCCCCCAACTAGCTGACACGTGGGCTGGATGTGTGCAATATGGTTGAGCGTCCGCAGCCATGCTGACTAGTGTGGAACACATGCGCGAACTCCAGGCCAAGATCATTGAGGAAATGGGCGTCCAGCCCCGGATCGATCCTGCGGAGGAGATCCGCAAGCGGGTCACCTTCCTGAAGGATTACTTGAAGGCAACAGGAACCAAAGGCTTTGTCCTGGGCATTTCGGGCGGCATCGATTCGTCGTTGGCCGGCCGCCTCGCCCAGCTCGCAGTGGAGGAACTGGAGGCCGAAGGTGTCGATGCAAACTTCGTGGCTGTCCGCCTTCCCTACGGCGTGCAGCACGACGAGGACGACGCCCAGGCAGCACTGGACTTCATCAAGGCCAAGACCGAATGGACCTACAACATTTCCCGGGCTGTTGACGGTTTCGAGGACGAGTTCGAGAAAACCACCGGCGCTCCGATCTCCGACTTCCACAAGGGCAACACCAAGGCACGCGCACGGATGATCGCCCAGTACGCACTGGCCGGCGAACACAACTACCTGGTGATCGGAACCGACCACGGCGCCGAGTCCGTGACGGGCTTCTTCACTAAATTCGGCGACGGCGGTGCGGACATCCTGCCGCTGTTCGGCCTCAACAAACGCCAGAACCGCGCACTCCTTGCCGAGCTCGGAGCTCCGTCGCGCGTCTGGGAGAAGGTCCCCACGGCCGACCTCCTGGATAACAAGCCCGGCCGCACCGATGAGGACGAGCTCGGCATTACCTACGACCAGATCGACGACTACCTTGAAGGCCGCGACATCGACCAGGAGTCAGCGGAACTGATCGAGCAGAAATATCTCCGGACCCGCCACAAGCGGACGGTGCCGGTCACGATCTTCGATACCTGGTGGAAGTAGGCGCAGCCTTCCAGGGACGCCACTAAAGACATCCACGACGGCGGGTGCGGACTTAGCGATAAGTCCGCACCCGCCGTCGTTCTTTAACCCTCCCTCACCTCCCGCGCCCTTCAACCAAACCCTCCCTCACCTCCATTGACACTGCGATAGCTACCGATATATCGTTAACTATCGCCGATACTCCTTCGGTGACAACTATCGAAAGGACGATGCTGTTATGAAAGGCATCCACAATCACGAAGAAAACTCTTTCCCGGAACACGGCGAAGGTCCCCACGGCCGCAGCCGCTTCAACCGCAGTAAGGGCCGTCGCGGTCCGGGCGGGCACGGCGGAGGCGGCTTCGGGCCAGGGCGCGGACCAGGCTTTGGCCCGGGATTCGGCCCCGGCGGATTCGGTCCCGGCGGATTCGGGCCGAGAGGGTTCGGCCCGGGCGGCCCCCGCCGTAACCGCGGCGATGTCCGAGCGGCAATCCTCTCCCTGCTCGCTGAGGCTCCGTCCAACGGCTACGGCCTGATCAAGACCATTGCCGAGAAGACGTCCGGAGCGTGGCGCCCGAGCCCCGGCTCTGTCTACCCCACCCTCCAGCAGCTGGTTGATGAAGAGCTCATCACGGCAGTGGGCGAGGGGCGCCGGACGGAATTCACCCTCACCGATGACGGCCGCGCCTACGTTGCCGAGCATGAGGAAGAACTCGCCAACGCTTGGAATACCGAGGCCGACGGAAACATGCAGGAGTTCCACCAGAGCATCGGCAAGCTGATGGGGGTCATCCACCAGTTCCGCGGCGCGGCCACGGAGGAACAGCGCCGGGCCGCAATCGAGAAGCTGGACGAAACCCGCCGGGCGCTCTACCTGATCCTGGCCGACTAGTGGCAGGCACAATCCCCTTGACCTTGACGTAACGTCAACCTCTAATGTCGAAGCACAAGGAGGAGACGGAGGACAGATGGACTGGTCAATCCAGGAAATCGCAAGGATCGCAGGGACTACCAGCCGCACACTGCGTCACTACGACGACATCGGGCTGCTCAAGCCAAGCCGGACCGGTCATAACGGCTACCGCTACTATGACGGTCCGGCCTTGGTCCAGCTCCAGCGCATCCTCCTGCTCCGGGAACTGGGGCTCGGCCTGCCGGCCATCGCCGAAGTGCTCCATCGCGAGACGGACACGGTCAAAGCACTGAGCAGCCATCTGGAATGGCTCGGCCAGGAGCGGGACCGGCTTGCCCGGCAAATCGCCTCAGTCCGGCAAACAATCGACACGATGCAAGGGGATGGAAAGTACATGGCACAGGACATGTTTGATGGCTTCGACCACACACAGTACAAGGACGAAGTCGAGGAACGCTGGGGCAAGGATGCCTACGCCGCCGGCGATTCCTGGTGGCGCGGCATGAGCGCCGAAGAAAAGCAGCAATGGAAGGACCGTGTCCGGAAGCTCGGCTCGGACTGGATTGCGGCCGCCGAATCCGGCGTCGAACCGGACAGCGCTGAAGCGCAGGACCTCGCGAAACGGCACGTCGAGTGGTTGCGCGGCATCCCGGGAACCCCGACGGCGGCACCTGGCGGAGACGTCAAAGGTTACGTCACGGGCCTGGGCGAAATGTATGTGGCAGATCCGCGTTTTGCCTCCAATTACGGCGGGGAATCCGGGGCCGCTTTTGTGCGGGATGCCCTGCGTATCTACGCGGAAAGAAACCTCTAGGCGGTCGGGATGCGCTGATCCGGGTTTGGCAATAGTCTGGCCGAATGGGTACAAGCACCGTAAAAACCGGCGAACAGGCTGACAGGCAGACACGCATCCTCGAAGCAGCCCTGGAGTTGCTGTCCCGCCACGGCATTTCGGGCATCAACATGCGTGCGGTGGCGCGCGAAGCCGGCGTCGCCCTGGGGCTTGTGAACTACTACTACGAGGACAAGTCGAGCCTGATCCGTGCGGTGCTGCACCAGATTGAGGAACACGACCTTCTGTTGGTGGAGCCCGAACCGGCTTCAAATCCCGAGGAGCAGCTGCGGGAGGCTCTTCGGCGCGTTGCCGACCCCGGACTCCTGACAACGAGGTATCTGTCCCTTCGCCTTCACTTGTGGGCCCTCGCCCAGGCCGATGAGGAGTTCGCACAAATCAACGCCGCAGCCTTTGACCGGTACCTGCAGGGGCTGGCTGCACTGATCGGAAACGCAGTTCCCGGGCTCTCCGCCGATGAATGCAAGGCCCGGGCGGACGACGTCGTCGTCGTGCAAAACGGCATGTGGCTCACCACGCTTCTGGGCATCGACAAGGCGGCCATCGAGCGGGGAATTGCGCGTACTGAGGAGATTGCTTTTGGCCGGACCGTGGGGACCTGAGGAAACAGCCACTGTCCCTGAAGCCTCAGCCGGCAGACCCTATGCTGGACACCATGGATAGTCCCTTGGCACATTCTCCGGTGCAACCCGTCAAGTCGCTGCTTTACTGGCGCAAGAGCAAGGTGAACGGAGCTGCGACCGTCCCGGTGATCCTGGCTCTGGATCCCTCCGGAATACTGACCATGAAGGATGCCGGGCCGGAGATGGTTTTCGCTGCGCCGGTGAGCCAAGTCTCGGTCCGCTTTACAAGCTGGGGAACAATGATAGTTCAGGCCCAAGGCCGGCAGCACGACATCGTCGGCGTCGGCGCATCGTTGTCCCCCAGCCCTTCCGCAGCGCAGCTGGATGAACTTGCCGTAGCCCAGGGAGGAAACACGGGTAACGATGGAACTGCGACCCGGTTGGGTTCCTCAGGTGCAGCCCTGAGCGCGGTGGACGGGATGGGAACTGCCGCAGGCGTTGCCGGAGGTATCGCCATGGAATACGCCTACTTCCGTGGACTGGAAGCAATCAAGGCGTGGCAGGAAACCTTGCCCTTGGCCGGTGCCTCTGTCAAGAAGAGTTCCATGAAGGCCATGAAATACTTCACGGCTGCTGTCCTCGCGGCCTTGGTCATCGCCCTGTTGGTGGGCATGTTCATCAAATAGCTTCGGGCGCAAATTACTCCACCGTCACCATCACCGACGGCCAGCCCGAGGCGCCGTCAGGTACAGGATCTGCGCGCTTTTCCGTTTGGACTTCTCCGGTACCGTCGGTGGCGCGGGCCTTGACGTAATGGATCCCGGGTGTGGCATCCCATTCATAGGACCACTGGCGCCAAGTAATTGTGGATGCCTCATCGGAGAGGGTTGCTTCGACCCACTCGCCGTCGTCGATCTGCACTTCCACCTTGGTGATTCCCCGCGTCTGCGCCCATGCACTGCCACCCACGGCGACCTTGCCTGCCGGGAATTTCGCAAAGGACTTGGGTACGTCCACACGTGCCATCGTCTTGATGGGGCCGCGCTCCGACCAGCCACGCTCAGTCCAGTACGCCTTACTGTCCGCGAAGCGGGTGACTTCCAGGTCCACCACCCATTTAGTGGCTGAAACGAACCCGTACAGCCCCGGAACCACCATCCGCACAGGGTATCCGTGCTCCACCGGAAGCGGCTCCCCATTCATGCCGATCGCCAGCATGGCATCGCGGTCATCCTGAAGGACCTCGAGCGGGGTGGAAGCACTGAAGCCGTCGATGGATTTCGAAAGCACCATGTCCGCGCCTTCCTTGGGTTTGGCCCTGGCCAGGACCTCACGGATGGGAAGGCCCAGCCACTTGGCGTTGCCTGCCAACTTTCCGCCCACAGGGTTGGACACGCAGGTCAGCGTCACATGCGATTCGATCAGTTCGGCATCGAGCAGGTCCTGGAAGCTGAGGGTGACCTCTTCCTCGACCATTCCGTGCACCCGCAATTGCCAGTCATCAACGTTGATTTCCGGGACACTCAGGGCGGTATCAATACGGTAGAACTCGCTGTTGGGTGTCAGCCATGGAAAGACTCCCTCAACCGGGGATTGGACGCCGGCCGGCACGGGAGGCGCGGCCTTGACCGGCGCGGGGAGCTTCAGCGCGTTCCGGGCCTCGGCTATGTTGTTGCGCGCGGCTCCGAGCAACCGCCCACCGGTTGCGGCGATGCCGGCAGCCACCGCGGTGATTCCGGCAGCGGCAAAGAAACGACGGCGGCTGGTCCCGGCGGTGCCAACGCCGGCACTGCCGTTGCGGACTTCGGCGTCGGCCGCCATGTCCGCGGGAGCTTCCGGCCACGCCTTCATCCCCCACAACGGCACCATGAGGCGCCGCAGGACAAGAAGCCCGGCGATGGTTCCCAGGATCGAGGGGATGGCGTCGGCGAAACCCACCCCTGCACGGGTCAGGACGCAGGCCACGATCACTGCGCCCATGAACAGCACGCCCAGGACGCCGAGGGCCCACTTACGGTAGGCCACCACACCCAGTACGCAGGCAAGCACGGCGATGGTTACGCCCATGCCCACGAACAGGGCGGCCTTGTCGTTGGTGCCGAACGTGGCGATCGCAAAGTCCTTCATCCAGGGCGGCGTGAAGTCGATGAAGGTGGATCCCAGTGCAAACACCGGGGTTGCCCTGGCAGTGAAGAACGCGCCGATCAGTTCCGCTACGGCGAGCACGACGCCGGCCGACACCACGCCTGCCAGCGCCGCCATGCTGTCGGTACCTCTGGTCCGGGATCCAAGCTTTTTCATGCAACTGATTCGTAGCGGCCCGGGTCTTGGATGGGTTGACGAATGCCGCGTCACCGGAAGGACGAGACAGCTACCACTTTGAACACCTGTTCATGATTTTCCTTGAACAGATGTTCAAAGTGAACTAACCTGCTTCGTATGACCCAAGCCACATTTTCTGATTCCGCATCCACTCTTTTCATCAACGGATCGTGGGAGCCGGCTGCGTCCGGCGCGGTCCGCGACATTCACAACCCAGCCGACGGCGAGTTGGTCGCCACGGTATCCGAGGGCGGCCGCGAAGACGCCGAGCGCGCAATTGCCGCAGCCCGCGCCGCCTTCGACTCCGGAGTCTGGTCCTCCGTCCCGGCCCCCGAGCGGGGCGCATTCCTGCTCAAAGTCGCCGCGGAACTGCGCGAACGCCGCGAGAAGTTCGCCCGCGCAGAATCCCTGGACACCGGCAAGCGCATTATCGAGAGCCGGATCGACATGGACGACATCGCGGCCTGCTTCGAATACTTCGGCAGGCTCGCGGGCCAGCAGCCGGGCCGCGTTGTGGACGCCGGAAATCCCGACGTCGTCAGCCGGATCGTCTACGAACCCGTAGGCGTCTGCGGCCTGATCACACCGTGGAACTACCCCCTGCTGCAAGCAGCCTGGAAGATCGCCCCGGCACTGGCCGCCGGCTGCTCTTTCGTCCTCAAGCCCGCCGAGCTGACGCCGTCCACCGCCATTCTCACCATGCAGCTCCTGAAGGATCTTGGCCTGCCCGACGGCGTCGCGAACCTTCTCACCGGACCCGGCCGCAAGGTGGGCGCACCGCTGACGGAACATCCCGACGTCGACCTCGTTTCCTTCACCGGCGGCCTGGAAACCGGCAAGAGCATCGCCGCGGCCGCAGCCGCCACCGTCAAGAAGGTGGCGCTGGAACTCGGCGGCAAGAACCCCAACGTTGTCTTCGCCGACGCCGACTTCGATGCCGCCGTCGACAACGCCCTCAACGGAGCCTTCGTCCACTCCGGGCAGGTTTGCTCCGCCGGTGCCCGACTGGTGGTGGAGGAGTCCATCGCAGAACGTTTTGTCGACGAGCTTGTCCGCCGCGCCGAAACCATCCGCCTGGGCGGGCCGTTCGATGAGGACGCCGAAACCGGCCCGCTGATCTCCGCCGAACACCGCGACAAAGTCCACGAGTACGTCCAGCGCGGCATCGCGGAAGGCGCCCGGCTGCGGACCGGCGGCTCGGCGCCTGAAGGACAAAAGTACGACGCCGGGTTCTACTACCAGCCGACCATCCTGGACCGCGTCACCCGGGGAATGTCTGTGGTGGTCGACGAGGCGTTCGGCCCGGTCGTAACGGTGGAGACCTTCCGGACCGAGGACGAAGCCGTGGCCATCGCCAACGACACCATCTACGGACTGGCTGGAGCTGTCTGGACGCAGGACGCCGGCAAGGCACAGCGCGTGGCCGGCCGGTTGCGCCACGGCACCATCTGGATCAACGACTACCACCCCTACCTCCCCCAGGCGGAGTGGGGCGGCTTTGGCCAATCGGGAGTAGGCCGCGAGCTCGGCCCCACCGGCCTGGCTGAGTACCAGGAAGCCAAGCACATTTACCAGAACACCAGCCCCCAGGTGACCGGCTGGTTCGCTGACCACGGCAAGGAGAACTAGATGCACAGCGACAACATCGAAACCCTCGGCGAGCGCGCGTTCGACTACGTCGTCATCGGCGGCGGGTCCGCAGGGGCCGCGGTTGCCGCCCGGTTGAGCGAGGATCCGGACGTGACGGTGGCCCTCGTTGAAGCCGGTCCGGATGACCGCAACCTGCCCGAAATCCTGCAGCTGGACCGCTGGATGGAACTGCTGGAGTCGGGGTACGACTGGGACTACCCGGTGGAACCACAGGAGAACGGCAACTCCTTCATGCGTCACGCCCGCGCCAAGGTCATGGGCGGCTGCTCCAGCCACAACTCCTGCATAGCTTTCTGGGCTCCCCGCGAGGACCTGGACGAATGGGAATCCAAGTACGGGGCCACGGGATGGAACGCCGACGCCGCCTGGCCGCTGTACAAAAGGCTCGAAACGAACGAGGACGCCGGCCCTGACGCTCCCCACCACGGCGATTCCGGCCCCGTCCACTTGATGAATGTGCCCCCGGTGGACCCGGCCGGAGTGGCCCTGCTGGACGCCTGCGAGCAGACAGGGATCCCCCGGGCCAAGTTCAATACGGGCACCACTGTTGTGAACGGAGCCAATTTCTTCCAGATCAACCGCCGCTCGGACGGAACCCGCTCGTCCAGCTCGGTGTCCTACATCCACCCGATCATTGACCGCCCCAACTTCACGCTCCTCACGGGCCTCCGGGCCCGCCAACTGGTGTTCGACGCGGACAAGCGCTGCACCGGCGTCGACGTGGTTGATTCAGCCTTCGGCCGCACCCACCGCCTCTCGGCACATCGCGAGGTAATCCTCTCCACCGGCGCCATTGATTCCCCGAAGCTCCTCATGCTCTCCGGCATCGGCCCCGCCGACCACCTGGCGGCCCATGGCATCGAGGTGCTGGTGGATTCGCCCGGCGTGGGCGAGCACCTGCAGGACCACCCGGAAGGCGTCGTACAGTTCGAAGCCAAGCAGCCGATGGTGCAAACCTCCACCCAATGGTGGGAAATCGGGATCTTCACCCCCACCGAGGAGGGATTGGACCGTCCGGACCTGATGATGCACTACGGCTCGGTCCCCTTCGACATGAACACCCTGCGCTACGGCTACCCCACCACGGAGAACGGCTTCAGCCTCACCCCGAACGTCACCCATGCCCGTTCCCGCGGGACTGTGCGGCTCCGCAGCCGGGACTTCCGGGACAAGCCCATGGTGGATCCCCGGTACTTCACCGATCCGGAAGGCCATGACATGCGCGTCATGGTGGCCGGGATCCGCAAAGCCCGGGAAATCGCGGCCCAGCCGGCCATGGCCGAATGGGCCGGCCGGGAGCTCTCCCCCGGCATCGAAGCGCAGACCGACGAGGAACTGCAGGATTACATCCGCAAGACGCACAACACTGTCTACCATCCCGTCGGGACAGTCCGCATGGGCCCGGTGAGCGACGACATGTCGCCCCTGGATCCCGAGCTGCGCGTCAAGGGCGTAACGGGCCTTCGCGTGGCCGACGCCTCCGTTATGCCCGAACACGTCACGGTAAACCCCAACATCACCGTGATGATGATTGGCGAGCGGTGCGCAGACCTCATCCGCGCCGGCCGGTTGGGCGAAACGACGACGGCGGAGGCGGACTTCAGCTTGTCCCTTGCCTGAGCGGGCACGGGACATCATCCGAAACCAGCGGTGAAGCGGGCGCGCCTTCACCGGCGCTTCCGCGCACCCCCAGGGGCGCGGCGGTGAACGGAAAGGCGCGCGCATTATTCTTGAACATTTGTTCATTCACAAGTCTTGAACGCATGTTCAAACTGAACTAACCTGCTTCTTATGACCCACGCCACACTTAAACGGAAGTGGCTTGGCGGACCGGCCCGGACATCGACCACCTCGAACGTCCCGGCCAGCCACGCAACATCAACGGGGGAAACAGCCTGAGGCACGCAGATGTGCCCGGCCTTTTGATTTCGACTGCGACCAATGGCGGCCGCAGGTCATCACCATTCGTGCATGTCTGAGTTAGGAGTTCGAATGTCAGAACCCAGCAAATTAGGACCCTGCAAGAGCGATGCAAGCGGTATGGACGAGTTTGGCTATGCCCAAACCCTGGACCGCAGCATCGGAAAGTTTGCCAGCTTCGCAGCCGGCGTCAGTTACATCTCCATCCTCACCGGCGTTTTCCAACTGTTCTACTTCGGCTTCTCCACGGCCGGTCCCGCGTACGCGTGGTCATGGCCCATCGTGTTCGTCGGCCAACTCATGGTTGCCCTGTGCTTTGCGGAATTGGCCGGACGCTACCCCGTGGCCGGCTCGGTCTACAACTGGGCCAAGCGGCTCTCAACAGGAACCTGGGCGTGGCTGGCCGGATGGCTGCTGCTGCTCTCGTCCATCATGGCGCTGGGATCTGTTGCCCTGGCCCTTCAAATCACCTTGCCGCAGATCTGGAGCGGTTTCCAACTGGTCGGCGACGGTACCGGTCCGTACGACTTCGCCGTCAACGGGGTCATCCTTGCCAGCATCATGATCGGCATCTCCACGCTCATCAATGCGTTCGGCGTAAAGCTCATGACCATGATCAACAGCGTGGGCGTGTTCGTGGAACTGGTGGCGGCCGTCCTGCTCATCGTGGCCCTCATCTGGCACTCCGTGCGCGGACCGGAAGTTCTCCTGGACACCGCCGGGTTCGGCGAGGAACACCCCTTGGGCTTCTTCGGCGTGTTCCTCATCGCCGCAATGGCTTCCGGCTACGTCATGTACGGATTCGATACCGCCAGTTCACTCGGTGAAGAAACCAAGGACCCCAAGCGCACGGCCCCCAAAGCGATCCTGCGTGCCGTCACAGCATCCTTCCTGCTGGGCGGGCTGCTCCTCCTGGGCGGAATCCTGGCAGCCCCGGATCTTTCCGATCCCAAAATCGGAGCGGCCGATGGCGGCTTGCAGTACATCGTACTTTCGGTGCTGGGCGGCCCCTTCGGCAAGGCCTTCCTTGTCTGCATCGTCGTGGCCGTCGTCGTCTGCACCCTGGCCGTCCACGCAGCCGCCATCCGGATGATGTTCGCCATGGCGAGGGACAACAACCTTCCCTTCAGCCGCCAGCTCAGCAAAGTGCATCCCACCCGGAAAACCCCCACGGTGGCCGCCATCGTCATCGGCGTCGTGGCAGTGATCCCGCTGATCGTCAACATCTCGCAGCCTGCAATCTTCACTATTCTCTCCAGCATCAGCATCGTCCTGATCTACCTCTCCTACCTGCTGGTCACCGTGCCGATGCTGCGGCGCCGGTTCCTCAAAAAGTGGCCACTGAAGGACGACGGATCAGAACCCGGATTCAGCCTCGGCAAGTGGGGGCTGCCCGTGAACATCCTGGCAGTCCTGTGGGGCGGCGCGATGACGCTGAACCTGGTGTGGCCGCGACCGGAGATCTACAACTCAGTCCCGCCCTTCGAGTGGTACCTGCAATGGGGCGGTGTGATGTTCGTTGCCGCAGTGGTGGTGGGCGGAGCCCTCCTCTACCGCCTCCGCATCAGGCACAAGACAGGGGTCCTGGCCGAACACGCTGCCGTGCCGGCTGCCGCGCCGGAAGACCAGGCAGACCCGGCAAAGGCCGACCCCTCCCTCGCCGCGGCCCGCAATTCCTAGCAAGCACACCCCTGGCAATCACACCCCATAGCAAGCACGACAAGGGCATCCCTTCGCTGGTTCCGCACCAGCGAAGGGATGCCCTTTCCACTTTTAGACGAACGCCGATTTCCCCGTCACCGCGCGGGCCACGATCATCGAGTTGATCTCGTAGCTGCCCTCGTAGGTGTAGAGGATTTCGGCGTCACCGAACAGCTTTCCCATCTCGTAATCGGTGGTGATTCCGTTCCCGCCCAGGAGGGACCGGCCCATGGCCACCGATGAACGCGCCAGGCGTGTGGTGGTGGCCTTGCACATGGCGGCCTGCACCATCTGGAGCTTTCCCGCCTGCTGGATCCGCGCCAGTTCAACCATCATGGACAGGGAAGCATTGGCGTTGCCCAGGATGTCGGCGAGCTGCTGTTGCACCAGCTGGAAGCGGGCGAGTTCCTTGCCGAACTGCTTCCGCTCCAAGGCGTAGGACCGCGCAATATCAAAAGCGGCCAACTGGATGCCCGCAGCCTGCCAGCCCACCCACGCACGGGAATCCCGCAGGAGATCGTTCGCCCGGGAGAACTCTGTTGCGCCCGGCAGGAGGTTCGACGCCGGGATCCGGACCTCCTCCAGGACAATATCGGCATTCTGCATGATGCGGAGGCCGATTTTGTTGGAGATTTTCGTCGCAGAATAGCCCGGCCGGTCCGTTTCAACAATGAAGCCCTTGACGTGGCCGTCGGAAACATCACGCGCCCAGACCAAAGCGAAGTCGGCGATGGTGCCGGCCCCGATCCAGCGCTTGGCACCGCTGATGACCCATTCGCCGCCGTCGCGCCGCGCCGTCGTCGAGAGTCCGCCGGCGATATCCGAACCGTGGTCCGGTTCCGTCAACGCGAAGGCGCCCAGCTGGGTGAAAGCCTGCAGGCCGGGCAGCCACTTGCGCTTCTGCTCCGGGGAGCCGAGCTCGTTGATCATGCCGACGATGAGTTCATTGTGGATGCCCACCAACGCGGAAAGGGACACGTCGGCGCGTGCAACTTCGGTGTACATGAGCCCCTTGAACAGCTGCGAGGAGCCGTCCGTTTGCAGCCCACCCAGCCCGAACCCCGCCATCTCCGCGAGCAGTCCGAAGGGAAATTCTTCCCGGTTCCAGTAGTCGATACTGGCTGCACGGACGTGTGACTGCAGGAACTCCCTGATCTGCACGTACCGCTCCCGTTCCCCGTCGGGGAGCAGGTCGACCACGTGCATGAGGTCCGCCTCCGGGTAAGGAGGGAGGACGCGTTCTGAAGCTGGACCGCTGGTAACGGTGCCGGCAGCTTTTTGCTCGAGCATTAGACCCCTTCGTCATGTCCCGGAAGGCTCTTCCAAACCCTTGGATGTCCTAGTATATTGCAAGGTGATGTGGACCACTAGGCGGGATGCCGGGCAAGGGTGCCCTGGCAATCCCACAGCGAAAGGCGGACTATGACAGTCACAGAAGACTTCCGTGCGGCCCGCGACCGGCTGCTGGCATTGCGCGAGGACTACGCGACCGCGCACGCAGAATTCCAGTGGCCCCGCTTCGATGAGTTCAATTTCGCCTTGGATTGGTTCGACCAACTCGCAGCGGACGGGGAACGGGGCAACAAGCCCGCGCTCATCATCGTGGAGCAGGACGGCAGCTCCACGCGGCGCACGTTCAAGGAACTGTCGGACAGATCGTCACAGCTCGCCACTTGGCTCCGCGGCCAGGGGGTACGGCGCGGCGACCACATGATCATCATGCTCGGCAACCAGGTGGAGCTCTGGGAACTCATGCTGGCGGGCATCAAGCTGGGCATCGTCATGATCCCCACCACCACGCTCATGGGAGCCAGGGACCTCCAGGACCGTGTAGAGCGCGGCGGCGCAGCCTGGGTGGCGGTCGGCAGTGCCAACATCGGCAAGTTCGCCGACGTCGAGGGCAACTACCAACTCATTGAGGTTGGCGCGGAGCGCACCAACGCGGACGCCAAACAGTACACGGATTCCTACGACGCCGGCACGGACTTCACTCCCGACGCACCCACCAAGGCGGACGAGACCCTTCTGCTCTACTTCACGTCCGGCACCACATCCCGCGCCAAGCTGGTGGAGCACACCCACACTTCCTACCCAGTGGGCCACCTTTCCACCATGTACTGGATCGGCTTGGAACCGGGCGACGTGCACCTGAACGTCGCGTCCCCGGGCTGGGCAAAGCACGCCTGGTCCAACGTCTTCACACCATGGATCGCCGAGGCTACGGTCTTCATCTACAACTACGAACGCTTCGACGCAGCAGCCCTCATGGAACAAATGGGCCGCGAAGGCGTGACAAGTTTCTGCGCCCCGCCCACCGTGTGGCGCATGCTCATCCAGGCCGACCTCACGCAGCTGGCCACCCCGCCACGGAAGGTAGTCTCGGCAGGCGAACCGCTCAACGCGGAGGTCATCGGCCAGGTGGAGCAAGCCTGGGGCGTCACCATCCGCGACGGCTTCGGCCAAACCGAATCGACAGTCCAGATCGCCAACACCCCCGCCCAGCCGGTCAAGATCGGCTCCATGGGCCGGCCGCTGCCCGGGTACGACGTCGTCCTCGTGGACCCGGTCACCGGAGAGGAAGCCGACGACGGCGAACTTTGCCTACGCTTGGACCCCAGGCCCGTGGGGCTGATGAAAGGCTACTTCGGCGATGCAGCCAAGACGGCCGATGCCTTCCGCAACGGTTATTACCACACCGGCGATATGGCCAGCCGGGACGCCGACGGGGTGATCACCTACGTCGGCCGGGATGATGACGTCTTCAAGTCCTCCGACTACCGGTTGTCCCCCTTCGAGCTCGAAAGCGTCCTGATCGAGCATCCCGCTGTGGCGGAGGCCGCCGTCGTGCCTTCGCCTGATGCCGTGAAATTGTCGGTGCCGAAAGCTTTTGTGGTGCTGGCCGCGGGCTACGAGCCCGGCCCTGCCGTGGCGGAGGACATCCTTAAATACTGCAGGGAACAACTTGCACCCTTCAAGCGGATCAGGCGCCTGGAGTTCGGCGAATTGCCCAAAACGATTTCAGGCAAGATCCGGCGGGTGGAGCTCCGGGGAACGGAAGTTGCCCGGCATGGAGACGGTCCGCTTCCCACAGGTTTAGGGGTGGAATACACCGAAGAAGAGTTCCCGAATCTGAAAGACTAAGCACCCGAGCAACCAAGGAGGCCCATGGGCACCCCACTCCCCCGCGATCCCATCGCCGATGCCCAGCGCAACTGGGAACGGCATGGTTGGGGCGACGTCGCCGCGCCCATGGCAGCCATCACCGCGATCATGCGCACGCAACAGATCCTGCTCGCGCGGATCGAAACCGTCCTCAAACCGTTCGGGCTGACGTTCGCAAGGTACGAGCTCCTGGCGCTGCTGAGTTTCGCCCGCAGCGGCGCGCTGCCTATGAACAAGGCGAGCGCCCTCCTGCAGGTGCATCCCACCTCGGTGACCAACGCCGTCGACCGCTTGGAAAAGGCCGCCCTGGTGGCGCGTTCACCGCACCCCACTGACGGCCGCACCACGCTCATTGAGCTGACTGCAGAGGGCCGCACCCTCGCAAAAAAGGCGACGGCGGCTCTCAACTCGGAGGTGTTTGGCAAGTCGGGTTTCGGGGACGACGACGTCGACCACCTCATCCGCGTACTCGGCGCCTTCCGAAGGGATGCCGGAGACTTCACGGAAGAATAACGCCCACGTCAACGCCGAGGGCAATGAGGGCCCTACGTTCTGGAGGGTCGGTATCCAGGTAGTGGCGGGGCCTTTGACCGGTAGCTGTGTCCTGTGGGGGTTCTGATTTCGAGCGTATGCACGTCACCGTGGATGGCTCTGGCGGACCAGCCGGGGTTTTCCTTGGTGTGATTGCAGGCTTCGCACAGTCCTGCGCCGTTGGCGAGGTTGGTCTCGCCTCCGGAACGCCAAGGCACAATGTGGTCGATATGCCGGATGGGTGCATCGCAATACGATGTCCGGCAGGTATCGTCGCGGGTTCCGATGAATCGCCGAAGTCGACCAGTAAAGAGCCGCGCTTTGGAATCGGTGGCAAGCAGCTCTCCCGTGGACGGCGCGGTGTATAGCCGGCGAAGCCAGACAGTGAGCTCGTTGGCATGGTTCTCATCAGGTTGATCCTGCTCAACTTGGCCCTCGGCGACCATTGATCTGGCCCACTCGGCAGGGACGATTCCGTAGCCGTTGAGGCGTGCTGGTTCGCTATCGCCCTGAAAAAGGGTCCGGTCGGTCATGACGAGGTCCAGATTGATCCCGGAGATTCCGCCCGGGGTACCAGTGACGCGCTCAACCAGAGTATCGGCCATGAGCTGGCCGCGTGTCGGGACGACCCCGGCAGATACGGCATCCCCACCAGCCAGTTCACTGTGGCAGCGGGCCGAATCAGCAGCCTTGGTCAGGGCTGCGTAGACCGCCACTCCTTGGGCGACGGGAAGCAGCGCGGTCAGGTACGTCATGGTGTCCGGCGCAGGACGCAGGCTCACGGTTCGTTCGGCCGCGGCACGGCTGGCACGCCCGACCACCGACCTCGGATCCCGTCGATACGCCGCCGCCTTCGCAGCTGCAATGATCGCCCGGTCGCCCTTGCCCGCAAAGGTCCCGGTATCGGGCGCGAGTTCCTCATCCACTGCGCACCGATCCTCAACAGACAGACACGCAGTCTCCTTCACCAGCAGTGTGGCCCGCCACTCATTCAGCTGCCCGGACTGCAGCGCTGCCAAAGTCCGCGGCATCTCCATAACAAGGGCTTTCGCCAAACCAAGCAGCCGGGAACCACGGTTCGGTGACTCCCGCCGGGCCAACGCAACCTGGGTACCTACTCCTTGGCCACGCTTCGATGCGGGGACGTTGGCCTCGGCTTGTTCGGCGCGCTGGGCAAGGTCAAAGGCGACGGCAACCCGCGCCTGCAATCCGCAGATGGCTGACTTCATCTCCTCCAGGACACGCAACTGCTCGATCAAGTCCGCGCTGACGGTGCTGGCCGGAAGTACGCCGACACCGGGCGGAAGGAAGCCCGGTTGACCAGCATCCGGCGCGGAGCGACCACGCCCAAGCGCCACTGCTGCGCCCGGTCCACTCTCCCCAATCAGCCCCATGTCCCAACTCTGGCAGCAGGCACCGACAATATAACGAAGGAAGTCGCAGGGGCCTTGGACCTCCATAGAGGAGGGGGCAGAGCCCCGCTGCTAAGCTCCGAGGGCCGACAACTCAGGAGGAAACAGCGTGAGCTTTGCCAATGAACTCAGGAACCAGCACGCCGAGGACTGGGACGCCGCCGTCAACCATCCGTTCGTGGACCAGTTGTTGGACGGTTCCCTCCCCGATGAAAACCTGCGCCACTACCTCGTGCAGGACTATCAGTTCTGTGATGCCTTCACAGCCCTGCTGGGCCAAGCGGTGGCCTCAGCGCCGTCGTTGCCCTCCCGGTTGGTCTTCGCCGGTGTACTGGGAGGCTTTGCCTCCGATGAGAACACCTACTTCCAGGATTGCTTTGCCGAGCTCGACGTTCCCGAGGCAGATCGCGCGGCGCCCGCACTCCACAGGGTGACCCGCGACTTCGATGCCCTCATGCGCAGCGCCCTCGGCACTCGCTCCTACCCCGAGGTCCTGGCGGTCCTTCTGGTGGCAGAGTGGCTGTACGGCGATTGGGCAGCCCGCGCCGGCGACCCCGCTCAGTGGCCCACCTCGGCAAAGCACGCCGAGTGGATCCGTCTCCACAACAACCCGGAGTACAACGCATGGGTGACCTGGCTGCGCGACGAGTTCGACGCCGTCGAGCCTTCAGACGCCGCGGCACGGGCGCGGGTCGCCGCCACTTTCGGGGAGGCCGTGCGGCTGGAGCGGGCGTTCTTCGACGCAGCGCTGGTCCCGGCGGAGGTCCGGGGGATGGAACGTGAGCCGGGCCCCGCTGCATTGCGGAAGTAAACGCGGAGAACAGCCGCTGCGTGTCGGCCGGCCCGGTTTGAGCGATCTCCTACCGGTGCTTGAACTCCGGCTCCCGTTTTCCGCTGAACGCGGCCATGCCTTCCTTCTGGTCTTCGGTGGCGAAGAGCGAGTGGAAGATCCTGCGCTCGAAAAGTACCCCTTGCGCCAGCCCGGTTTCGAAGGCCGCGTTGACGGCTTCCTTTGCCATCATCGCCACGGGCTTGGACTTGGACGCGATGACTTCGGCTGCTTTGACGGCTTCCTCAATGACCTCCGCGGCCGGCACCACCCGGGACACCAGCCCGGAACGCTCAGCCTCTTCAGCATCCATGTACCGTCCGGTCAGCACCATGTCCATCGCTTTGGCCTTGCCGACGGCGCGTGTCAGCCGCTGCGAACCGCCCATGCCCGGAATGACGCCCAGGTTGATTTCGGGCTGGCCGAACCGTGCGTTGTCACCGGCGATGATGAAGTCAGCCATCATGGCGAGCTCGCACCCTCCACCCAGGGCAAAACCGGAAACGGCCGCGATGACGGGGATCCTCAATCGGGTGAGGTCCTCCCAGTGCCGGAACCAGTCCGCCGCGTACATTTCCATATAGCTGTTGGAAGACATTTCCTTGATGTCGGCGCCGGCCGCGAAGGCCTTGGCGGATCCCGTGATCACTACCGCCCCAACATCGGGATCGGTGTCCATGGCGGACACGGCTTCCACGAGTTCGTTCATGAGAGCAGTGTTCAGCGCGTTCAGCGCCGACGGCCGGTCCAACGTCACCAAGCCAACCCTGCCCCGCCGTTCCACCACAATGTTCAGGTACTGCTCCGTCATGCTCTCCCTCTCATCAAAACCCTCATGGACACAGCTCAAACTCTCACACGGATTTGTCCCGGATCTCGGTGATGATTCCGGAGAAGTCCCTCCCCGCGCCCTCGCCTGCCGCGAAAGCGTCGTAGATCCGGGAGGCCAGCGGACCCATCTCGGCGGCAACGCCTGTGCTTTCCAAGGCGTTCACGGCCAGCCGCAGGTCCTTGGCCATCAACGCGCCGGCGAACCCGGGCTGGTAGTCACGGTTGGCGGGGCTGGTGGGAACCGGCCCGGGGACCGGGCAGTTGGTGGTCAGTGCCCAGCACTGGCCGGAGGCATTGGAGGCGACGTCGAACAGCGCCTGGTGCGTGAGGCCCAGCTTCTCGCCGAGTACGAAGGCTTCCGCAACTGCGATCATGGACACCCCCAGGATCATGTTGTTGCACACCTTTGCGGCCTGCCCGGCACCGTGGTCACCGCAATGGACAATCCTCTTCCCCATCAGTTCAAGGATCGGTTTTACGGTTTCGAAGTCCTCCGGCAAAGCACCCACCATGAAGGTCAGCGTGCCTGCCTCGGCCCCCACCACACCACCGGAAACCGGCGCGTCCACGGACCGGTGGCCTGCTTCCACAGCAATGACGGCGGCCTGCCGGGCCTCGTCAACGTTGATGGTGGAACAATCCAGGAACAAGGTGCCCGGCTTGGCGACGGAAAGCAGTCCCGGCCCGTCCACACCCCGGTACGCATCCAGCACGTGCTTGCCGCTGGGCAGCATGGTCAACACCACCGCGGCTTCAGCTGCAGCCTCGTGTGCCGAGGCAGCCATGGGAATCCCGTGCGCTTCCGCAGCCTCAACGGCCGCGGGGACGGGGTCATAGCCAATCACCTGGTGGCCGGCCTTGATCAGGTTGGCGGCCATGGGTCCGCCCATATGACCCAGGCCGAGGAAAGCGATGAGTCCCGTTGCGGATGCTGCGTTCTCTGTCATGTCGTCTCCTTCGACTGGCTGCTGAATAGCTGCTGACTGCAGGTCATGTGGTTTTCGCGCCCAAAGCGGCGAGGCCCAACTCCCGTTCGCCGAGCGGCGCAAAGTAGCCCTCGACGTCGGATGCCTGGACGTCCGCGAGGTTTGCCGGCTTCCATTGCGGATTGCGGTCCTTGTCCACCACCTGGGCCCGGATGCCCTCCCGGAAATCGGGCCCGGCCAGGCAACGCAGCCCCACACGGTATTCCTGGTCCAGCGCTTCCTCCAGCGTCACTCCCCGGACGCGGCGCAAGGACTCCAAGGCCACCTTCACGGACGTGGGCGATTTTGCCTCGATCGTGTCCGCCGCGGACGCTGCCTCTCCCCCAGCTTCGCGCAGGCTCCGCACGATTTCCTCCGCGTCGTCATACGCGTAGGCGGGATCGATCCACCCCCGCTGTGCCGCAAGCGCCGAGTCCGGCGCGGCTTGCGCAAAGCGCTCGACGGCGGCCTCCGCCGTCGAGCTTTCCAGCGCTGCTGCCAGCGCGGGAAGGCTGTCGGACGGCACAAAGTGATCGGCGAGCCCAAGGAACAGCGCGTCCCCACCGGATAGGTGGGCGCCGGTGAGTGCAGCGTGGGTGCCCGCTTCACCAGGTGCGCGGGACAGCAAGAGCGTGCCACCGACGTCGGGCACGAAACCGATGGTGGTTTCCGGCATCCCGGTGCGGGTCCGTTCGGTGACCACACGGACCGAGCCATGGGCCGAAACGCCAACGCCCCCGCCCAAAACCAGCCCATCCATGAAAGCCACATAGGGCTTGGGGTATTGCGAAATGAGCAGGTTCAGCCGGTACTCGTCAGCCCAGAACGCAGCCGTTTCCGTGCCGCCGTGCAGCATGTCCTTGTAGATGGCCACGATGTCGCCGCCGGCGCACAGCCCACGGTCTCCGGCACCGCGCACCAAGACAGTTTGCACCGAATCGTCATCAGCCCAGGCAACCAGTTGTCGAAGCATGGCTTTGACCATGCCGTGATTCAGGGCGTTGACCGCTTTGGGACGGTTGAGCGTGACAACCCCCAAGTGCCCGCGACGCTCAAACAGGACTTCGTCTTCCTCCTGCAGATCTCCCATCAGCTGCCTGCCGGCATCACGAAGCTGGCGCCCTGGCGGATGCCGGAGGGCCACCGCGAGGTGACGGTCTTGGTCTTGGTGTAGAAGCGGAAAGCGTCGGCGCCGTGCTGGTTCAGGTCGCCGAACCCGGAGGCCTTCCAGCCACCGAAGGTGTAGTAGGCAATCGGGACGGGAATCGGCACATTGATCCCCACCATGCCCACCTCGACGCGGCTGGCGAAGTCGCGTGCGGAGTCGCCGTCGCGGGTGAAGATTGCGACGCCGTTGCCAAACTCGTGCTCGCTGCAGAGCCTCAACGCTTCGTCGTAGTCAGCTGCCCGCAGCACGCTGAGGACGGGGCCGAAGATCTCTTCCTTGTAGATCTTCATGTCCTTGGTGACGTTGTCGAACAGTGTGGGGCCAACCCAGAACCCGCCGTCGTAGCCTTCCACGGTGAGGCCGCGACCATCAGTGACCAACGTTGCGCCTTCATCCACGCCGGACTGGATGTAGCCCTCGATCCGTTCCTTCGCGGAGGCTGCCACCACGGGCCCGAAGTCGGAGTCCTTGTCCAGGCTGTGACCCACCTTCAGGTCCTTCACGCGCTCGGTCAGCTTGGCCACCAACGCGTCGGCGGTTTCCTGGCCAACGGGCACCGCCACGGAGATGGCCATGCAGCGTTCGCCCGCGGAACCGTACCCGGCACCAATCAGGGCGTCGGCAGCCATGTCGAGGTCGGCGTCGGGCATGATCACCATGTGGTTCTTCGCCCCGCCGAAGCACTGCGCACGCTTGCCGTGGGCGGCGGCCGTGGCATAGATGTACTGGGCAATCGGCGTGGAGCCAACAAAGCCGATCGCCTTCACCCGAGGGTCCTCCAGCAGTGCGTCCACGGCTTCCTTGTCACCGTTGATGACGTTGAAGACGCCGTTCGGCACGCCGGCTTCGCTGTACAGCTCGGCGAGGCGCAGCGGAACCGAGGGGTCCCGCTCCGAAGGCTTCAGGATGAAGGCGTTGCCTGCTGCGAGCGCCGGGCCGGACTTCCACAACGGGATCATGGCCGGGAAGTTGAACGGCGTGATCCCTGCAACGACGCCCAGCGGCTGGCGCAGCGAATGGACGTCGATGCCCTGTCCGGCGTTGTCCGAGAACTCGCCCTTGAGCAGATGCGGGGCACCCGCGGAGAATTCAACGACTTCGATGCCGCGCTGGATGTCTCCTTTGGCATCGGCAAAGGTTTTGCCGTGTTCGGAGGACAGCAGCCTGGCGAGCTCGTCCATGTTCTCGTTGACGAGGTCCACGAACTTGAGCAGGATGCGTCCCCGGCGCTGCGGGTTCATGGCTGCCCATTCGAGCTGGCCCTTTTCGGCATTTGCGACGGCGTTGCGAACCTCGTCGGCGCTGGCCAGCGGCAGCCTGGCCTGGACTTCGCCCGTGCAGGGATCGTAGACGTCGCTGAACCGGCCCGATGTGCCGTCAACCCTCTGGCCGTCTACGTAGTGTGAAAGCTCGCGCACCATAGTGGAATGCTCCTTTGCATCGTGAATGACTACCGTGCCGCTCAGTGCTGGGAACACGGCGGGAACACGTGACCAACTGTGATCCAGGTCATCTCTGAATCCGAATATACTCGGACTTCCTACTAATTTCCAGAGGGCTGTTTTTCGGATCCGGCAGCGCCGCCCACCGCCTCCGTCCGGGCGGGCCAGTGCCCGGTGACCTGATGAAAGTCGATGGCGCGCAAGAGCGGTGTCATGTCGTAGGCCCTGATATTCAGGCTGAGCTTGACGCCGTTTACCGACTTGACCGTCAGGTACGGCTGCCCCTTCAAGGTCTGGAAGCTGTAGTGCGCAATGTCGCTGTAGTGAAGAATGTGCTCTTTGCCGAGAACACTGCGGAAAGCCACCTCAAAGTCGCGGGGTGCCACATAGAAGTTGCGGTACATGAGTACGAATACCACTCCACCCACCACGATCGCCACCGAAGCGATACGGAAGGCCAGAGGGTCCCGTGCATGGTCGGAGGTGAAGGCGACGAGTCCCATCAGGAGGCCCACGGCAAGGAAAAGCCAGCCAACTCCCGGCACGACCTTTGGCATGCGAACCCGCTCCGGGTACTCCTTGGACCGGTTGGGATGCTTACGGGCCCACCAGGCAACCGCAGCGATGAACATGGCCGCGAACGCCATGATGAGGACCTTCAGGATGGACTCCGTCGACATGGACCCAGCCTATAGCCGGACCTGCGGGACCCCCTTAGTGGACTTCCCTCATCTCCTTGTAAGCCTCCAGCGCTTCGGCGCGGGTGGTCTTCAGGTCAACGATCTCCTCCGGATATTCGGGAGTGCCGAACTCGGGAATCCAATGGGCAATGTATTTCCCCTGGGGATCGAACTTCACGCGTTGGGCCTCCGGGTTGAAAATCCTGAAGAACGGCGAGGCGTCAGCCCCGGACCCTGCCACCCACTGCCAGTTGGCGGGGTTCGACGCCGGATCCGCGTCCACCAGGGTGTCCCAGAACCACTGCTCACCGAGCTGCCAATGGATGCCAAGGTTCTTCACCAGGAAACTGGCAGCGACCATGCGGACACGGTTGTGCATCCAGCCCGAGTGCCACAGCTGGCGCTGGCCCGCGTCCACCATGGGGAAGCCGGTGCGGCCCTGCTGCCAGGCGCGGAACTCCTCGGGTGCCGACTCATGGCCGGGATGTTTGCCATTGCCGTTATTGCTGCCCGGCCACGCCCAGGGGAAACGGTCAAACTCGGAACGAAGGTTGGCTGTGGCCAGGTTCGGATTGTGGAAGTACTGGTGCCAGCAAAACTCCCGCCACCCCAGCTCCGAGGCGAAAATGCCCGCACTTTCGGAGCGCTTGGACCCCAGCGCGTGCCACACCTCGAACGGGCTGAGCTCACCCCAGCGCAGGTAGGGCGAGAGGCAGCTGCTGCCATCGGTGTCCGGACGGTTTCGGCCCTCGCTGTAGTTGGAGAGACCGTCAGCCACGAAAGCGGCCAACCGCTTGTGCCCTGCGGCAGCACCAGGAGTCCACATCTCCGCCAGCCCACCCGACCAGTCAGGCTTGCCTGGCAAGAGGTTCCAGGAATCCAGCTCGTCATAAGCCGGAAGCTTGCCGGTGAATCCGTGGCCTTTTTCCGGTGCGGCCAACGGCTCCCGGAAGTCCTGCGCGGACACCGTCCGCCAGAAAGGCGTGAAGACCTTGTACTGGCCACCGGTCTTGGTGGTGACCTCCCAGGGTTCATGAAGGAGGGAGGCCTGGAAGCTGGCAACATGCAGGCCGGCCTCACCCGCCCAGGCCTTGATCCCGGCGTCGACGGTGCGCTCGGCCGCACCATAGCGCCGGTTCCAGTACAAACCGCCGGCACCGAGCGCCGTCGTGGTTTTTTGGACAACGGAGGCAGCGTCGCCGCGCCGCAGAAGCAGGGGGATGCAAAGGGCCGCGAGGTCCTCGCGAAGGGACACCAGCGAATGATGCAGCCACCAGCGGGAAGCGCCACCGTGAGGTCTGAGGCCTTCCGATTCCTCGTCAAGGACGTACAGGGCCACCGCAGCACCGTCGTCGACGGCGGCCCGCAAGGCCGGGTTGTCGGCAACCCTGAGGTCATCCCGGAACCACACGATGGAAGGCTTCACGTATTTCCCTTCAGAAGACAGCCCGGACATGGAAACAGCCCATGCCCCTATCAAATCCTAGGTGCATGGGCTGTAGAAGCGACGTGATATCAGGCGATGGACGGAACCGCATCCTCCACAGCCTCGGAAAGTGCATAGGCGCTGGCTGCGGAGTCGTTCCACATGGGAACGCTGTTGACTACGTAGTCCCTTGCGGCCGGGCCGACCATGCTCATGCCAGGGTAGATCCGCTGGCCATTCAGCTTGATGGTTTTGAGGCCCTCCCGCTCAAGGGCGGTCTTGAAGGCGGAGTCGGGGATGGGGATTTTTCGTCCGAGAACGCACCAGCTGATGTACAGGCCGTAGAAAGTGTCAAATTCCAAGCCGTTCTCAGTGTCGTCCTCAAACACCACACAGTCGCGGATAAAGCTACTAATTTGGGTGTCGGTCATTACGGGGCCTCCGGCGTCGGAAGAAAAAGCGGGCCGCCGGGCTGCATCAGCGAATGTCCTGTTCTCTCACTATAGACCCCTTCTGGTTTCCCGGACGAGGAAATGAGATTAACTCTGGATGACGGGCCGGCACTCCCTTGCGCCGGGAAGGCATATAGAGGGTGTGGAGAGCGGCCGGGATCTGGCGCCGATCCTCCCGTCGGCGTAGCGTCGACTTCATCTCCACAAGCGGCCGGACAGGCGGCATCGGCTGCAGCTCAAGCGGATCGATAAGGAGCGTCTCGTGGCTGGATGGAACGCTGATACAGCAGCTGGACCCCTCGGTGCCGGGACCGTGACCCTGGTGGAAGGCTCATCCTTCTGCATCTCCTCCGCCAACGGAGACATCCACCCCGAATTGCCCCAGGGCGTCTTCCATCTGGACACCCGGATCCTCTCCAAATGGGAGCTCACTGTCAACGGACAAGTCATCGAACCCCTGGCAGCAGAAACCAGGGAACCGTACCGGGCGTCATTCGTCGGCAGGGTTCCCCGCCCGGATGGGTACGCCGACAGCCCCTTGTTGGTGGAGCGGCTTCGGGAGGTAGGAAACGGAATCCGCGAAGAAATCACCGTTCGGAATTATTCAAACCAGGCAACACAATGCCGCATCCTGCTTTCAGCCGAATCGGATTTCGCTGATCTTTTCGAAGTCAAGGAAGCACGGATCACGCGGCAATGGACCGAAACCCACCTGCCGGATGGTGATTCCCTGGAAATCCGCGGAAAATGGGAGGACATTCGGAAAAGCGTCCTGATACGGGCCGACGGCGCCGGTGCAGGTGCCAGGGCATTGGGTTTCACGGCCAAAATTCCCGCATTCGGGAGCTGGAGTACGCGGGCCAGCGTGGTGCCAAAGCAACCAAGTGCCGGGGCCGCGTTCACCCACCAGGATCCGGTCGGGCTCTCACCCAGCGATCAGCGCAGGCAGGACTGGGTAGCCCGGATCCCCGTTGTGCAGCTCAGCAACCGGTCAATCGAAGACACCCTCCGCCGCAGCTACGAAGACCTTGGCGCGCTCCGCATCCAGGATCCGGACCACCCCGAAAGGGTGGTGGTGGCCGCCGGCGCCCCGTGGTTCATGACGCTGTTCGGCCGGGATTCCCTGTGGGCGTCCGAAATGGCCCTTCCCGTGGACCCCTCCCTGGCCTTGGGCACCCTGCGAACGCTGGCCGACCGCCAGGGCACGATGGTGGATCCCGCCACCGAAGAAGAACCCGGGAAGATCCTGCATGAGGTCCGGCTGGGGGTCTCCGGGGGCCTGGCGTTGGGCGGCAAATCCGCTTATTACGGAAGCGTGGACGCCACCCCGCTGTTTGTGGTGGTCCTTGGCTCGGTGAGCCGCTGGGGTTTCGGCAAAGACGCGATCTCGGGCCTGCTCCCCCACGCGGACCGCGCCTTGGAATGGATCCGGACCTACGGCGACCGTGACGGCGACGGTTTCGTGGAGTACGGGCGGCCCAACGAGCACGGACTCATCAACCAGGGCTGGAAAGACTCCTGGGACGGCATCAATTTTGCGGACGGCACCCTCGCTGAACCGCCCCTGGCGCTGTGCGAGGTCCAGGCGTACGTGCACGGGGCCTATGTGGCGCGCGCCTGGATGGCGTACGACGACGGCGACCTCACCTTGGCGGAAAGCCTGCGGGAACGTGCCGAGGACCTGAAGAAGCGGTTCAACGAACAGTTCTGGATGCCGGACAAGGGTTACTACGCTGTGGCGCTGGACCGCAACAAGCGGCCCGTGGACGCTTGTGCTTCCAACATGGGCCATTGCCTGTGGTTTGGTCTGATTGACGAAGACAAGGCCCCTGCCGTGGTGGAGCGGCTGATGTCCCCCGAAATGTTCAGCGGATGGGGTGTCCGGACGCTGGCCAGGAACATGGGCGCCTACAACCCGGCCAGCTATCACAACGGCTCCGTGTGGCCCCATGACAATGCGCTGATCGTGTCCGGACTCCTCCGCTATGGCTTCGTGGAGGAAGCCCAACGGATAGCAACCGCAATGCTTGAAGCCGCCGAGATCTCTGGCGACCGATTGCCCGAACTCTTCTGCGGATTCGACCGCACGCAATTCC
The DNA here is from genome assembly GCF_040560085.1 of Paenarthrobacter sp. CC6. Taxonomy (NCBI): domain Bacteria; kingdom Bacillati; phylum Actinomycetota; class Actinomycetes; order Micrococcales; family Micrococcaceae; genus Paenarthrobacter; species Paenarthrobacter sp. CC6. Next base: position 49,683 of record NZ_JARDAN010000017.1, on the reverse strand, counting down.
GGGAACCCGTCCCTTATCCCACGGCTTGCTCACCCCAGGCGTGGGCCGCCACGACGCCCATCCACCTGGTCATGAGCCTGTTGCGCTACGACACGCACATCTCCTTGGGCGGCATCTGGCTGGATCCGGTGCTGCCGCCGTCGTTCGGGGACCTGCACATCCGCAATGCGCCCATGGGCGGCGGGCGGATCACCATTGACGCTTCCGGCACGGAAGCGACGGTTCAGGGCATCCCCGACGGCCTCACGGTCCATCACGGGCAACGGCCGTGGATGTCCGAACTTGTTGAGCGGGCGCACCACCGGACTCCCGACAAAACCTAGGCACGGAAGCCTGTTACTGGATGGCTGCTTTGAGTTCCTTCGCAGCCAGTTCAGGATCAGCGGCACTGTAGATGGCGCTTCCGGCCACTGCTACGTCGGCACCTGCCAACTGCACGGCCGCAATGGTGGATGCGTTGACGCCGCCGGCCACGGAGAACGGCACGCGGGCTTCTTCTCCGGCATTGAGGAGTCCGCGCAGGTCATAGCCCGGCTGTGCCTGCTCGTCGAGGCCCGCGTGGAATTCGATGAACCTGGCTCCGAGGGAACGGGCTTGCTTGGCGCGGGAGACCTTGTCGGCCACGCCAATGAGGTCCACCACGATGCCCTTGTTGTGGGACTGAGCGGCCTTGACGGCACCGGCGATGGTGGAGTCATCCGCAGTTCCCAGGACGGACACAAGATCGGCACCCGCCTTGAAAGCGATGTCCGCTTCGAGTTCACCGGCGTCCATGGTCTTCATGTCGGCAAACACGATCTTGTTGGGGTGGGCTTCCTTGATGGCCGTCACGGCGGCGAGACCCTCAGCCTTGATCAGCGGGGTACCGAGCTCGATGATGTCCACGTGCTCGGCAACTTTGCCGGCGAGTTCCAGGGCATCTTCGATGGTGAGGAGGTCAAGGGCGACTTGCAGTTTCATGGTGTATCGCTTTCTTTTGTTTGGGGTGGCTTTGGAGGACGGGTTTGCGGTCTATTCGAGGTTTGCGTGACGCAGCCAGAGCTTCTCGGCGGGCTCTGCAGTGGCTTCCCACAGAGTTTGGAAAACCGACTCCGTCACCAGGAAAAGGGATTGTTCAAAGAGGCTGCCCGAGTATTGCCGGGACAGGTCGGAGCCGTGGTCTGTCTTCCGCGCGGCGGGAATGACCACCAGCGCGTCGGCGAAGCCCGCAACAGCGGACGAGGGGTTGGTGGTTACTGCTGCCACCCGCGCCCCAGCGGACAGTGCTGTCTGGGCTGCTTTGACCACGCCGGAGGTGGTCCCGGAACCGGATGCCACCAGCAACAAATCGCCGGCAGTGATGGCCGGTGTTGTGGTGTCGCCGGCTACGTGGACCGTCAGGCCCAGATGCATCAAGCGCATCGCGGCCATTCGGAGCACCAGCCCGCTCCTGCCGGCTCCGGCCAGGAAGACGCGCTCCGCTGCGCCAACTTCCTCTGCAAGGCGGGCAACCTGGCCGTAGTCCAGTTCGGAAGCAATGCCCCCAAGCTCTGCGAGGATCAGGGAGGCGTTGCCGGCTACGTCTTCAGCTGTGGCTGTCGCGGTGTCTGCAAAGACGTTCACGGTTCACTCCGTTCGTGGGTGGTTGATAGCGGCCTTCCGACCTTGTAACTATTCTTCCGACTGGCAGGGGTGGCTGAAACGCCGAAAAAGGACAGTCCTGGCCACCCGTTCGGGTAGGCAAGAACGTAGCTGCTCGTCTACGCTTGGGATATGCCCCAGCAACCGTCCGTGCCTTGGCAGCTCCTCAAAGCCATTGAAGACATCGCCCAAGCGCCCCTCGCGCGTATCGCGGAGAGCCTGCGGACGGCCCTCTCGCCGTTGGTCCCCTCCAGCGCCTTGGTGATTTTCACGGAAGACTGCACGGGCCGGCCCCAGAAAAAGGCGGGTGCCGAGGGCATTGTCAGCCGCGTGTCCATCCCCGAGCTTGATGGGATCCGGGCATCCATGGAGGCGAAAGGGCCGTGGCGGACGCGAGCGTGGATTGCGGGGCAGGAACGCTACATTCTGGCCCTCACCTATCCGCCCAGCAACGCCCTCCTGGTCCTCACCGACCCGGAGTTACCGGAAGACGATGAACCACTGCGCCTCGCCTCCTACCTTTGGGGACTCACAGCGGCCCGTATCCAGGAGAAGGTCAGTGACGCGCCGCCGTCGTATCTTTTGGAGTCCCGGGCAGCATCAGCTGAACGGATCCGCGTAACCGCAGAGCTGGTGGACCAGCACTCCACTACCCTCGAAACCCTGCTGGCCGCACTGCGGTCCAACTCCTTGGACGATCACGCGGCCCGGCTCTCCGTGACCGACCTCGCCGTCAAGGCACTGATCGGCCTCAGGACCCTGAACGACCGCACCAGTGATCTCGTGGAAGAACCGGTGAGCACCGCCTTCCAGAGGCTCCGGGAGGACCTCCGTCCGTTGATGCACTTCAGCAACATCGACATCCAGTTCATCGAGCCGCCCACCAACGGACGTGCCCTGCCCGGAGAGGTAGCCCACGCTGCCAGGGCCGTCGTCCGGGGCCTGGTCCTGGCGATCGCCGAGCAACCCGATGTGCACCGCGTACGCGCCCAATGGGACTGCGACGGGGAAAACCTGCTGATCAATGTCAGGGATGACGGACGCGGGGAACTGTCCCCGGATGCCCCGAACATGGAACGGCTTCGCCAGAAGGTGCAGGCCCTTGACGGCAAAATGAGCGTCGACGTCATGCACGGGTGGGGAGCAGACATCTCAGTGGCGCTTCCCTTGGACCCGCCGGTAGCGCCCGTGGGGGATGTCGCGGCGTGGGGCCTGGCCACCAGGGAATTGGAAGTTCTTCAGGCATTGGCCGCCGGGCAACGCAACCGGGCCATCGCCGCAGAGCTGAACATCAGTGAAAACACGGTCAAATTCCATCTGCGGAACCTGTTCCGGAAGCTGGACGTCCGGTCCCGCACTGAGGCCATTGCGCTGGCCCACAGTGCGGGACTCCGGTAACAGCTAGGCGTCGATCACCATATCGGTGCGCGCCGTGGAGCAGCAGGGCAGGAACTTGCCGGCGTCGATTTCCCGCGAGCGGATTCCGCCCTGGTGGTTCATTTCCACCTCGCCGGAAAGCTTGACCACCTTGCAGGAACCGCACATGCCCTCTTTGCAGTTGGCACCGATCCTGACACCGGCCCGCTGGGCCACGCCCAGGATGTGCTCATCGGGGTCAATGCGGACATTGACGCCGGTGCGCAGGAAGGACAGGGTGAGGCTTCCCGTTCCGACGGTCTCGAAGCTCGAGGCATCAGGCGTTGCAGCCTCGGGCGCCTGACTTGGACCGCCGTCGGAAGCTTGCTGACCTGAGGCGTCCGGGTCGGAGGTTTCCAGCGGGAGGCCCGTGGCTTCCAAAGTCCCGTCCGCGTCGTAACCCGGCTCGTAGAGCCCGAACGCTGCCGGCTGGCTTTCGTAGTAGTCCTCGGCGGAATCGGCGATTTCCTCGGCGATTTCCTCCGCAATATCTGCCGCGAGCGCGAGCTCTGCCTGGTATTCGAGGAGGGTCTGGCGGTCACCGGTGAAGAACTCCATGTAAATGGAGGTGTCGTCAACGCCTACCTTTTTCAGCAGCTCAGTGGCCGTGTTCAGGTAGCCTTCCGGGCCGCAGGCATAGACCTGCCTGCCGTTGGCGTCAGGGGCCACCTCTTCGAGCATGGCCGCTGTGAGCCGTCCGCTGAACCCTTCCCATCCTTCCGGTTTGCTGCGGTCGCCCAGGGAGTAGAAGACCTTCACGCGTGAGTCCACGGAGGCGATGTATGCCAGCTCCCGGTGGAACGCGAAGCCGCCGGCCTCCGCTCCGTGGTACAGCACCACGACGTCGGCATGGCCGGGCAGGGAGTGGATGGTCCGCACCATCGACATGATGGGGGTGATGCCGGCACCGGCGGCCAACAGGAGGTACCTGGCGCGCCGATCGGCGTCTGGCAGGTGGAAAGCCCCCACCGGTCCGAGCATGTCCAGCACAGTGCCGGGCTTGACGTTCTCATGAACCCATGGCGACACAAGGCCCGTGGGATCGCTCTTGACAGTGATGTTGAAGGTCCAGGGCTCCGTGGGCGAACTGGACAGCGAGTAGCTGCGGTCCACCGGGTCCTGGTCCTCGCCGTTTACCGGAAAAGCGATGTTGACATACTGGCCGGCACGGAACGCCAGGGGCGCCCCGTCGCAACGGCGGAAGACGAAGGTCATCATTCCGCCGGCCTCGGGAACAGTCTCGACACATTCGGCCATGAACTCCTGCGGATGCCAGGGACCCAGGGCACGTGCGGCACGCGCGGGTGCCTCGCTGCTGCCCATCACCCGGTTCCACGGCATCTCAAGACCCCGGATGCGCTGCGGCTCCCGGATTGCCGTTTCAGTGAGGAGTTCAATCATGCCAAGTGCTCCTGCACGCGCTGGACGTACCAGTTGATGAATGCCTCCACCTGGTATTCGCTCTTCATGTAGGGGCCGGGCTCGTAGGCGGGGCTGCCGGCACCCGTCTGGCACAGCTCAACGAACGCCTTGTCCTGCAGGTTCGTCTGCTTCCAGGTGTAGGTGAGTTTTTCCAGGTCGTAGTCGACGCCTTCCACGGCGTCGTCAGCCACCAGCCAGGTGGTGCGGACCAGCGACTGGTGTTCGTTGATGGGGAAGACGCCGAACGTGATGACGTGGTCGCTCTGGAAGTGGAACCAGCTGTTGGGCTGCAGGTGCATGGAGCAGCGGCCGAGGCGGAAGTCGCGCAGATCGCCCAGGAGCTTCTTGGAAAGCCTGCGCCCGTCGGGCGAGAACGATTCGCCTTCACCGTCCAGGGATTCGCGGGAGATGCGGATGCCGGCGATGCGCGTGTCGAGTTCCTCCACTACCTCGTAGGGGAGGCCATAGCGGCGGCAGCGCTCCTCGAGGGAGGACTGGGCTTCCTTGTTGCGGTCCCAGACTTCCTCAAGGTGGGCCGGAATCAGGCCCTCGGTGAGTCCCCACGTGGGGAAGAGGGAGCAGGCGAGTTCCGGGTGCCCATCGCAGTGGTAGCACTCACGGTTGTTCTCCATGACGAGCTTCCAGTTGCCCTCTTCGATGATGTTCTGCTGGTAGGCGATTTTTGTCTTCGCCAGATCGTGGGGCGCGAGGTAGGGCTCGAAGATCTTGGAGGTTTCATCGAAGTCGGCCGGCGGCTCGCTCGCGATGCAGACGAAAATGAGCCCCGCGACTACACGGCTGTGGGCGCGCTTGAGGGCGAAGCAGTTCTTGTCGAACTTCGTCTCCCCCGGTGCCGAGGCGTGGATCAGGTTGCCCTCGGGCGAGTAGGTCCAGGAGTGGTAGCCGCACACCAGGTTTCCGGTGGAGCCTGCGGCTTCGGTCAGCACCCGGGCACCGCGGTGGCGGCAGACGTTGTGAAGGACGTTGACGTCGCCGTCGTCGTTGCGCAGGACGATCAGGGAGTACGGGCCATAGTCCACCGTGATGTAGTCACCCGGTTCCGGCAGTTCGGCGACGCTTCCGGCAAAGATCCAGTGCGCACCGAAGATGGCTTCCATGTCGATCTTGAAGATCGTGGGATCGGTGTAGAAGGGGGCGTCCAAGGAGTAGCCGGTGCGCCGGAACTCGAACAGGGCACTGATCTCGGCCAGCTGCTCGGCAGGCAATGTTGAGGCGAGTTTTCCGCGTGAATTCAGGGGCACGTTCACTTGAGCAGTCATGGGTTTCCTCCCGGGAGGCTGGGTAAGTTGGGGGATCTTGGGGGCCGCGGGTGCATCGTCGCAAGCGGCGTTATCGAAGTCTTCGTAGTACGAGATTAGGGACGAATGCACTGCAACAAAAGCGCAATATTTAGGAGATAACCATGCGTAATGGGTGCATGATTGGTCCATGATCGATCAGAGGTTGATAACACTTCGGGTGTTTGCCCGATGTGGCACCGTGGGGGCGACGGCCGAGCTCACGGGATATTCCCCTTCCGCCGTCTCGGCGCAGTTGCGCGAGCTCCAGCGCGTCCTCGGCATGCAACTGCTGACCAAGGACGGCCGGGGCGTGCGGCTGACCGCCACAGGACGCTTCCTCGTGGCGGGTTCGGACAGCCTTATCGCCGAATGGGAGAGCCTGAGAGCCGCGGCAATGGAGGCCGGCGACCAGGTGCAGTCACATTTCGGCCTGGGCGGATTCTCGACGGCGGCCGCGCAGCTTCTCGCGCCACTGGCCGCAACGCTGCGCTCCACGCGGCCCCTGCTGGAGGTGCAGGTGCTGGAGGCAAATCCATCACGTTGCTTCGACCTGCTTGTGGCAGAACGCATCGACCTCGCCGTCATTGTGGCCATGCAGTCCGACACCTACGGCGAGGACGATCCCCGCTTCGAGCAGACGGTCCTGCTGGACGATCCACTGGACGTCATCATTCCCGCGGACCATCCCCTGGCTTCACGGCAGACGGTGACGCTCGAGGAACTGGCGTCGGAGCCGTGGATCACGGAGGCAGCGGGGTCCACCTACCATTCTTTGTTCACCGCAGCATTTACGGCAGTGGGAGTGACGCCGCGGATCGCGCATGAGGCAGTTGAATGGGAGACCCAGATCGCGTTCGTAGGGGCCGGGCTTGGCGTAGGCCTGCTGCCCCGGCTGGCGCCACTGCACAGCGCGGAGAACGTGGTGCGGCTGCGCATTACGGGCAAGGGGAAACCTGCGCGCCGCATTGTCGCAGCGGTCCGCAGGGGCAGCATCGCCTCGCCCCTGATCCAGGAGTCACTGGGCATCCTGCAGGCCAGCGCCAAACGGATTCTGGCGGCGCGGCCCGAAGACGATCTCTGAGCCCACGGCAACAAAACCGGCCCGGCCGGCAACAGCGCTCCGGCTAAGCCCAGACCTGGTAGCCGGTGGACTTGTCAAAGAGCCGCCGGGTGTCGGCTCCCGCGGCGGCGATCCACAAGACGGAGTCGTCATCCGCCGCCTGCTCCACCACGCCCGTCATGACGTGGTCGTCGAAAAGCCAAACCTCCACGGTGTGGCCGGTCAGCTTGGCCCAATCCATCCGCAGTCCCCGGCCGTCCGCCGTCCTCACCGGCCTCACGTCCAGCACCCCGGCCTACCAGCCGCGTTCTGCGAGGCGGTGGGGCTGCGGGATTTCGTCGACGTTGATGCCGACCATCGCTTCGCCCAGGCCGCGGGAGACCTTGGCAATAACGTCAGGATCGTCGTAGTAGGCAGTAGCGTTCACGACGGCGGCGGCACGCTCTGCCGGGTTGCCGGACTTGAAGATACCCGAACCGACGAACACGCCATCGGCGCCGAGCTGCATCATCATCGCAGCATCAGCCGGGGTCGCGATGCCACCGGCAGTGAACAGGACCACGGGAAGCTTGCCGGTGGCGGCGACTTCCTTGACCAGCTCGTACGGGGCCTGCAGTTCCTTGGCCGCAACATAGAGCTCGTCCTCGGGCAGGGCGGCGAGCTTGGCGATCTCCGAACGGATCTTGCGCATGTGCCCGGTGGCGTTGGAAACATCCCCGGTACCGGCTTCGCCCTTGGACCGGATCATCGCCGCGCCCTCGTTGATACGGCGCAACGCCTCGCCGAGGTTGGTGGCACCACAGACGAACGGGACGGTGAAGTTCCACTTGTCGATGTGGTTGATGTAGTCCGCCGTGGTCAGGACCTCGGACTCATCGATGTAGTCAACACCGAGGGACTGCAGGACCTGGGCTTCGACGAAGTGGCCGATACGGGCCTTGGCCATCACCGGGATGGACACGGCAGCGATGATCTGATCGATCATGTCCGGATCGGACATGCGGGACACGCCACCCTGGGCGCGGATATCAGCCGGGACCCGCTCAAGCGCCATCACGGCAACAGCACCGGCATCCTCGGCGATGCGGGCCTGCTCGACGTTAACGACGTCCATGATGACGCCGCCCTTGAGCATCTCAGCCATGCCCCGCTTAACGCGGCTGCTGCCCGTGAGCGGAATGTGTTCGAAAAGAGGGTGTCGTGTAGTCACGTGGTACTCCAGGGACGTGGGGGCCGTGATTGCATCACGAGCACAGGACCAGGATGGGCCAGGTGTTGGCCGCGTCTAATATCCGAGTGATATATTAGTGAGAAGTCCAGTATGCAAGTGGCCCGTCGCCGAGTCAACCACTTTGGCGGCGGACGCCCTTAGGCGGCGAACAGCGCCTGGCGAACAGCTTGCTCAAATCCGCTGACATGGACGCGGGCGAGTTCGGCGGCCTCTTCTTCGTTGCCGTCAATCACAGCCCGCAGAAGATCCAGGTGCTCGCGGACGTGGTGCTCAAGGTCCGGAAGCCTGTCAAGTACCATGCACCAGATCCGCGTGGCCAGATTGTCATAGCGGATCAGCACGTCCTCCAGGTGCGGATTCGCTGCAGCCGAATAGATGCCCTGATGAACGCTCGCGTCAAGACGCAGGGTTTCCACCACGGACGCCGCGCTGACATCGAAGTCCTCCACGGCCCGCATCACGTTCCGCAGATGCTCCCTGGTTGCAGCTGAAGCCACCCGCGCTGCGCGGGCCGCGGCAAGCGGTTCAAGCTGGGCGCGGATTTCGGAGATGAAGGCGAGGTCGGTTACCTCCACACGGGTGGCGAACGTTCCGCGCCGGGGGTAGGTAATCACCAGCCGATCCAGCTCCAGCCGTTTCAAAGCTTCACGGACGGGAGTCCGCCCCACTTCCAGCTCCTTGGCGAGCTGCTCGTCATTAAGGATGTCCCCTGGCTTGATTTCAAGCATCAACAAGCGGTCGCGCAGCCGTTCGTAGGCCACGTCGGCCAGTGATTTCCTGGTGGCGTCGCCAATGCTTGCGAGAGTTCCAGTAGCCACAGCGTGAGCTCCTTCTTCAAAACCGGGAAATCTATTGACCTGCCCCGGACACCAGTATACGCTGATTTCCAATCCTAATATATCAGTTCGTATTTCAGGAATATATCTAGGCAAACACCTAAGGAGGACACATGACCCTCGTGGCTTCAGACTCACACCTCAGCACCCTTCCGGCAGAACGCGGCCAGCTCAAGGACGAGCAGGCGCAGAAGTTCGTACTCACACTGTCGTGCGTCGAACAGCCGGGCATCGTGCAGGCAGTCACCACTTTCCTCTTCGAGCGCGGCTTCAACATCGAAGAGCACCAGCAGTTCGATGACAGCCTGCGCCAGACATTGCACCTGCGCACTGCCTTCTCCGGCGGCCAGACTTACTCACCGGATCAGCTGGAGGATGAGTTCCGTTCCATCGCTGACCGCTTCGATATGAAATTCAGCTTCCACGACCAGACCAAGCAACGCGTCCTGGTGATGGTCTCCAAGTTTGGCCACTGCCTCAACGACCTCATCTTCCGCTGGCGCGGAGGCAGCCTCGGCGGCGAGCTCGTCGCCGTCGTCTCCAACCATGAGACCCACCGCGCCATGGCCGAGGCAGCCGGGCTGCCCTTCATCCACATCCCCGTAACCCCGGACACCAAGGCCGAGGCGGAGCAAAAGCTCCTGGAACTTGTGGACGAATACAAGGCCGACCTCGTGGTCCTGGCCCGCTACATGCAGGTCCTTTCGAACGACCTGTGCCGCAAGCTGGAAGGACGCGCGATCAACATCCACCATTCCTTCCTCCCCGGCTTCAAGGGTGCCCGCCCCTACCACCAGGCCTACGACCGCGGCGTGAAGCAGGTGGGTGCTACCGCCCACTACGTCACCGCCGACCTGGACGAGGGCCCGATCATCGAGCAGGAAGTCATCCGCGTGGACCACAGCTACGGCCCCAACGCGCTATCCACTGTGGGCCAGGACGCAGAAGCACTGGCACTTTCCCGTGCCGTCCGCTGGCACTGCGAACACCGCGTCCTCCTGGACCGGACCAGCACGGTCGTCTTCCGCTAACCAGCCCGTTCAAGCCCGCCCCACACGAACTTCCGCAGGAGAATTCTCATGGCATCCACGCCCCGCATTGTCATCATCGGAGCCGGGATCGTCGGCACCAATCTCGCCGACGAACTGGTCACCCGTGGCTGGAACAACATCACCGTCCTGGACCAGGGCCCCCTGAACATGCCCGGCGGTTCCACCTCGCATGCACCGGGACTGGTGTTCCAGACCAACCCTTCAAAGTCCATGGCGTTGTTCGCCAAGTACACGGTGGAAAAGCTCCTCTCGCTGACCGAGGACGGCCAAAGCTGCTTCAACCAGGTGGGCGGCCTTGAAGTAGCCACCACGGAAACCCGCTTGGCGGACCTCAAGCGCAAGCTGGGTTACGCGCAGTCGTGGGGCATCGACGGCAAGATCCTCTCCCGCGAAGAGTGCAAGGCACTGTACCCCCTCATCAACGAGGAAGACATCCTCGGAGGCCTGCATGTTCCCACGGATGGCCTGGCCCTGGCCGCCCGCGCGGTCCAGCTGCTCATCAAGCGCACCGAGGCCGCCGGCGTCAAGTACATCGGCAACACCGAGGTGACCGGGATCGAGCAGTCCAACCGCCGCGTCACCGGCGTCGAGACCGCCGACGGCGTGATCCCCGCGGACATCGTGGTTTCCTGCGCCGGCTTCTGGGGCGCCAAGGTAGGCGAGCTGATCGGGATGTCCGTCCCGCTCCTGCCCCTGGCCCACCAGTACGTCAAGACCACACCGGTCCCTGCACAGAAGGGCAAGAACGAACTGCCCAACGGCGCACAGCTGCCCATCCTGCGCCACCAGGACCAGGACCTTTACTACCGCGAGCACGGCGAACGCTACGGCATCGGCTCCTACGCGCACCGCCCCATGCCCGTGGACCTGGACGAACTGGGCAGCTACGAGCCCAGCAGCATCAGCGAACACAACATGCCTTCCCGCCTGGACTTCACCCTGGAAGACTTCCTTCCCGCGTGGGAAGCTACCAAGCAGATCCTCCCGGCACTGCGTGAAAGCGAGATCGAGGACGGCTTCAACGGCATCTTCTCCTTCACCCCGGACGGCGGCTCCCTGGTGGGCGAGTCCAAGGAAGTGGATGGCTTCTTCGTAGCCGAGGCCGTGTGGGTTACCCACTCCGCCGGCATCGCCCGCGCCGTGGCAGAGCTGCTGGTGGACGGAAAGTCGAAGATCGACCTTGGCGACTGCGACATCCACCGCTTCGAAGAGGTCCAGCTGACGCCCGAGTATGTCAGCGAAACGTCCCAGCAGAACTTCGTGGAGATCTACGACGTCCTGCACCCGCTCCAGCCCAAGCTGTCCCCCCGCAACCTTCGGGTCAGCCCCTTCCACGCCCGCCACAAGCAGCTGGGCGGCTACTTCCTGGAAGGTGCCGGTTGGGAACGCCCCTACTGGTTCGAAGCGAACGCCGAGTTGCTGAAGGAAATGCCGGACGAGTGGCAGCCGCCGGCCCGTGACGCCTGGTCCGGGATGTTCAGCTCCCCCATCGCTGCGGCGGAGGCGTGGAAGACCCGCACGGCAGTTGCCATGTACGACATGACGCCGCTGAAGCGCCTGGAAGTTTCCGGCCCCGGCGCCTTGAAGCTCCTGCAGGAACTGACCACCGGCGATCTCGCCAAGAAGCCCGGTGCCGTTACCTACACCCTGCTCCTGGACGAAGCCGGCGGAATCCGAAGCGACATCACGGTGGCACGCCTGAGCGAAGACACCTTCCAGCTGGGCGCCAACGGCAACATCGACACCGCCTACTTTGAGCGCGCGGCCCGCCACCAGACCGAAAACGGCAGCGCGGGCGACTGGGTCCAGGTCCGCGACACCACCGGCGGCACCTGCTGCATCGGCTTGTGGGGCCCTCTTGCCCGCGACCTCATCAGCACCGTCAGCAACGACGACTTCAGCAACGATGGCCTGAAGTACTTCCGCGCCAAGAAGGTCACCATCGGCGGGGTCACGGTGACCGCGATGCGCTTGTCCTACGTCGGCGAACTCGGTTGGGAGCTCTACACCAGCGCAGACAACGGCCAGCGCCTTTGGGATGCCCTGTGGAAGGCCGGCCAGCCGTTCGGCGTCATCGCAGCCGGTCGCGCTGCCTTCAGCTCGCTGCGCCTCGAAAAGGGCTACCGCTCCTGGGGCACGGACATGACCACCGAACACGACCCCTACGAAGCCGGCCTCGGTTTCGCCGTGAAGATGGCCAAGGAGAACTTCATTGGCAAGGCCGCCCTGGAAGGACGCACCGAGGAAGGTTCCGCCCGCCGCCTGCGCTGCTTGACCGTCGACGACGGCAGGAGCCTCGTGCTGGGCAAGGAACCGGTGTTCTACAAGGACCAGGCGGTGGGTTACGTCACCAGCGCAGCCTACGGCTACACCGTCCGCAAGCCGATCGCTTACGCCTACCTGCCGGCAGCGGTCTCGCTGGGAGACTCCGTAGAGATCGAGTACTTCGGCCGCCGCATCCAGGCAACGGTCACCGAGGATCCGCTGTACGACCCCACCATGAGCCGGCTCCGCGGCTGACCCCGCACACTGCGGGCCCGTCAACGACCCGCAGCCAGGACATGCGGCCCGGGCCCTTCCCCTCTCCCGACAGACCGGGGTCCGGGCCGCTGTTTCCGGCCTTCACATCCAGTTCAGCGTCTTACCCAGTTCAGCCAGGACGGCACATGATCAGCTCTGAAACCATCAATGATTACCTCTCCAGGCTGGCCTCCCGCCAGCCCACACCGGGCGGCGGTGCTGCCGCTGCGCTGCACGCGGCACAAGGAGCCGCGTTGGTTGCCATGGTGGCCCGGTACACCACAGGCGCGAAGTTTGAGCAGCATGCCGCGCTCGTAGCCCGGATCACCAGCGCCGCCGACCACCTGATAGTGGAAGCCTTGCGCCTGGCCGACGCCGATGAGCACGCCTTCCAGACCGTCATTGACTCCTACAAACTCCCGTCGGACACGGACGAACTCAAGAGTGCCCGCAGCGCAGCCATCCAGGATGCCCTGGTCCAGGCAGCCCAAACTCCCGCGCAACTCATCCGGGTCGCCGGTGAGGTCGTCAGCCTCGCCACCGATCTCCTGGATGCGGCAAACCCCAACGTCATCAGCGATGTCGCCGCGGCTGCAGATGCCGCCCGCGCTGCCGCCACGACAGCGCGCGTGAACATCGACATCAATGTCGTGGCCATCAAGGACAGCGCCGCCCGCAGCCGCCTGGCGGGGCAGACGGACGGACTTGAGGACAAAGTGGTCCTCGCGGCCGATTCCCTGGTCAAGCGCGTCCGCGAAAGGATCCTCTCGTGAACACCCAAGTGCTTTCCGGCAAGCAGCTGGCAACCCTCATTCAACAGCGCGCCGGGGAAGAAGTCCGCGCCCTGGAGAACAGCGGGCGCCATCCCGTCCTGGCCGTGGTGGTTGCCACCGATGACGAGTCGACGCTTTGGTACGTCCGCTCCATCGAACGTGCAGCCGAACGGCTGGGCATCGGTTGCAGGATCGTGGACCTGGGACCCGAGGCCACCGAGCAGGTATTGGCAAGCGTCCTCGGGGATCTCAGCACTGAACCTTCGGTCAACGGAATCATTCTGCAGACGCCGTTGCCGGTGGGCGTAAAGGCTGATTCGCTGGTGGGCCTCATCGCCCCGGAAAAGGACATCGACGGCGCCAATCCCCTCAGCCTCGGCCGCTTGGCTGTAGGCCAACCCGCCTTCGCCCCCGCAACAGCGCAAGCCGTGGTGGAACTGCTGGACCACTTCGACGTGCCCGTCGCGGGACGCAACGTGGTCGTCGTCGGACGTTCCGCAGTAGTGGGCAAGCCGCTGGCCTTGCTCCTCCTGGAGCGGGACGCGACTGTCACCATCTGCCATTCCAGGTCGGGGCCGCTGGAGCGCTATACCCGGCCGGCCGACGTCGTGGTTGTTGCCGCCGGAAGGACGGGCCTGCTTAAAGGCAGCCACATCTCGCCGGAGACGGTAGTGGTCGACGTCGGAACCAACGTCCTGCCCGACGGCTCACTGGTGGGGGACGTTGACGAGGCGAGCGTCACCGGTGTCGCGGCCGGGTTGACCCCGGTGCCCGGCGGCGTAGGCTCAGTCACCACAGCCCTGTTGCTCCTGCACACGGTTGAAGCCGCACGGCAGCAGGAGCCGGCCCACTTGGCCACCGCCACCTCCTCCGCCCGGATCTGAAGGGAAACCTCATGGCTACCAAAGCCCCCGACGGAAACATTGATGAGTCAAAGCTGACCGTCACCAAACCCAAAACCAAGGCGGTGGGCATCCCGGCCGTCGCCAACGCGTTGAAAATCTCGCTGGAACAGATGGGTCCGGTGCGCAGCGTCCAGACCCTGCTCGCCGTAAACCAGCTGGACGGTTTCGACTGCATGGGCTGTGCCTGGCCCGAACATGAAAAGCGGAACGCGGCGGAGTTCTGCGAGAACGGCGCCAAAGCCGTTGCTGAGGAAGCCACCCGCCGGCGCGTCACTCCCGAATTCTTCGCCAAGTACTCAGTGGAAGAACTGAAGACCCGCGACGACTACTGGCTGGGCCAACAGGGGCGCCTGACGCATCCCATGGTCCTTGAAGAAGGAGCCACCCACTACACCCCGATCGAGTGGGACGACGCTTACGAGCTGATGGCCCGGGAACTCAGGGAGTTGGAAAACCCGGACCAAGCGGTGTTCTACACCTCGGGCCGGACGTCCAACGAAGCAGCTTTCGTATATCAGCTCCTGGTCCGCGGAATCGGCACGAACAATTTGCCTGACTGTTCCAACATGTGCCACGAATCCTCCGGTTCCGCCTTGGTGGAAACGATCGGTATCGGTAAAGGCTCCGTCAGCCTCACCGATCTGGAGACGGCGTCCCTGATCTTCGTCGCCGGGCAAAATCCCGGAACCAACCACCCCCGCATGCTCAGTGCGCTGGAGAAGGCCAAGAAGAACGGTGCGGTCATCGTGTCCGTCAATCCGCTTCCCGAAGCCGGACTCCTGCACTTCGAAAACCCGCAGCATGTGGCAGGAATGATCCAAGGAACGCAGCTGACGGACGATTTCCTGCAGATCCGTGCCGGTGGCGACCAGGCTCTCTTCCAGGGCCTGGGTAAATACCTTCTGGAAGCCGAAGCCGAGGGCCGCAAGACCCCGGGCCTGGAAACCGTTCTTGACCATGCGTTCATCAATGACCACACCGTGGGCATCGACGACTATCTCCGTTTCCTGGAGAAGGTGGAATGGGATGACATCGTGGAGGCAACGGGGCTCACCCTGGAACAGATCCACGCCACCGGTGAACGGCTTCTGGCTTCCAGCGCCACCATTGTCTGCTGGGCCATGGGCCTGACGCAGCACAAGCACTCCGTGCCCACGCTCCGCGACGTGGTGAACGTCCTGCTGCTCCAAGGAAACATCGGCAAGCCCGGCGCCGGCGTCTGCCCTGTGCGTGGCCACTCGAATGTCCAGGGCGACCGCACCATGGGCATCTTCGAGAAGATGCCGGAAGCATTCCACGACCGACTGGACCAGGAATTCGAATTCCGTTCGCCCCGGGACCACGGCTATGACACTGTTGCGGCCATCCGTGCCATGCGGGACGGGAAAGTGCGTTTCTTCATGGGAATGGGCGGCAATTTCGTGCGGGCCGCCCCCGACTCGGAGGTCACCGAGCACGCCTTGGCCAACACCCGGTTGACCGTCCAGATCTCCACCAAGCTGAACCACTCGCACCTGTCCACCGGCCGGCGGGCACTGATCCTGCCGACCCTCGGTCGCACCGAAAAGGACACCCAGCGAACCGGCGACCAGCGGGTCACCGTGGAAGATTCCATGAGTGCCGTCCACGCCTCACGTGGCCGCCTGAAGCCTGCAAGCGAGCACCTCCACTCCGAAGTCGCGATCGTCTGCAACCTCGCGGACAAGCTTTTCACCGACGGGTACCAACGATTGCCCAACACCCCCAGGGCTTCCTGGCTCGCCATGAGGGACGACTACACCCTGATCAGGAAACACATCGAGGCGGTCTTCGACGGATTTGAAGACTTCGAAGCCCGGATCCAGCATCCCGGCGGCTTCGTGCTGCCCCACCCGCCCCGCGACGCCAGGAAGTTCGACACGGCCTCCGGGAAAGCGCACTTCACGGGCAATGAACTGGAGTTCATCAAAGTCCCGCCGGGCAAGCTGGTCCTCCAAACCCTGCGCTCCCACGACCAGTACAACACCACCATTTACGGCAAGGACGACCGGTACCGCGGCATCCACGGCGGCCGTCGGGTGGTGCTGATCAATGCAGGGGACATCAGCGAGCTCGGCTTTGCCGATGGGGACATGGTCCACCTGGTCTCGGAGTTCCACGGGACAGAGCGACGGGCCGAAAACTTCCGCATCGTTTCCTATTCGACGCCGAAAGGCTGCGCCGCCGCGTACTACCCCGAAACCAACGTCCTGGTGCCGCTGGATTCCGTCGCCGACACCAGCGGCACCCCGACCTCGAAGTCCGTGATCATCCGGCTGGAAAAGGCCTAGCCGCACCACAACTGTCCATTTGTCCGTTTATCGATATGTCCAACTGTCCGTGAATGGTGCTTCGGTGGCCTGAAACCTGGGGAGGTATTCCTCATCGAAGCACCGCTTTCGGACCGTTGGACAGCTCAGTTCAACAACAGCAAGGAACAGGGAGTAACCATGTCAGGAAACAGAGCAGTCGCCTACAAGGAACCCGGTGTCGTCGAAATCATCGACACCGACTACCCAACGTTTGAACTCAAGGACGGACCGGGCGTCAACCCGGCCAACGTCGGCAGGAAGGTCCCGCACGGGGCCATCCTGCGGACAGTGACCACCAACATCTGCGGTTCGGACCAGCACATGGTCCGCGGACGCACCACCGCACCGCAGAACCTTGTCCTTGGCCACGAAATCACCGGTGAAGTGGTGGAGGTGGGACCCGACGTCGAATTCATCAAGGTAGGTGACATCGTCTCGGTACCGTTCAACATCTCCTGTGGCCGCTGCCGGAACTGCAAGGAACAGAAGACCGGCATCTGCCTCAACGTCAACCCCGACCGCCCCGGCAGCGCCTACGGCTACGTGGACATGGGGGGCTGGGTCGGCGGACAGGCGGAGTATGTCCTGGTCCCGTACGCGGACTGGAACCTCCTGCGCTTCCCGGACCGGGACCAGGCCCTGGAGAAGATCATGGACCTGACCATGCTCTCGGACATTTTCCCCACCGGCTTCCACGGCGCAGTCACAGCCGGTGTCGGCGTCGGGTCCACCGTGTACGTTGCCGGTGCCGGTCCCGTGGGCATCGCTGCCGCGGTCGGCGCCCAACTGCTGGGGGCCGCCGTCGTGATTGTGGGCGACATGAACGAGGACCGCCTCGCCCAGGCCCGATCCTTCGGCTGCGAAACCGTCAACGTCTCCCAAGGCGATCCCAAGGACCAGATCGAGCAGATCCTGGGCGTTCCCGAAGTGGACTGCGGCGTTGACGCTGTGGGCTTCGAAGCCCGGGGACACGGAAAGGACGCCTCGCACGAAGCCCCGGCCACCGTGCTGAACTCACTCATGGACATCACCGCGGCCGGCGGCGCCCTGGGCATCCCGGGCCTCTACGTGACCGGCGATCCGGGCGGAATCGACGACGCCGCCAAGCACGGTTCGCTCTCCCTGTCGTTGGGGACGGGCTGGGCCAAGTCCTTGTCCTTCACCACCGGTCAATGCCCCGTGATGAAGTACAACCGCCAGTTGATGATGGCCATCCTCCACGACAAGGTCCAGATCGCCAAGGCGGTCAACGCCCAGGCCATCCCGCTCGAAGACGCGCCCCGCGGCTACGCCGAATTCGACGCCGGAGCCGCAACCAAGTTCGTACTGAACCCCAACGGTTACGTGAAGGCCTGACAACAGCTACCGGGGACTGCGCGGCAGTAATTACGGGAAGGCCGTGCAGTCCCCGGTGCCTTCCACACCGGAAGCACCACCCAGGAAACGGACATCCATGCTTGCACAAGAGGAGTTAACAGCCGGCCTCCAGCGGAACCATGCCATGACGTGGGCCGAAGCCCGGCAACTGGCGTACCACTGCGCAGCTCCCCTCCCCTCCGCACCAACAAGCCTCGACGCGGCGATCGGCTGCACTTTGGCCCGCGATGTTGTTGCCCGGCAGGACCTTCCCCATTACGCGTCATCTGCCATGGACGGCTGGGCCATCAGCGGTGAAGGACCCTGGGCACTCACCGGGCCCGGGCGGCGCCTTTCTGCCGGAGAAGCCAGTGTCATTGCCACCGGAGGCCTCATTCCTGCCGGAGCCACCACTGTGCTCCGCAAGGAAAGCGGACAGCTGTCCGACGACGGGCACCTCACCTTGGGGCCGGAGATGAAACCGGGCGAAACACTTCCCGGCCGCCACATCCGCCCGGCCGGCGAAGAAGCCACCGCAGGCGACATCCTCATACCCGCCGGCACCCTCCTCAATCCGGCACACCTTGCCCTGGCCGCGGTGGCCGGCCACGATCAGCTGCAGGTACAGCGCAAGCCGAGGGTCGCCGTCGTCATGACCGGTTCTGAAGTGGTCACCTCAGGTGACCCCGCGCCCGGACAGGTGCGCGATGCTTTTGGTCCGCAGCTCAATGCCGTCATCCCGCAATTGGGCGGAGTGCCGGATGGGCAGCTACGGATCGGCGACTCGTACGGAGAGTGGCTGGCGGCACTGGACGGCGCCGGCGGCGGGCGGCGTCCCGAGGTGACGATCACCACCGGAGGCACCGGAAAATCCGGTACAGACCACTTCCGTGCCGCCGTAGCGGCGCTCGGCGGGCGGCTCCTGCTGGACGGGGTAGCCATGCGCCCCGGACATCCCGCCGTCATGGCCGAACTGCCGGACGGTCACTTCATCATCGGGCTGCCGGGCAATCCGCTGGCAGCCATGCTGGCCCTCATGACCCTGGGCGAACCCCTGCTCGCCGCCCTGGGAAACCGCCCCTTCCAGGAGGCCACTCCGCTGCTTTCCGGCGCCGACATCGAACCCGTCCAGGGAAAGACGCGCCTCATACCCTGCCGGCTCATCCACGGGCTGGTGTTCCCGGCCGCCCACGCTCGTCCCGGGATGATGCGCGGGCTCGCGTGGGCCGACGCGTATATGGCGGTGCCTCCGGAAGGAGCAGTGGCCGGCGAGCCGGTTCCCGTGCTGCCCCTGCCATGGACAGCGCCCATCGGCAACCCGGGCCAGAACCAGCCAGGAAGGCCCACCGTATGGCCCGCATGACGCAGCGCAGGAAAATCCACCGTTTCCAACTCGATGGGACGGGCGGCGAGCACCCTGTTCGTCACAAAGAGGACGTCCTGGCTGCCGAGGAGCCACTGGAAATCAGGATCGGTGGGACCTCCTTCGCAGTGACAATGCGGACACCCGGGGACGACTTCGATCTTGTGGCCGGGTTCCTGGTGTCCGAGGGCATCATCCGGAACCCATCGGAACTGCTTTCCCTGCGGTTCTGTGCCGGCGAAAAGGACGGGACACAGACCTTCAATGTCGTCGACGCCCAGCTGCGCCCGGACGTGCCCCTGCCGGACACCAAACGCCACGTCTACACGTCCAGCTCGTGCGGCATCTGCGGAACCGACTCGATCGACGCCGTGCGCAAGACCATCCACTACGACGCGTCCCTGGATGGGCTGCGGGTTCCCGTTGATCTCCTGGCCGGGCTGCCGGACCGCCTCCGTGAGGCCCAGGCCGTTTTCGACAGGACCGGCGGTGTCCATGCTGCGGGACTCTTCAGGGTGGATGGTTCCGAGCCGGAGCTCCTGTGCCTTCGCGAGGACGTGGGGCGCCACAACGCCGTCGACAAGGTGGTGGGGTGGGCACTCCGCCAGGACCTGTTGCCGCTGACGGGCCTGGTCCTGCAGGTCTCCGGCAGGGCATCGTTCGAACTCGTCCAGAAGGCCGCGCTGGCCGGAATACCGGTCTTGTCAGCGGTCAGCGCACCCTCTAGCCTGGCAGCCGATCTTGCAGTGGGGACCGGCCTGACCCTGGTGGGCTTCAGCCGTGGCCACAGCCTGAACGTCTATGTAGGAAGGGAACGACTCATCGATTCACGGGCCAACGTCCAGGAGGTGGCCGTCAGCGCATAAGTTACGAGTGCCCCATGATGTGAAAGAGTCCGTGTAAAACTCCGTCTAGGATGAGGAAAGACGAGGGTGCAGGCCGTTCAGGGCTACCAGGCCCAGGGCCGCCTGCCTGGACAACGACACGAGGCAGCATGGCCGCACGCAACAACCCGGACTTCGACAAGGACGCGGACGCCCAGGGCGGAGGCGTCCAGTCAGTGGACCGCGCCCTCCAGATCCTGGAAATCCTGGCCCGGGAAGGCGACGCCGGAGTGAGCGAAATCGCCGAGGAGATGGGCGTCCACAAATCCACCGTGTCCCGGCTTGTGGGCTCCCTGGTTGGCCGCGACCTCGTCCGGCAAAACAGCGAACGTGGCAAGTACCAGCTGGGCTTCGGCATCCTCCGCCTGGCGTCATCCATTCCCGGCAGGCTGAGTGTTGTCCACGAGGCACGGGAAGTGCTGGAGGCCCTGGCTCACGAGTACAAGGAGACGGTCAATCTGGCTGTCCTGAGGTCCAACTATGCGGTCAACGTGGACCAGGCGATGGGACCGTCGACTTTGGCCACCTATGACTGGGTGGGGAGCCTGACGCCGTTGCATGCCACGTCGAGCGGCAAGGTTCTCCTGGCAGCACTGACGGCAGACGAAAGAACCCAGGTTTTCAAGGCGGTTGGGCTGCCTGCACGAACGCCCCGCACGGTGACGAACCGCGGAGAGCTGGAGAAGCAACTGCTGGACGTGGCCCGCAACGGATACGCCACGGTCCACGAAGAGTTTGAGATCGGCCTCACCGCCGTGGCTGTGCCCATTTTCAACCACACCGGCAGTGTCATTGCCGCCGTGAGCATCTCCGGTCCGGCGTTCCGTTTTTCGCCAGAAGAGCAGCCGGGCCTCATCGATGGACTGCGCGAGGCCGGGCTGAGTATCAGCGCCAGGATGGGCTACAGGCCCCGTTAGTCCGGACCCGTAACCAGCTCTTTCCCCGCGGCGCTCTTGGCGCAACGGTCATCATGATAGGCAACACCCCACGTCAAGGCCAATTGATATATCAAGTGGCCGTCAAAGACGGGAAAAGCCTTGACTTTGATGTGTGACGGGGCGCACTCTGTTGCTTAGCGCGAATGTTGTTGATTCATGCGGAACGTTCCTAACCTTCTCCGAACGCACAGCCCAAGGCCGTGCATCAACGCAAAACCCATGACTCGCCGAGCAAAGGACCCGCTCATGGCTACAAACAGTGACATAAAACCGTTAACACCTGAGGAGTTGCCTGCCGACGATCGTCCGGCAGGCAGTCCAGCAACCCGACCCGCCCACGTGGAGCTTCCTGAAGAAGTCATCAGCAGCTCCCCCGATGCAACAAACCCGGCAGCCCTCAACGACGAGGATGGAGGCGCAGAGACTCTCCCCGATTCTGAAGAATACGATCAGATCCTGGTGGAACTGCGCAACGCCAAGACCGAGCAGGCCGTCTCCGCCCGCCGGAACCAGAAACTTACCCTCGACAAAGTCACCTTCGGGATCACGGGCGCCATCGCCGTCGCCTTCGTGGTCTGGGGCTTTGTCGGACGCGACAGCCTTTCGGAAACATCCAAAGGTGCCCTGAACTGGGTCATGGAATACACAGGCTGGCTCTTCATGGTCCTCGCCTCCTTGTTCGTCGTCTTTGTCCTGTGGCTGGCCCTGGGCAAATTCGGCAACATCCCGCTGGGCAAGGACGGCGAGAAGCCCGAATTCCGCACCGTCTCCTGGGTGGCCATGATGTTCGCCGCGGGCATGGGCATCGGCCTCATGTTCTACGGCGTGGCTGAGCCTCTCTACCACTACATCTCGCCCCCGCCAGGAACCGTGGACGGCCGCACGCCCGCCGCCATCCAGACCGCCATGGCCACCTCGATCTTCCACTGGACCCTCCACCCGTGGGCCATGTACGCAGTGGTTGGCATCGCCATGGCCTACGGGACCTACCGCCTCGGCCGCAAACAGCTGGTCTCCGCAGCGTTCACTTCGCTGTTCGGCATCCGGATGGTCGAAGGGCCGATCGGAAAGTTCATCAACATCCTTGCCATCTTTGCCACCCTCTTCGGAACCGCTGCTTCCCTGGGCCTCGGTGCCCTGCAGATCGGCAGCGGCATGACGTCCAACGGCTGGGTGGGTGAGATCGGCACTCCCGTGCTGGTGGTCATCGTGGCCGTCCTGACGTTCTGCTTCGTAGCATCAGCGGTTTCCGGCATCAGCCGCGGAATCCAGTGGCTGTCCAATATCAACATGGTCCTGGCCGTGGTGCTTGCACTCATCGTCTTCGTTGCCGGCCCCACCCTGTTCATCCTCAACCTGATCCCCTCGGCCATCGGCGACTACGCCCGCGACCTCGCGGAGATGTCGTCCAGGACAGAAGCCGTGGGCGACGACGCGTTGCGCAGCTGGATGACCAGCTGGACCATCTTCTACTGGGCCTGGTGGATCTCCTGGACGCCCTTCGTTGGCCTCTTTATCGCGCGCATCAGCCGCGGCCGCACCATCCGCCAATTCGTTACCGGCGTGCTTCTGGTCCCCAGCGTTGTCAGCGTGATCTGGTTCGGCATCTTCGGCGGAGCCGCATTCCACGTCCAGCAGGAAGCGGACAAGGCCGGTACGCCCGGCCTGGTGACCACAACCAACGGGGTCCCTTCAGTCAACTTCGACGGCGCACTCTTCGACCTCGTCAAGAACCTGGGAATGCCCGGCTGGGCCACGGTCGCTGTCATTGTCCTGGCCATGGTGCTCGTGGCGATCTTCTTCATCACCGGTGCCGACGCGGCCTCCATCGTCATGGGCTCACTCAGCTCCAACGGTGCTGAGCACCCCCGCCGTGCCGTGGTCATCTTCTGGGGAAGCCTCACCGGTGCTGTTGCAGCGGTCATGCTGCTGGCTGGTGGTGATGAACCATCCGAAGCCCTGGCCGGATTGCAAAGAGTCACCATCGTGGCGGCGCTGCCGTTCGTGATCGTCATGCTGCTGCTCTGTTTCGCCCTGACCAAGGACCTGCGGCGCGATCCCCTGTCGCTGCATAAGCGACTTGCCACCTCGGTGGTTGAACGAGCCATCCGGACCGGTGTCGAGCAACACGGCGGCGTCCAGTTCGACCTCGTCACCAAGCATGAGTGCGCCGGGAAATGTAACGAGTCCGATTGCCCCGGAGGAACGGCCACAGGGACCATACCGCTCGTCGGCAAACCCCAGCTGAACTCCGAAGACAAGTGACCGGCTCCGCCCCAAGCACTTCACCTGCACAGCTCTTTACCTGCACAGTTCATCCCACATAGTTAGGGCCCGCATGTCTTACATCTCAACCACCGACGGAACCCTCCGGCTCAGCCACCAGGCAAACGACGTGACCCTCACCCTGGACGCCTCCAAGCCCATGACGCTGCGCATCGAGGTTGACCGTTGTCCCTGCGGCTCGGAACACAGCCGCCCCGGTTCCTACGTCGACAGCGACTTGAACAACTAGCACCGCAACTTAACAGCAAAGCAGGCGCCGGATTCTTCCGGCGCCTGCTTTTGTTTGTACCGCTGTGGAGCTGTTTGTACCGCTGTGGAGCTGTTTGTACCGCTGTGGGGCCTGGGCCTACTTGGGCATCAGCACCGAGTCAACCAGGTACACCGTCGCGTTGGCGGTCTGGACGCCACCGCAGATGACGTTGGCGCCATTCACGGTGAGGGCGTCCTTGGTGCCTGCAACAGTCACTTCGCCACCCTCTACCGTCTTGTGGGTGCCTACGATCTTGTCCGGGGACAGCTGTCCGGGGACTACGTGGTAGGTGAGGATCTTGCTCAGCAGGGCGTCATCGGTCTTGAGCGTTTCGATGGTGGCCGGGTCGATCTTGGCGAAAGCGTCATCAACCGGTGCGAAGACCGTGAATTCGCTGCCGTTCAGGGTGGAGACCAGGTCAACCTTGGGGTTGAGCTTGCCCGAGACGGCGGCGGTGAGGGTCTTGAGCAGCGGGTTGTTGGAAGCAGCGGTTGCTACCGGGTCCTTGGCCATTCCTGAGACCGAACCGGCACCGTCCGGAACCTGTGCGGCGTAGCCGGCGCAGCCGGGGCCTACAAGGTTGGCGGCGGGATCCATGGCGGCGCTGCTCATGGGGGACGACGACGGCGACGGTGCCATCGACGACGGAGCCGCGGAGGAACTCATCGGGGCGGGTGACGAAGAAGAGGGCGAGCTGGAGGTGCTGGATCCACCACAGGCAGTGAGCCCGAGAAGGGTGGCTGCAGTGAGGCCAACGAAGGCGAGGGCGGGGCGCTTTGTGGACAACATGTCATTCTCCTTGTTTTTGGAACCAGGGCGTTGGGTCCATTGGGTGGTGGGACACGGGCTGCAGGTACCGCTTTTGCTGTACCTCCGGTTTGTGTCTCACCAACTATTCGGAGGATGGGGCAGGGTGGATGGGTGCGGATTGAAAAAGTTTTTCGAACACTTTGAAACCGGGTCCACTCATGGCCCGCGGTGAGGCCATGCCGGGCCATAAGTGAACCCCGTTTTTACAAGTACGGCCGCGTGATGAGTTCGAGCGCGTGGCCCGAAGGGTCTTTGAAGTAGACGCCCCGGCCGCCGTGCTCGGTGTTCGTCTCACCCGGGCGGGTCATCTGCGGATCGGCCCAATGTTCGACGCCGGCACTCAGCAACCGCTGATAGGCGCGGTCGAAGTGCGCGTCGTCCACCAGGAACGCATAGTGCTGCATCTGGATCTCCACCGGCGGCTCAGCGAACTGGAGCATCACTCCTCCAGCCAAAGTGAGGTTGCTGAATGGCCCCCAGCCGGGAGCTTCGTCGGCTTCAAGGATGGACCGGTAGAACCTGGCAGAAATTTCGCGGTCAAGGGACGCGATGATGGTGTGGTTGAAAAGCGCTGGCATTCATGACTCCTTTTATGTGGGTTCGTTTCGATGGGTTGCTGGGTCATCGATCCACAAGGCGGAGCACGCTCGCGCGTCAGAGGTCGGCCGGGTAGCCGATCCGTGCAGGGCAGAAGCCCGATCCGGTCATCACGACCGCAAGCCTACCTGAGCCTCGCGGCAGTCCTGGCATATTTCCCGCCGTCGCCCCAAAACCCGTCCACCCGCCGTCGTCCGTTGCCCACCACCGGCCCGGGTGACAGGATGGGCGGCATGGCTATCGAGGTGAGACCGGCGACGGTGTTCGATGACGTGAAGACCATGGTCGGTCCCAAGCGCCCCGATTCCAACGTGTGCTGGTGCCTGAGTTACAGGATCCCGTCCAGGCTGAACCAAAGCCTTCAAAGACAGGAGCGCGGGAAGTACGTCGAGAAGCTGGTCGCCGAAGACCCGCCTCCCGGGGTGTTGGCGTACGACGGCGACGAAGTAGTTGGGTGGGCAGCGGTGCACCCGCGCGCGGACACCAGTTTCGCGACGAACCGAAAGATCCCGCAGGTGGACGATGCCAAGGTGTGGTCCGTGTGGTGCATCCGTGTGCGGCCCGGGCATCGCGGCAAGGGCATCTCCCACGAGTTGCTGCGCGGAGCCATCGAATTCGCCAAGAGTCATGGCGCCCCGTTCATCGAGGGCTATCCCGTGGACAACCAGGGCGGCAAAGTGGACCTGACCATGGCTTATGTGGGTACGCGAAAGCTCTTCGAGAAGGCCGGCTTCAAGAAGGTGGCCGAGACGACGTCCGTGCTCAACGGTTTCCCCCGGGTACTCATGCGCCTGGACCTGCGCTGAAAACCATCCAACTAGGTGCCCTGTAACCGCGCCGTCATCCGGTGCGCTTCCTCGAGCAGCAGCTTGCCCAGGAACTCCTGCCGGTCAGGGCGGAACCGTGGCTCGATCCCCGTCAGGGACAAAGCCCACGCCGGCCGGCCCTGGGGGTCAAACACCGCAGCCCCCATGCCCCAGCTGCCTTCAAGAATCAGTCCGGGATTCACGGAGTAGCCGGTCAAACGGGTCTGCTCCAGGTTGTCCCGCACCACGTCCGCGGGGTGTCCGGAAGCGAAGTCGCCCGCATGTGCCGGCCAATCCGCCAGGAGGGACTCTTGCTCCCCAAGAGGCAGGAAAGCCATGATCGCCGTTCCTGCCGAAGCGATGCCCAGCGGAAAGCGGACGCCCTCGTGCAGCACGAACGACCTCACAGGGAACGAACCTTCTTCACGCAGCACGCACACTGTTTCATTGCCCCGGCGGATGGAGAAGAACGCGCTCTCCCCGGTTTCGGCTGCCAAGCGGCGCAATGACGGGCGGGCAATGTCTTCCATGGGAAAACGGGCCGCCGCCACCGACCCCAACAGGAAGATTTCCGGCCCCAACACCCATTTGCCGGAGCTTGAATCGTGTTCCAGCAGGCCCTCCGCAGCCAGCGAGGTCAGTAGCCGGTGCACAGTTGGCCGGGTCAGCCCGGATTCACGAACCAAACCCGCCAACGAGGTGCCCTCGGGCTTCCGTCCCACCATCCGAAGCAGCAGCGCTACGCGCCCCACCACTTGCGCTCCCTGTACCGCCATAGTGGCCTCCCGAAGATTTCATCCACAATATGGACACCACCCACCATAGCGTCCATAGGGTGAGTAGCCAATGGGATGGCCCGTTGACCCACACCCTGAAGAAATCTAGGCTCCAAGGAAAGAACGGATTGTCCACAAAGTGGATGCCACTCAGCAACACTCAACATCACTCAACGAGGAGTCCACCATGTCCAAGATCCACGCGAGCGCAGCCCAAGCGCTCCATGACCTGATGGCAGACGGCCTGACCATCGCCGTCGGAGGTTTTGGCCTCAGCGGCATCCCCGCCGACCTGATCGACGCCGTTCGCGCGTCGGGCGCCAAGGATCTGACCATTGTTTCCAACAACATGGGCGTGGACGGCAAGGGACTGGGCGTGCTGATCGAGGCCGGCCAGGTCCGCAAAGTCGTTGCTTCCTACGTGGGCGAGAACAAGCTCTTCGCCGAGCAGTATTTGGCCGGCCAGCTGGAGGTCGAGTTCACCCCGCAAGGCACCCTGGCCGAACGCCTTCGCGCCGGCGGCGCCGGCATTCCCGCTTTCTACACGCGGACGGGCGTGGGCACCCTGGTTGCCGAAGGCAAGCCGCTGGAAGAGTTCGACGGCGTCACGTACGTCCGCGAGCGCGCCATCACCGCCGACGTCGCACTGGTCCACGCCCACACCGCGGACACGGACGGCAACCTGGTGTACCGCTACACCGCACGGAACTTCAACCCGGTGGTGGCCACGGCAGGCACCGTAACTATTGCCGAGGCGGAGGTCATCGTTGAACCGGGCGAGCTGGACCCTAACCACATCGTCACCCCGGGCGTCTACGTCCAACGGCTTGTCCAGGCAAGCAACAGGGTCAAGGACATCGAACAGCGCACGGTTCGCCCGCGTGCTGAAGCGCACCCCTCTGAACCCCTTACGGTCTGAAGCAGAAGGAGCAAACCATGGCTTGGACACGAGACCAGATGGCCGCGATAGCGGCAGAAGAACTGAACGACGGCGACTACGTCAACCTCGGTATCGGCATCCCCACACTGGTGGCCAACAACCTGCCCGATGGCGTGCGGGTAGTCCTCCAAAGCGAGAACGGGCTGCTCGGCATGGGTCCGTTCCCTTATGAGGGCGAGGAAGACGCCGACCTTATCAACGCGGGCAAGCAGACCGTCACCATCACCCCCGGCGGGAGCATCTTCGACTCTGCAACGTCATTCGGCATGATCCGTGGCGGGCACGTGAAGGTAGCCATCCTTGGCGCCATGCAGGTGTCCGGCAGCGGCGACCTAGCCAACTGGACCATCCCCGGCAAGATGGTGAAGGGTATGGGCGGTGCCATGGACCTGGTGGCCGGGACCCCACGCGTCGTGGTCCTGACCGAGCACAACGCCAAGGACGGTTCGGCCAAGATCGTCACCGAATGCACCCTCCCCCTCACGGGGCTCCGCTGCGTGGACCGGATCATCACGGACCTGGCCGTTTTCGACATCGAAGAGACGCCCGACGGCGGCACCCGCCTGCTGCTGACCCGTCTCGCCCCGGGCGTCACCGTGGAAGAGCTCCGCGACAAGACCGGGGCCGGGTTCGCGGTAGCGCTCGCCTCTGAAGAACACACCCTCGAAGGAGCCAACGCATGAGCCTCAAAGACCAGTTCGGCAAAGACATCCTGCTCACGGGATGGGGCCACAGCAAGTTCGGGAAGCTGACCGATGAGACCCTGGAATCCCTGATCGTCCAGGTGGCCGGGGAGGCCATCAGCAACTCCGGGCTGGACCCCAAGGACATCGACGAGATCTACCTCGGCCAGTTCAACTCCGGCATGCAGCCGCTGGGTTTCACGTCATCCCTGGCGCTCCAGCTCTCCGCGGACCTGGCCAACGTCCCCGCGACCCGGACGGAGAACGCCTGCGCTTCCGGGTCCGCCGCCTTCCAGCAAGGCGTCAAAGCCGTGCTGGCCGGAACTGCCCGGAACGTGCTGGTGATCGGTGCGGAGAAAATGACCGACGCCGGAGCCGACGTCGTGGGGGCAGCGTTGCTCGGCGCTTCCTACGAAATGGCTGGCAAAGCCTCCAGCACCGGATTCACGGGCCTCTTCGCGGAGGTCGCCAAGCATTATGACAAGCGCTACGGGGCGGGCATCACCGGTCCCGGTGTCCAAGGCCTCGGCGACGTCCTGGGTTCCATCGCCGCCAAGAACCACCGCAACGGCATGGACAACCCTTACGCCCAGATGCACCGCGACTTCGGCGAGGAATTCTGCCGGACCATTTCGGACAAGAACCCCATGGTGGCCGAACCCTTGCGCCGCACCGACTGTTCGCCGGTCTCGGACGGAGCTGCCGCCGTCGTGCTGTCATCGTCGGCGACCGGGGGCGCAACCGCCCCCGTGCGCCTGGCTGGGTTCGGCCACGCGAACGACTTCTTCCCCGTAGAACGCCGCGATCCCACCGAATTCGCCGCCACCAGGGCGTCGTGGGAGCGCGCCTTCGCCATGGCCGGCGTCGGCATTGAGGGGCTGGACTTCGCCGAGGTTCACGACTGCTTCACCATCGCCGAGCTCATCATGTACGAGGCCATGGGCCTGGCTCCCCGCGGTGAAGGATCCCGGGCCGTCACGGAGGGTTGGGTCTACAAGGACGGCAAGCTCCCCATCAACGTCTCCGGCGGCCTGAAAGCGAAGGGCCATCCGGTGGGCGCCACCGGTGTGTCGCAGCATGTCATCGCCGCTATGCAGCTCAGCGGAACCGCCGGCGACATGCAGTTGCCCAACGCCCGTCGCGGAGCCGTCCAGAACATGGGCGGCGTGGGCATCGCCAACTATGTGAGCGTTCTGGAAGCCGTCTAGCCCATCTACGTCAGCGGGACCTGATCAGTGCCGCGATCGCCGTAAACCCGAGCCGCTCTGCATTTTGCAGGGCGGTTCGGCCTTGGGGATCGCGGATGTCCGGGTTGGCTCCGGCCGCGAGGAGTTGCCGGACCACCTCCTGCTGCTTGGGGCCGCCGTTATTGAGCAGGATGGCTTCCTGCATGGCGGTCCAGCCCAGGTTGTTGACGTGGTCCACGGGCACACCGGCGGCGATGAGGATCCTCACTGTTTCCGTGTGTCCGTGTTCGCTCGCCGGGATCAGGGCGGTGCCGCCGTAGCGGTTGATGCTGCGCACGTCCGCCCCTGCTGCCAAGGTCAGCTCCAGGACCTCGTTGAAGCCCTCCGCTCCGGCGTAGAGGAACGCGGAGTCTTGGATGTCGTCCTTGGCGTTCACGTTTCCGCCGGCCGCTATCAGCTCCCTCACCTTCGCAACGTCGTTGGCCTTCGCGGCGAGGATCAGGAGTCGGTCGGTTTCCATTTGGGCCTCCGGTGTCAGTGTGGGCGGCACGGCAGCCGACGACGTCGGGCCGGGACCCGCGCTCGACGGCGCGGCTGAAGTGGGGGCTGCCTGAGTCGGCGCTTGGTCGGAAGGTGAGGCGCCGGAAGGTGAGGCGCCGGAAGGTGAGGCGGCCGCCGTCGAGCTCTGTGTAGTTGACGGCCCGGGCGACGACGGCGCGCACCCGGCCGCGAGCCCGACCAGCACCAACCCCGCCCCCACCACCCGAGTTTTTGTCCAGATATCGCCCTTAAGACGCTCCCATAAGGGCATCACGTGTACAAAAACTCGGGCGCGGGTGCGGGTGGTCATGGGTCGAGGCTACTTCGCCGCTGCGGCCAAGGCTTCTGCACCGGCGGTGGCGCAGGCCTCGTCGAGGGCACCGTCGGGAGCGCCGCCAACACCGATGCCGGCAACAGAAACGCCGTTGACCTTCAGCGGAACTCCACCGGCCAGGAACAGTGTGCCGGGGAGGTCGGCGATCGAGGGACCGTTGCCGTTGATGCGCTTGGCCAGCTCGCTCGTGGGAGCACCGAACGCGGCAGCCGTGTAGGCCTTCTGCTTGGCAGCTTCGATGGTGTGCTCGGCGGCGTTGTCACCGCGGAGGACCGCCTGGACGGTGCCGAAGCGGTCCACCAAGGCGACGGTAACGAATGGCAGCTTGTCCGCCTGGCACTTGGCCAGTGCGGCATTCACGGCTTTGCTGGAAGCGCCCACGGTGATGCGGTTCTGCGCCACGACGTTCTCGGGGGCAGGCTGCACATCCGCGGCAACCTTTGCAGGCGCGGCCTCAGGTGCCGCGACAGGTGCCACGGCGTTGGCCACAGCCGTGATTCCGCCGGTGAGCAACAGCGCTCCGGCAGCAGCGGCGGCAATCATCTTGTTGGACTTCTTCACGGGGGTTCTCCTTCGGGACTGCATGGACATTCCGGGTACACATCCATGCTTCCCGGACGGCCCCGTTGCCACATCGGCCCGAAGCAGGCCCCGGGCTCATCCTTTCCGCACGCTGTATCAGCCAAAAGGTGGAGAGACCAATAACCGCCCGGGACCTAGCATGGAAAGATCGCCCACCACAGCAAGAAGCCGCCACAGCCAGGAACGGAACCGGGAACAATCCATGCCAACTGCTCCTCCACAGCCAGGGCTCAGCAGCCGCTTCGACGGCCGCATCGATGCCGTGGTGCACGTGGGCTTCGCCGTGCTGATGGTGGCCTCCGGGGTCCGGTACGTCATGCGGCACTCCCCCGCGGACAACCTGTGGACGGTGGCTTTGGCGGCGGCAGTGTGCGGGCTCTACGCCGTCACCGCCCTCCTGGCACATCGACGCCCGGCCCGGGGCAGCCAGTGGATCCCGTGGATGATCGCCCTTGTGGCAGCGTGGGCCGCCCTGGTGATCGTGGCTCCGAGCTTTGCGTGGTGCTCGTTCGCCATCTTCTTCCGTGCGCGCAGGGCTTTCCGCGGCTGGGCCGGATACGCGGCCAGCAGCGTGACCGCAGCGGCCACCGCCGTCGGGCTCTTCCGGATGAGCGGCTGGACGGACGTTGCCATGCTGCTTGGCCCGCTCGCCGCGGGGGCCCTCCTGACCTTGATCTACGACAAGATCGAACGCGACCAGGAGCAGTTGGCCGCCACCGAACGGCAGGCCGGGATCGCCACCGAACGCGAGCGCGTCTCCCGGGAAATCCACGACACCGTGACCCAGGGCCTGGCAAGCAGCCTGCTTCTGCTGGAGGCGGCGCAGCGCTCCTGGCCGGATGGTTCGGCCCAGCGGGACGTTGCCAAGGCGTCCGGCCTGTTGAGGCGGAACCTCGCCGACACCCGCAGCCTGGTGCACGAACTTTCCGCGCCGGGTCTCGAATCAGGCCCGCTTCCGGAAGCCCTGCAGCACGCCGCGAGCCAATATGTGGATACCATCCAGGTCCACGTCACCGGCGATGAACGGCCGCTCCCCGCAGAGGTCCGCCATGCCCTGATCCGGGTGACCCAAAGCGCAGCGGCCAACATCAAGCTCCACGCGCACGCGGACCACTCCAGCGTGACGCTTGGGTACCTCCCGGAGTCGGTCACCTTGGACGTGTACGACGACGGACGCGGCTTTGATCCCGCAGCGGTACCTGCGCCGTCGGAAACCGGAGGGTACGGCCTGCGGGCCATGCGGCAACGGGTTGAGCAGCTGGGTGGAGAATTGTCAGTGGAGAGCTCGCCGGGTGAAGGCACCATCATCGCGGCGCAGCTGCCGCTCAGCCAGCCTGCCCGGTCGTCCAAGGAGGGCCTGTGACCGCCATTTCTGTTCTGCTCGTTGACGACCACACCGTGGTCCGGAGCGGACTCAAGGCCCTGTTGGGCACCCAGGCGGATATCGCCGTCGTCGGTGAAGCCTCCTCCGGCGAAGACGCTCTGGAAGCGGCCCGGGTGCACTCGCCGGCGGTTGTGCTGATGGATCTGGCCATGGGAGCCGGGATGGACGGCATCGAAGCCATCAAGCAGCTCCGGCAACGCAACCCGCAGCAAGCGGTGATCGTGTTCACCACCTACGACTCCGACGCCGACATCGTCCGCGCCGTGGACGCCGGAGCCATGGGGTACCTGCTCAAGGATGCCGCGCCGGAGGAAATCTTCGCAGCCGTCCGTGGTGCTGTGCAGGGCAAGAGCGTGATGAGTGCACCGGTCGCCTCACGGCTGTTCCAGCAAATGCGGAATCCGGATGACATCCTTACTCCGAGGGAAGCCGAGCTGCTCAGCCTGCTGACCGAGGGACTCAGCAACCGGGACCTCGGAAAACGCCTCTTCATCTCCGAGGCCACGGTCAAAACACACCTGGC
The DNA here is from genome assembly GCF_040560085.1 of Paenarthrobacter sp. CC6. Classification (NCBI taxonomy): domain Bacteria; kingdom Bacillati; phylum Actinomycetota; class Actinomycetes; order Micrococcales; family Micrococcaceae; genus Paenarthrobacter; species Paenarthrobacter sp. CC6. The sequence goes on along the minus strand of NZ_JARDAN010000017.1, from coordinate 16,978 downwards.
ACACATCTACGCCAAACTAGGTGTCGAGACGCGTGCAGCAGCCATCGCAACAGCCATCCGGCGCGAGGGGATGCGGTAAAGGCACACGGTTGGTTACGCTGACCATATGTCGGACACAACGGGTCGCAGAATGTTCACAACTCCAGGGACAGCTTTGTTGGTCCGGGGAGCCCTCGCCATCGTTTTCGGACTGCTGGTCCTGGTCTTGCCCAGCGCCACGGCGTTTGCAGTGGTGGTGGTGTTCGGCTTCTTCGCCATCATCGACGGCATCACCAGCGTGGCCCACTACTTCTACGACCCCGCCGGCCGCTCACGCTGGAGCGTTGTGGGTGGATTCATCTCCATCGCCGCCGGCATCCTGGCCATCGCCTGGCCCGGCATTACCGCTGCCGTCATTGGCGTGATCATCGGCCTGTGGGCCCTGGTACTGGGGATCTCGCAGATCATCCTGGCCCTTGCCGCCCGCAGCTTCATCCGCAGCTGGGGACTATGGCTGCTCACCGGCCTCATCACCACGGTGTTCGGAATTGTGGTCCTGGTCAATCCGGGCATCGGACTCCTGGGCCTCATGGGAATGCTCGCAGCCTTTGCCATCCTGACCGGCCTGCTCCTGATCGCTTCGGGCATCGGTCTCCGCAAGCTGGCCAACACCCAGCCGCTGTATGGCCACTAGCTTCGGCTCGGTAAAAAGCCGCAGGGGGATGCGCTCAGCCCCAAGTTCGGTAAGTTAGTGGCTGTGAAGATAGCTACCTGGAATGTGAACTCCCTCCGTGCCCGAGCCGACCGTGTTGAAGCGTGGCTTGAGCGCAGCGACTGCGATGTCCTGGCCATCCAGGAGACCAAGTGCAAGGACGAGAACTTCCCCTGGGAACTCTTTGAGCGCATGGGATACGAGGTAGCGCACTTCGGCGTGAACCAGTGGAACGGCGTGGCCATTGCCTCCCGTGTGGGCCTGGAAGACGTTGAGCGCACCTTCGTGGACCAGCCTGCCTTCGGCAAAGCCGGCAAGGACCCCGCCCAGGAAGCCCGCGCGATCGCTGCCACCTGCGGCGGAATTCGCGTTTGGAGCCTCTACGTTCCGAACGGCCGCTCCCTGGACGACGAACACATGCCCTACAAGATCAAGTGGCTCGAAGTCCTGCGGGACCAGGCCGCCGAATGGGTCAAGGCCGACCCCAACGCGCAGATCGCCCTCATGGGTGACTGGAACATCGCCCCGTTCGACGACGACGTCTGGGACATCCAGCTCTTCCGCGACAACAACTACACGCACGTCAGCGAACCCGAGCGGGCAGCGTTCCACGCGTTCGAAACCGCCGGATTTACCGACGTCGCACGTCCCTATACGCCGGGGCCGGGGGTCTACACGTACTGGGACTACACGCAGCTGCGGTTCCCCAAGAAGGAGGGCATGCGGATCGACTTCTGCCTGGCCTCCCCGGCACTGGCTTCCCGCGTCACGGGTGCGTCCATCGACCGCGAGGAACGCAAGGGGAAGGGCGCCTCGGATCACGCTCCCGTGATCGTGGAGCTCGCCGACTGAGCACTGCACCTGATGACTCATTGACGAAAGGGGTGGCTGGACATGGCGGGTAGTCTGTACCGGGGCCAGGCGGGACTGCCGTTCTCTTCGTCGCTGCGCATTTACGAGCCGCTTGAGGCGTTCCCTCCCGAGCAACAGCGCCAACTTGTGGCGGAGGGCAGCAAGGCAGGTTCCCGGGCCGCCGTCGAAAATGCGGAGCTCCAGGCCTCGCTGGGACGCATCACCCGCTCCGGCGGCGATCCGTTCCCCACCGGCCGCACCGATCTGGTCCGCATGACGCGGGTCCCCATGGGACGGCACGCCGCTCCCGGCAATGATGAGGACGACGCCGGACGGCTGCTTTACTGCCCCAGCCAACTGGTGATTCGGGCCGGCTTGGCGGCCAACGCGCTCATGGACGGAGTCCACAGTCCGCTGGCCGACCTGCTCATTCCGGTTTCGCAAAGGGACAAACACCAGATGCGGATCGACCGGATCAACGCCCGCGAAGACGCCAAACGCGTCCACACCCGGGCCTCAACCTGGGGTATCCCGTTCAGCTGGTTCTCGCTGTTTGCCGAATCGGACCGCAAAGACGTCGTCGAATCCGACGGCCGCATCCTGACGGTGCGGGTATGGACCCCACTGACTGAAGCCTTGGAAAGGGCCCGGTTTTCCGTGGCCCATCTGGCGCTGGCCGCTCCGGACCTGGACATGCTGGATGACCTGACGCAGCTCACTGAGTGGCTTGAGCTGTTCCACGTCCAGTCGATGGTGGAGCTCGATTACGGCGCCGTTGCAGACAAGGTGTACCCGGACGACTCCCCCATGGATGTCCGCTTGGGCATCGAGTGCCTGGCCGAAGGCGACATGACAGGCGCCGCGGCCGCGTACCGGCGCCTGGCTTCCCGCTGGATTCCCATCCGGCAGTTGGCGCGCGCTTCGTAGCTTCACGGTTTCCAGGTTCCCGCTTGTGCGGGCTCCTGCGTCCTTAGTTGGGGCTGTTGGTGAATTTCCCGTTCGGCGGCGCTGTAGTCTCGCGGACAATCAACTGGTGGGGAGCCACGGCGGAGTGCACCGCTCCGACGTTGCCGTCGAGTTCGTCCAACAGCATCTTGGTCGCAAGTTCGGCTTGGTTGTCCGGCCGCTGGCCGACAGTGGTCAGGCCCAGCGAGGACGAGAAATCGTGGTCATCGATACCGATCACGGAGAGGTCCTCCGGGACCCGCACCCCGTGGCGGCCGGCTTCAAAAATCACGCCCATCGCCATCTCATCGGAGGAACAGAAGATCGCGGTCGGTTTCCGGCCGGGCTGGCTCCACAGCCGGTTGAAGGCCTGCTGCCCGCTGGCGACGGTGAAGTCACCCCACTGGTCCCACTCAGGGCGGACTTCCAGCCCGGCGTCGGACATGACTTCCTGGAACGCCTGGATCCGCACCCGGGGGACGTCGAAGTTCAGATCCGTTTCGTCATCGCCGTGCAGCAGGGCAATGTCCTTGTGTCCCAGATCCAGCAGGTGCTTCACGGCGGTGGATGCGGCGTCGTAGTCATTGATGCCGATGTAAGGGCAGTCCTCAACGTGGCCACCCACCACCACCAACGGAATGTCGATCTTGTGGAGGTGCTCCAGTTCGTCCTCAGTCAAGGACATGCAGAGCACCAGCAGGGCGTCGATCTGCTTGTACACCATGGTGGAACTGAAGAGGCGTTCACGGTTGCTGCCGTGGCCACCGAGATTGAACAAGGACAAGTTGTATTTCCTTGAATGCAGCTCCCGGTCGGCACCTTCGATGGCTTTCGAAAAGAACCACCGGCTGACGAAAGGAGCCAGGACGCCTATGGTCCGGGTGCGGCCCGTCGCCAGCCCGGAGGCCGACGACGACGCCACATATCCCAATGAACTTGCTACTTCGAGGATCTTCTCGCGGGTTGCGGGAGATACCCGCGGCAGTCCCCGCACTGCACGGGAGACGGTCGCCGTCGAGACTCCCGCTGCTGCGGCAACGTCCTCGATGCTGACGCCGGTGTGGCCGCCGCGTTGGGACCGCTCGTTCGTCTTTGCCACTCAAGCCCCCTTTTTTGGTGCATGCCGAAAGCCGAGGGCTCGTTCCCGGACGGCACCTTCCAGCCTATTCCGCCTGCCTGCTGTTCGCCGATTTCGCACAAGTTATTGCGACGCCGGTCAGGTACTGGTGTTCTCCATGGGCCGCCTCAACCAATCCGCCGTGTCGTACGGCGCGGTAGCTTGCGCCGCAAGCGGAGCATTCCCCAGAGGGCGAGGACAACGGCCAGGAGCCCCAACGCCCAGCCGAGGGCGGGCTGGCCGGTGACCTCCATCGAGATGGTGGCCACCAGGAGCACCAGGCCCCAGAAGGCGAGGAACCCGATGATGATGTCGAAGTCCTCCGCGGACCGTACCCGCTTGGTGCCCGGGTCGGGCTTCGCTGCGGGGGACTCCCGACGTCGATTTCCGTAACTTGTCACTTGACAGCGCCTGCCGTAAGGCCGGCCACGATCTTGCGCTGGAAGATCAGCACAAGGACAACCAGCGGAATGGTCACCACGGTACCTGCGGCCATGACGGCTGTGTACGGTTCCTGGTGCGGCTGCGCACCGGCAAAGTACGCGATGGCTACCGTGACGGTCTTGGTGGCGTCATTCGACAACTGGCTTGCAATGAGGAATTCATTCCAGGAGGCAATGAACGCCAGGATCGCCGTGGTGAACGTTGCCGGGGCTGCCAGCGGAAGGATCACTTTCCGGAACGCCTGTCCCTGCGTGCAGCCATCGATCCTTGCGGCTTCTTCGAGTTCCCACGGCATCTCGCGGAAGAAGGAGGTCAGCGTGTAGACCGTGAGCGGGAGAACGAAGGAAATGTTCGGAATGATCAGCGCCTGGTAGGTGCCGAACCAGCCGATGTTGGTGAACAACTGGAACAGCGGGGTAACCAAGGCAACGCCGGGGAACATCGATGCGCCCAGGATGAAGCCGAGGACCACGAACTTGAACCGGAAATTCAACCGGGCCAGGGCGTAGGCCGCAAACACACCGACCAGCAACGCTACGACTGTCGTCACGGCGCCAACGATCAGGCTGTTCAACAGGTTGCGTCCGAAGTGGTTACCAAGGCTCTCGTCGAACACCGTCGCGAAGTTGTCCCACGTGAAGTGGGTGAAGAACGGCGTGGTGTCGAACGTGTATCCGACGTCGCGGAAAGCTGTGACCAGCATCCAGTAGAAGGGTGCCATGCACCAGACGAGGATGATGGCGGCGCTGATGTAGGTGCGCAGCGACCCCCAGTTGAAGGGCCGTTTGGGCCGTTCCACGGAGTCGGCGGAGGTCTTCGAAGCTGTGGCTGTGCTCATCTCACTTGGCCTTTCCGGAAGATGTGGCCGCGTCCACGGCATTCGCCCCGAGGAAGCGGACGAAGATAAACGCCACGAGGAAGATCACCAGGAATGTAATGGTCGATAGCGCCGCCGCTGTATTGAACCCTTGCCTGATTTGTTGGACAACAAGGATGGACAGCGTGGTGGTGCCGTTCGCGCCCTGGGTCATGATGGCGGGGAGATCGTACATGCGCAGTGCGTCGAGGACACGGAACAGGATGGCCACCATCAGCGCCGGCTTCACCAGCGGCAGGGTGATCAGGCGGAACCGCTGCCAGGTGGACGCGCCGTCAACCTTGGCGGCTTCGTAGACTTCGTCCGGAATCAGCTGCAGGCCCGCCAGGATCAGGAGGGCCATGAACGGCGTGGTCTTCCAGACGTCGGCAATGATGATTGCCCACTTGGCCGGCCATTCCGAGCCGGTCCACAGGATTTGGGTACCGAACAGCTTGTTGGCGATGCCTTCGAAGGCGAAGATGAAGAACCAGAGCTTGGCGGTAACGGCCGTCGGGATGGCCCACGGAACCAGGACGGCTGCGCGGATCAGGCTGCGTCCGCGGAAGGCGCGGGCCATGATGATTGCCATCCAGAAGCCAAGAACGGTCTCGAAGGCCACGGTAACCACCGTGAAGAAGAAGGTAGTGCCCATGGAGTCCCAGAACTGGGCTCCGAGTGTGCCCGGAGGGCAGGCCAGCGAGCCGCCGCCGGGGGCCGTGCATTGCTGCAGCAGCCAGTGCGTGTAGTTTTCAAAGCCGGCCGGGCCGCCCTCGGAGAAGAACCCCGTGGCCGGGTCGAGGCCGGAGTCCTTCTGGAAGGACATGATGATGGCGTTGAGCACCGGGTAGATGATGACGATCGCCAGCAGGATGAGCGACGGCGCCAGGAGGGTGTATGCCCAACGGCCCTGCGTAAGCTGCTTCCGGTCGGCGCTTTCGCGACTGGGCATCGTGTGTCCGGAAGCCGCCGTCGCGTCTGGTTTTTGTAGTTCTGTTGACATGTCAAGACTCCTGTCAGGGAGAAGGCCGTGGCCGGCAGTCCGGCTGCCCGCCCCTCAGGGACAGGCAGCCGGACTGTAGCCCGGGTGGTTACTTAGCTCCGGCCGACTCAATAGCCGCTTGCATGTCGGAGATTGCCGCATCCACGGTCTTCTCTCCCTTGAGGGCAGCGTAGGCGTTGTCCTGCACAGCCTTGGTGACGGCGGGGTAGAACGGCGTCACGGGACGCGGAACCGCGTTCTCGATGGACGTCTTCAGCACCGGGAGGTACGGCAGCTTGGTCACGAGTTCCTGATCGTCATACAGCTTGGTCAGGACCGGGGCCAGCGAACCCTGGGTAGCGTAGAAGCGCTGGGTTTCCTCGCTGGTGATGTACTTGATGAAGTCCGCAACAGTTGCCTTGTTCTTGGAGTAGACGCTCATGGCGATGTTGTGGCCACCAAGCGAGGAGGCACCGGGGCCGTCCTTGCCCGGGAGGGGTGCCATCTTGAACGTGTCCTTCACAGTGGAGGAACCGTCGGTCTTGGCCAGGTTGTACACGTACGGCCAGTTGCGGTGGAACAGCAGCTTGCCGGCTTCGAAGGCCTGGCGTCCCTGCTCTTCCTGGAAGGTGATTGCTTCGGTGGGGATGTTGCCATCCTTGTAGGCGTTCACCAGGTTGGTGAGGCCGGCCTTGGCTTCGCTGGAGTTCACGGCAGCCTTGCCGGAATCATCAACGATCTTGCCGCCTGCCGAGTTGATGGCTTCAGCAGCGTTGACCGTTAGGCCCTCATACTTCTGGAACTGGCCTGCGTAGCAGCCGATGTTGTTCTGCTTGGCGATCTCGCACATTCCCATCATCTCGTCCCAGGTCTTGGGCGGGTTGGGAACAAGGTCACCACGGTAGTAGAGGATGCCGCCATCCGAACTCTGGGGGGCTGCATAGAGGGTGTTGTTGTAGGTGGCGCTCTTGACGGTGGACTCGAGCATCCCGTCCGTGGAGATTGCGGTCTTGTCCTTGAGCGGCTGCAGCCAGCCCTTGGCAGCGAACTCAGCAACCCAGATGAGGTCGACGCTCATGACGTCGTAGTTGGCGTTCTTGGCCTGGAAGTTCTGGACCAGGTCATCGTGCTGCTGGTCGGCCTGGTCCGACTGCTCCTTGAACGTTACTTTCTCGTCCGGATGGGCGGCGTTCCACTTTTCGATGAGGGGCCGGACAACGTTGCTGTTGTCCTTGCCCTGGACGTAGGTGATCGGCCCGCGGCCGTCAAGGTTGTTGGCTGCGTCGCCGCTGGCACCTCCGGAACTGGTGCCGCCGCCACCCCCGCCGCCACCACAGGCGGTCAGGGACAGAGCCAGGACTCCGGCTACAGCTGCCGGAAGCAGGAACTTTTTGGATTTCATGCTGGGAACTCCTCGGTGAGTGGACCAGGTTTTTCCGCGGTGCGGTTGATGTGGTGAGGCTCACAATAGTCACGGGAGGAAGCAAAATGCAAGCGCTTACACGCGTCGTGACCACAACGATACAAAGTAGCCTGATTATTCACGCCCACCACCCTGGAAGCGGGGGCCCTTCCGCCGACATGGATGCGTTTTGGGATGGTCGCGGCCTTGAGTCGATTTGATTGCCTACTATTGCCTATGGAACAGTGGGAAGCGTGGATGAACTCGAAGCACTGCAGACCATTGGACGGCTCATCAAGGAAGAGCGTCTCGCGCAAGGTCTCAGTCAGGTGCAGCTGGCCAAACAAGCAGGAACCGCCATCAAGACAGTGCGGACACTGGAGTCGGGCACGCGACGCACGCAGGAAATCAACCAACGCAAACTCGAGCATGCCCTGGGTTGGCGTGCAGGATCGGTGTCCGAAGTCCTCAAGGGAAAATCGAACTTCGCACCGGACATGATCACGCCGGACGACATGCGCTCCGGGGACGACTCACGGCAAGGACCACCCCGCATTGCCGTTCCCGCGGCACCCGTCGCCCGGGCCTCACATCTTTCCGACGAGGAACTCCTCGCAGAGCTCACCTACCGGATGATGCACCGCAACAGGGGCTGAATGCCCTGTTCTTCGCCGGCGCTCCTTCAGTTCCGGCGCATCGGACGGTTGGCCAGTTGCTGCAGATATTCGTTGTAGGCGTCCAGCTCAGGGTCTCCGGCCACGGCGGACTTACGGGCAGCCGTGACCCACCCCCGGGCCTCGTCCCGCTGCCAGCGCACCAGAATGAACATGAGCAGCAGCACTCCCGGCAGTTCCCCGTATGACCAGGCCAAGCCTCCGGCCATGCCCTGGTCCGCCATGGGGTCGAGGCTCCAACTTGCCGGTGGGGTGGCGAAGAATTTAACCATCGGAGCCGTTGCCATCATGATGACCACGCCGAAAAAGGCGTGCAGCGGCATCTCGGCAAAGATGTCGAGCATGCGCCCGAAGTGCGTCTGCCGCGTGGGCAGCGGGTCTGCCGAGATCAGCGGCACCGTGAACAGGACGCCCGCAGCGAGGAACAGCAGTTCCAGCCCCACATGCCCGTACCAATTCGGCAGCAGCAGGTCCGCGAGGCCGGAAAAATAGACGCCGTAGAAGCTCAGCAGGAACAGGGGCACCATGAAAGCCGGGTGGATGGCCAATCTGCCCCAGCGTGAACGCAGCCCCCACATGGCCATCCTCAAGACGGGCCGCCCGAAGCGGCCATGAGGGGTTGCCCGCAACAGCAAGGTGCCCGGAGAGCCGATGACCAGCAGCGGAGGCACGGCCATCATCAGGGTCAGCTGTTGGAACATGAAGACGGAGAACATCCGCAGTCCGTAGCCCTCGATCCCGGCCCCCATCACAACGATAATGGCCACGCAGCCGAGCAGGAACGACGCCGTCCTGACCGGCGACCAGTGCCGGCCCTTGCGCCAGAGGCTGATGGCACCGGCGAGGTAGAACACCGCCGCCAGCAGTGTCATGGCTGGAATCAGCGGAACCGGCTGAAGGTTCGGCGCGAGGTACTCACCCAGCGAGGGCGGCAGCGAGGGAAGCCAGACGGGGCCCTCGATTCCAGGCTCGCCCATCTCAGCACGCCCACTTGGTGAACGCGCCGTGTACCGGGGTGCTGTTTAGCCGTTGCTGACCGCTTGGAGCCTGTCCTGGCCCGCGTGTCCGACGTGCGTGAGCCCGAGGTCGAGCAACATCCGCACATGCGAATCCGCCAGGGAGTAATACGCCATCCGGCCGGCCCGACGGACCTGCACTACACGCGGTCCGCGCAGCAGCCGCAGCGCATGGGAGACTCCTGATTCGCTCAGCCCGGTGGTGGCAGCAAGATCGCACACGCACATTTCCCCATCGAGGAGGGCAATGAGGATCCGCACCCGGCCCGGGTCCGAAAGCAGCCCGAAGATCACGGCCAGATCGTTCACGTCCGACTCGGCAGGCATCCGCGCCCTGACCTCCTCGACCCGGTCGGCGTCGACCACACGCACTGCACAATCGCTGCCGGCCCGACGGGGCGTCGCCTGCCGTGCCCGTGCTGTTCCAGTCATCCATCAAGACTACCCCTACCTGCGAATGCGTCGCATTTGTCTTGCCCTAAGGCGGCCGTCGAAAGGATGACGGACACAGAGTCCGGCCGTGCTTGGCGTGGCCACGAATTAACGTCTGAACAACTCTACATATATTCTGAAGAGGTGCCGGAATGCCTGGCACCTCCCGGCCCCGGGCTGAGGGACCGGGCCGGGGATCAGCACCTAGGAGCCATCGTGACTTTGAAAGCCGCACTTGCCGGAGGCAGCCCGGCCATTTCACCGGGACTGCGGTTTCTGATCGCCACTGGTGTGGCGGGTTTGATAGTGGATGGTGCTGCTGTCCTGCCCGCCATCCGGCAGGCCCGCGCATGAGCGGCCACGGGCACGATCACGCTTCCGAAGCATCGGTTCGGCGCAGCAAACTCATCACGGTCTTCGCCATCACCTTCACTGTGATGATTGCCGAAATCATCGGCTCCGCACTTACCGGGAGCCTGGCGCTGTTGGCGGATGCCGGGCACATGTTCACCGATTCCGCCGGGCTGTTGATAGCGCTCGTCGCCGCGTCGCTGGCCATGAAGCCCGCCACGCTGAAGCGGACCTGGGGCTATAAACGCGCCGAGATCATCGCCGCGGCCGGACAGGCGGCATTGCTGCTCGCCGTCGGCGGCTTCGTCATCGTCGAGGGCGTCCGCAGGCTCTTCGAACCACCCGAAATCGGCGGGTCCACGATGCTCTGGTTCGGCATCATTGGCCTGGCCGGCAACGCCGTAGGCCTGGTAATTCTGGCCTCCGGCCGGAACCACAACTTCAACATGAAGGCCGCCTTTCTTGAGGTCCTCAACGACGCCCTCGGATCGGTAGCGGTCATCACGGCGGCCATCGTCATAGCCGTCACCGGCTGGCTTCAGGCCGACGCCGTCGTGTCCTTGATCATCGGCGTCCTGATCATCCCGCGGACCCTGAAGCTGCTCCGCGACACCGTGAACGTGCTGATGGAATCCACTCCCGAAGGACTGGACCTGGCCAAGGTGCGCGACCACATCCTGGCTCTCCCGCACGTCATCGATGTTCACGACCTTCATGCTTCGCTTGTGGCCTCCGGAACTCCGGTGCTGTCGGCGCACGTTGCAGTGGAAGACAGCTGTATGACCGACGGCCACGCGGCCGGCATCCTCGCTCAGCTGCAGGCATGCCTCGCCCAGGACTTCGACATCAGCGTCGAACATTCCACCTTCCAGATCGAACCAGCATCCCACCGCGACCAGGAAAGCATCCACCACTGATGACGCACAGCAAAACACTGCCCCAGCCCATGGACAAGGCAAAGAAGGTCCGGGTATTCATCTGGGTCCTGCTGGCTGTCCTCGTCGCCGTTGGAGTGATCTGGTACACCGTATTTACGCTGAACAAACCCGCTCCGACAGAACCTACGCCTGCTGCTGAAGCCCAAGTGGTCCGTGACGACAGCCATCGAGTCACCTCACCGGCTGTCGAAAAGGCACAACTGGTGGAGTTCCTGGACTTCGAGTGCGAAGCCTGCCTCGCCGCGCAGCCGGTGGTCGAGGAACTGAAGAAGGAATTCGGAGACCGCGTCACCTTCGTCCACCGCTACTTCCCATTGCCGGCACACCGCAATTCGGCCACGGCAGCCCTCGCTGTAGAAGCAGCCGCCCAGCAGGGCAAATATGAGCAAATGTACGCAAAAATGTTCGAAACCCAGGCGCAGTGGGGCGAGAAGACGGAGTCCCAAGCACCCCTGTTCCGCACTTTCGCCGGGGAACTGGGCCTCGATCTGAGCGCGTACGACGCTGCTGTGGCGGACGACAAGACCAAGGAACGGATCAAGAAGGACATCGCTGACGGTACAACCCTGGGAGTGAAAGGAACACCGACGTTCTTCCTCAACGGTGAGATGCTCACCCTGGACACCGAGGCACAATTTCGTCAGCTCGTGGCCGATGCCGTGAAATAGCTGACCATCCGCCAAGCGGCCCGTTGTCATTGCCCCGGAGTGCCCCGGGCAGACGCCCGGGAGCGGCTTAGGCGCCTACCTGTCCCTGGCCGACCAGCAGAATTGCAGAACACTTCGATGAAGTTCTTTACAACGCGACGCCTGCGCATCCGCTTGGTGATTGCCGCCGTCGTCCTTTCCCCTGCGGTCGCAGCAGCTCCGGCGCAGGCACACGCCGCCGCGGAAGCGGTGTTTCCGGCCAGGGAGACCATCACCGTTCAAAACCCTGCCCAAGCCCGCACCGCGACACCATCGCCGACGCCCGAAGCGACTTCGCCGTCCAGCACCCCTGCCCCGGCGACTGAAACCACACCGGAACAGGTTAAGCCCAACGATGACAACGCTCCCCTGGCCGTAGGCATTGCTGCCGCGATCCTGGTTGTCGCCGCCCTTGTCCTCTACATCGCCCAAAAGCGCAGGGACAAGACATCCGGGGCATAGGCACCCGAAGCTGCCCGGGCATTAGTTTCCGGCTTGGCGCCTGACCATTTCATTGATCCAGGCCGGGGCGAACGGAGAAGTGCAGTTGGGTGGCGTTGGATAGTCCTTCAGCACTTCCAACCGCTCTCCGATTTCCAGGGCACGCGGACGGTACTCCGGGTGTTCAATCCCAATTTGCGCCAGACAGTTATTCATTGCCCACTGCAGGCGGTCCGGGGCGTCCTTCATTTCTGCTTCGATAATGTCCAGCAGTCTTCCGAGGTCCAGGCCTTCGGGGCGTTTGACCACACGCTCGGCGGTCAGTGCCCAGCCAGCACTGGACACCACAGGATCAGGGTCGGCAAACCATGCCACCCTCAAATCCTCAGCAAACGGGCTTTTCTTGATGACGTAATTGACGAACCAGTCATGTACTTTGGGTCGCTTGGCTTCCCGGAGCATGGCGTCGAGTTCGTTCTTTCCGAAGTCCTTGGGACGGCAGATCAGAAGTGACAGAAGACGCGCAGCGGTGTCGCCCGTGGACCACAGTTCGCGGGACAGATCCTGCTGGATTTTGAGCCTCTTGGCTACAGCACGAAGCTTGCTGAGATTCACCCCGTGATCGTCGCCGTGCTTCTCATTGACCTCGCGGGCCCGGGGATCCTCCAAGGCGGCAAGCTCCGCCAGGACCGCGTCCAGGGAAGATTCGGGCGCCATTGATCCTGCCACTGCTGTCTCCTGTCCTCCGATGGCAGAAACTACTGCTGCTTGCCGTCCTTGAACAGTCCGGCAATCTTAGCGCCGAGGTCCTTCACGTTTTCGGCTACGTCCCCGGCAATTTCCTTTGACTTCTCCGCGACGTCACCGGCCAATTCCTTGGCATTCTCTCCAACGTCACCGGAGAAGAACTCCTTCACGTTCTCTGCGGCTTCACCAGCGAATTCCTTGACATTCTCCACAGCGTCACCAGCCAATTCCTTGGCATTTTCAAAAGCGTCGCCTGCGGCGTTCTTCGCGTTCGATGCCCCGTCATTCACGGCGTCGGCTCCAGTGTTTTCCTCAGTCATGACGAACTCCTCTGTCGGGTTGTGGCTTTGCGCATCAAAGGAGGTTTCCCCCTCTGGCTTCAAACTATTTGCAGCAGCGGAATTCCGCAACGTCAGCGCACCCGTTCGGCTTTCGTGAATCTTGAGCGCGCCCCCGAAACCATGTGCACCAGCACCGGCGTCTTCTGTCCGATGACGAGGTCCAGTGCTTCGACCAGTTGTGAGACCTCCGCAGCCAGGAGGTGGGGTGCCACGCCCTGGCGCGGTTGGATGCGTATACGCAGACCCGGTTGCCCCTTGAACTCATAGGTTGCCACTGACACCCCGGCAAGGTCGGTTCTTTCCGTCAACGCAGCCCTCAGTGCCTGTTCGGCGACGCCACCGCCAATCCTGACTTCGCCGTCGATATTGCTGTCATCATCACTGGCGACCAGGAGGTTGGCCCGTCCTTTGCCCTGCTGTGACAGCCACGCAATCATGGCGACGATGACGGCCACCAGGACCACACCCGCAACAATCCACAACCAGCTCTCTTCGCGTCCGGGAAACCGCGTCTGCCGGAAGGCATTCTCAGCTCCGGCCCAGACGCCGGCAGCCCATCCATGCCACCAGGCGGCCACTGCAGGGACAGTCGCCAGCAGCAGGAGCAGAAGACCCACCGCCAGGAGTTTGATCCCGATGATAAAGAGCAAGACGCGGTTGAGTGCCCGGGGTGTTCCGTTCACGCCCCAATCACCCCCGACGACGCCAGGTTGACCCGGACCGTGGGCATGGGAACCGGCGACATCTCCTCAAGTTCAGCCTGCACAGCCGCGAGCACGGCGTCGTGGCTAACGCGGCTCCCGGATGTTGGCCGCACATTGACCACCACTGTCTGTCGGGAAACCACCACCATCACCTGCTCCTGGGTAACGTTCGCTGCCATCCGGGCACGACGGGCAAGTGCGGAGGCCAGGACTTCGTCGTCAACCACGACGGCGGTCCGCGGGTCCCGGAGCAGATGGCGGGCCCGCCTGCCAGGCAGCACTGCGTGGAACAGGAAGAACAGCCCCACCATGGCGACCACGGCACCGCTCGCTCCCAGCAGGAGGGGTGAAATGCCCTCAGGTAGGGCGATGATGCGTTCGGCAGCAGTGGTGGGATCAACCAGCCAAGGAGGCTGGCCGACCGCACGGACTCCGGCTTCCAGCAAGGCGTATACGCAGAGAATGATGACGAGCACCGCAGCAATGACGGCGGCGCCGGCCCGTGATGAATGGGTCTCGCGACGGAGGATACGGCTCATCGCCGGGTCCTCGCCCGCCACCGGCGCAGCGTCGTTGTCCAGGCCCACGGCCATGAACTTCCCGGTTTCCTGGTCCTGTGTCATTGAACGCGGCCTCCCTCCCTGACCTGGGCCCCACTGATCCTGATATCCACCCTGCTTAGCTGGGAACCACTGAGCCGGGTCACCGTCTCGAGGACTCTGGATTTGGCAGCTACGGTGCGGTCCCAGATGGAGCCACCGAAACCCTGGACACGCCTGGGATCCCGGAGTACTTCCGTCAAAGCCGGAACGCTGATGGGTGCGACAATCGACAAAGCCAGCAGGCCGTCGTCGTCCGCCCAATCCGCGCGGATGTCGCTGGCCTCAACGCCGAGCGCCTCGGCGGCAGCGGCGCGGGCCAGGGAAGTCAAAGCCTGGGTACTGATCCGGTTATGGCCGGCCAGGCTGGTGGTGGTGTACTCCACAGCCTCAGCCACGCTCATGACGAAGAGCGCCGGCCCGTAATGGCGTCAAGGACACTTCTAAGATCCAGTTTCCCTTCGGCGGCCCGCCCCAACAGCGCTCCGATTCCCATGAAAAGCAGTGAGATGAGGAAACCCCACAGCCCGAACGAGAACGACATGAACGCCACGAAGGCTCCGATCGCGATTCCCACTACGGTCATGCTCACTGGAGTGCCTCCCTTTCCACCACGACGGTCTTGGCCCCGGGCTGTTTTGCCGGCGGCGCGATGAAAACGTCGGTAATCTCTATGTTCACTTCGATCACCTGAAGGCCAACCAGTTCTTCGACAGCGCGGTACACCGCCGCCCGGACCTGATTGGCGACGCCATGCAAAGGATGGCCGTAGAGGGCAACCAAGGTGATGTCCACTGCCACTTGGGTTTCGCCCACCTCGGCGCGGACGCCCGCTGCGTGGTCTGAACTGCCGACAGCGTCACGGATCGCGCCAAGAGCGCGGGAAGGACCTGAACCAAGAGAGTAGACACCGGGCACTGTGCGGGCGGCGATACCTGCCACCTTCGCCACCGCGGCCTCGGAGATGATGGTGCGTCCGGTACCGGGAATCTCGCCCCCAGGCACAGGATCCGGCTGCACGTTCTGGACTTCCATGGAGCACTCCCCTTCTCTTGAGTACCACCCTAGCGTCTAGCTGCGACGCTTTGGAGACAAGGGGTGCGCGCGGCGGTGCCCTAGGAGCAGTTCTTCTCTGTCCACGTCTGGATGGGCTTCATGAGTTCCTCGAACTGGCCATCGCCGTACTTGCTGAAATCCGACCCCGCGGACTCAGTGAAGGCCCGCAGTTTCTCGAACGACGGCTTCAGCTCTTCCGGCACCTTGCCCTGCATTTTCGACAACTCATCCTTGGCCTTCTGGATGTCCTCAGCATTTCCGCCGGTCATGGCAGCCAGGGGGAGAATGGTGACGCTCAGCATGGTGGCGCTGACAGACAGGCAAGCCTCTGACATCGAGGTGAATTGGCCGTATACACCGTCGGTTCCTGCCGTGCCGTCCGGGCTGGGCGCGCTGGCGGAAGCGGAGCTTGAACCCACTTCCGCGGCGGGGGTTTCGGACGCCGCCGCCGGGGTGTTTTGAGCTGCCGGCGATGGTGAGGAGCAGGCGCTGAGCGTCAGCATTGCGACGAGACCGGCAGCTGCTGCCAGGCGGCCGGAAAAGGACAGGCGTGAACGTTCGATGGCGACCATGAATTCCCCCAAAAAGATGCGTGCGATGACAAGCTGGCAGGCCAAGAATACTTCGGCCATCGCCCCGAGGCCAGAGACGAGTTATCCACAAGGCCCGTTTCCAGACTGGGAGGCGACTGGGAACCCTGCCTAGACTGGCCGACACATCACCTGAAACAGCTGCTGGGGAGCTTCGCCATGCCACGCCTTACGTATGCCGCTTTGTTGCCTCTCCGTGCGCGAACGGCGGCAATCGTCGTTGTCGCCGCGGTGCTTCTCAGCGGCTGCCAGGGCGGGTCACCCATTGCGGGCAACTCGGAAACACACACGACGACGGCGTCGCCCACCTCAAGTGTTTCGTCGCCTGTTGCTTCGGCTGCTCCGCCTTCGTCGGGTGCGTACAAGCCGGCGGATGCTAGCGGGAAGGCGCAGAACGTGCCGGTTCCTGTGATGCCTGATCTGGCGAAGGAGAACTCCAAGGCGGGGCTGGAGGCGTTTATTGGGTACTGGTACGCGACGTACTCTTATGCCACTGAGACCGGTGACCTGGGTCAATGGAGTCTGGCAACTGATACGACTACGGAGTCCGGAGCAGCTTATAAGAAGGCCATCGATGCAAACTACGCCAGCGGGAGCTGGCTGGTGGGAGGGCGGATTTCCGTACCTCGGATTGAGGTACTTTGGCAGCCGGGAGCTGGCTCCCAAGTTGCCAAAGTGCAGGTTATCCAGGAGGAAATAGGTTATCTGGACGCAAATGCAACTGTCAGACAGCGGACCTCGGAAGCATCAAACACAGCTGAGGCCGTAAAAGTCACCTTCAGAAACGGCGCTTGGCAAGTAATCGATAACGGCCTGATCTTGGGCTCATGACGCGAATCCATCGATGCGCTGCGGCCATACTCCTTCTCGGCATCGGGCTGTTTGTCCCGATTTGCCCTACGGCCGCGGTAGCGGCAGATGAGCCGGAAATCCGGGCGAATAGAGGCGAAACGGGGATGACCTTGAGCGCCCACTACATACTTGATGGCAAAACGGGAGCACCCACAGCCGAGCTTGGTAATGATGCCGACGAGGACCCCTACCAATATAAGCCGGACTTTCGCTGCACTCTCGGCGGCCCCGGCGCACGCGAAATGGGCTGCCTGACCCTTGA